>JBBRZQ010000320.1:0-3006 GCA_038236535.1 Actinomycetales bacterium
GCACGTCGAAGCGCAGCATCCGGGTCCGCCCGCATCGACGCCGCTACCCCAGGGATGTCCAGCGAAAGCACGTCGGACACATGCTGGCGCGCCGTCGTCGTCTTTCCGGTAGCCCGTGCGCCATTGATCATCACCGCGGGAAACTCGGCGAGCAAGTCACCCAGGTGCTTGTCGGCAAGTCGTGGTCGGTAGTCAGCGAGGTCAACCATCACATAAGACTACCAAGATGGCGCACCCCGTTGTACCAAATTCGCGCAAGGAACGGTGCCAAGATGGAACACCCGGGATACCAATCTCTAGCACACGAGCGCGAGGCTGGTCGGTGTTGTTGTCGCAGGATGGTGGGCGTGATCGGGGTGAGTTGCGTAACGGTGGAGCCGGACAAGCGGGGCGCGGTCCTTTGTCATGTGATCCTCTCTTGCTTGATATGTGGGTGATCTTCAGGGAGATTTCGCCGGGGAAAGACCCGGTGGTCCTTGAGGAGAGAAAGGCACCTGTATGCCAAGAGTCACCCCGTATCTGATCCGCTCCCTTGACCCGTCCGGTGGACCTTCGGTTCGGCTCGGGGTCCCCGTCCTGGACGCATATCTGGAGTTCCTGGCTGGGCGTTGCCGGCCGAACACGGTCCTCGCGGCGGCCTTTGACTTGAAGGTCTTCTTCACCGTGGTGGACAAGGCGCCCGAGCAGGTACGCCCGGCCGATGTGTTGGGGTTTATGACTGCTCAACGAACCGGCCGGCCCAGTGCCGGCGAGCAGCTGCAGCCCGTGGTGGGTCAGGCCGGCGGGGTCTCGGCGCGGACGCTGCGCCGACGACTCTCGAGTGTCTCGGGGCTGTTCGCGTTCCTGCACGTGCGCGGCGACGTGCCGACCAACCCGGTCCCGCGGGGCCTTCCCACCAGGCGAGAGCGACAACGACCACGACAAGGTGTCCCGCTGGTCAAGGTCACCAGGACGCTGCCACGGATCCTGACCCCACCCGAGGTCGATGCCCTCACTAGCGCGCTGCGTACCCACCGGGACCGCGCGATGGTCGCGGCGATGGTCCTGGGCGGTCTGCGCCGCTGTGAGGTGATCGGCCTGCGCCTGGGCGACCTGCAGGTGGCCCAGCGTCGGGTGTTCATCGCCGAGGGCAAGGGCGGACACCAGCGCCTGGTGCCAGTATCGGGAAGGTTCTTCGACCACCTGCGCGCCTACCTGGACTTCGAGCGCCCCGCCGACGCCGCCACCGACCATGTGTTCATGGTTCTCAAACGGCCGCGGCGAGGCCAGCCCCTGTCCGCATACGGACTGGACGAGATCCTGGACGGGGCCCGAGCCCGAGCCGGTCTTGGGCATGCGACCTGCCATCAGCTGCGGCACACCTGCCTGACCCGGCTGCGTGAGGCCGGCATGGCGTTGGAGGCGGTCCAGGCCCAGGCCGGGCACGCCTCGATCGAGTCGACCCGGATCTACCTGCACCTGGCCGATGACTGGCTCGCCTCCCAGTACCGCAAAGCCGCCGAAGTGATCGACGCCCAAGTCTTCGCCGCCCACCCCGACACCGGGAGCCTGCGGTGAGCGGGCCGCTGCTGCTGCCCACCTGGGAACAGCTGGGCGCCACCCACCCGGCAATAGTGGCCACGATGGGCCGGTACCTGCAGCAGGTCGCCTGCGTCCTGCGACCGGGCAGCGTCTCCGGCGCTGACCTCGCGCTGCGGTCGTTCACTGCGTTCCTGGTCGAGACCTCACCGGCACTGCTCAGCACCGCCGACCTCACCCGCCGGCACGTGGAGGAATACAAACCCTGGCTGGCCAGACGCCCCGGACAGAACAAGGCCCGGCTGACCGCGGCCACCCTCGCCCACCGGCTCGGGACCCTACGGATGTTCTTCATCCGGATCGACGAATGGGGCTGGGAAGAAGCACCAGCACGGATTCCGATGTTCCCCGGCGACCTACCCCGCCAGGACCACCCACTGCCCAAAGCCCTCGATGATGCTGCCGCCGCGAAGCTACTGCGAGCCGCACAGAACGATAAGCGACTGCTCGTGCGCGTTGCCGTAGAAGTGTTGCTGCGCAACGGTCTTCGGGTCAGCGAGTTCACCGCCCTACGCGCCGAGGCGGTCGTTCAGATCGGCGCCGGTCCCTGGCTGCACGTCCCGGTCGGCAAGCTGCGCGAGGACCGCTACCTGCCCCTGCACCCACAAGTGGTGGACCTCATCGACACCTACCGCACCGCCCACGTCCCGGACGCTCACCCCCTGCTGCTGCCCAGAGAGAACGGCAAAGCACTGGACCGGCACACCGTCACCCGATTCATCAACAAAGCCGGCGCCGCAGCAGGCCTACCGCACTACCACCCCCACCAGCTACGCCACACCCTGGCCACCCAAGCCATCAACCGCGGCATGAGCCTGGAAGCCATCGCAGCGATGCTCGGCCACCGCAGCCTGGACATGACCCTGCGCTACGCCAAGATCGCCAACAACACCCTCGCCGACGAATACTCCGCAGTCACCGACAAAGTCGACGCACTCTACGCACAAGCCCACACCCTGCCCGCCGACACCATCGGACCCAAGATGGTCCGCCTACGCCGCGAGCACCACCGCCTCCTGGGCAACGGCTACTGCACCCGACCACCCGAGCTCGACTGCGCCTTCGAATCCATCTGCGAAACATGCGCGTTCTTCCAGACCAGCATCGAGTTCCGACCCACCCTCCAAGCCCAACACGACGACGCAACCACCAAGGGCCAGGACCACCGCACCAAGCTCTTCACAGGGCTACTCAACAAAGTCGATGACAGCCAAGCATCATGACCCCTTGACACCGATCACCCACATAATGGCGCAGATAGGGAACTCGCCAACTGGCGGTGCGGACGTCCGCGCATCCGGCTTATGTCGGTGATGCTCCGAACCCAAGGATGAGCGGACGTGGGTTCGTGAAGTCTCAGCGCGTCCTCTCGCGATTCGTTATTCGTGACCGCCGGCCGGCGGCACGGACCATGATGGGGAACCGGGA
>JBBRZQ010000321.1:0-2981 GCA_038236535.1 Actinomycetales bacterium
AATCTCAAAGGGCGATGGGGCCGTGGTGCGTTCATGTCTCTGATGGAAGTGGGGCCGGATCCCGAGGGAGGCCAGGCTCGCATCGAAAGTGAGTTTCTCAAGCTCCCCTCGGGGCGACTTTACAAGCGTTCCTACACGGGCCACGTCGATTCATTCAATGACGCCACCTTGGAGCGAGTGCGGAGAGTTGCCCCGACCGAATCGGCGTGCCCCCAAGACTGGGCCAATTTGTGCCGTAGTTGGCAGTTCCTTCCTACTTTCCGCACATCTCACCCGCATTATCTCGGGATTTGATCGACTCCTTGTAGACCGCGGCGATCCAGTCCTTCCTCCTTCGGTGCGCGGGCTGCCCCATATCCAGGCGCTGACCATGCCGTTCTCGGTGTCGCTCGATCACGGCGATCGCCCACCGTACGCCGCGGCATTCTTCGCCCCTGTCCCACCTCGCGTCAATGTCTCACCCCCAGCCCCACGATTTCTTCCGGTCGCCCGAAATGGCCGCTCTTGACGTAAGTCGTGGCGAACTTGACTTACGTCAAGGCATATGTGGTTTTGTAAAACAGAAGATTTTCCCGCCTCTTGACGTCTTCCCATGCCACACCATCATGGCGACGGGAAACGCTGCAGGTCGGACCTCCGCGACGTTGGGACACGCGCCCCACCACGGGAACCTCCCGGCCCGCAGCCATCGCCCCAAGGGGACCACGCGTGGACGAACACGACGACCGCCGACGGCCCGGGGAAACCGCTCACGCCGGGGCACACACCCTCCTCTCGCAACGCGTCGCCGCCTTGCCCATTCTCGACCACGTCCTCCACCGGCTCCGCCTCGCCGAGTTTCTCCGCGATCACCTGCCCCGTGAGGATGGCCGCACCCGCGTTCCCACCGCCACCGCCGTGCTCCTGCTCGTCCGCAACTTCCTCGTCTCACGTGAGCCCCTCTATGGCATCGGCGAGTGGGCCGCACGCCACGTCCCGGAACTCCTCGGCCTGGCTCCCGAACAGCTCGACGCGCTGAACGACGACCGCGTGGGACGATCCCTCGACCGTGTCTTCGACGCCGACATCCCCTCGCTCGTCCTTGACGTCGCCGCACACGCTGTGCGTGAGTTCGGCGTCGAACTCGACGAACTTCACAATGACTCCACCACCGTGACCTTCTCCGGCGACTACGAGAATGCCGAGAACGAACGCACCCTCCGCGGGCAACTTCGCCTGTCCGTCACCCACGGCCACAACAAGGACCACCGCCCCGACCTCAAGCAATTGCTTTATATTCTCACGGTCACCGGTGATGGGGCCGTGCCTGTGCAGTTCCGGGTCCAGAGTGGCAACACCACCGACGACCGCTCGCACCGCTCCACCTGGGACTTCCTCTGCAAGCTCACCGGCCGCCGCGACTTCCTCTATGTCGCCGACTGCAAGCTCGCCACGGTCGAGAACATGACCTATATCCACAAACACGGTGGCCGGTTCGTGAGCGTTTTGCCCCGCACCCGCGGCGAGGATGCCGTTTTCCGTGCCAAGGTGGCGCGTGGGGAGGTCGACTGGCAACACCTGCACGACCGCCGCGATGAGGATGGGAAGCTGCTCGACGTGTTCTCGACCGGCCCAGCGGCGACGGCGACCGCGACCGCCGAGGGTTACCGCCTGGTGTGGTACCACAGCGCCTCCAAGGCCGAGCGGGACGCCCAGGTGCGTCTGAACCACCTGGAGCGTGCGGTGGCACGGCTGGGTGAATTGCGTGCGAAGCTGGCCGCACCGCGGACGAGGTACCGCGACAAGGCGAAGGTGAGCGCGGCGGTGGAGGCGATCCTGCAGGAGTGTGAGGTGTCGGAGTGGATCACGGTGGAAGTGATCCAGAAGACCAGGAAGAGCTATCGCCAGGAGAAGCGGGGACGTCCCGGGAGTACGACGCGGTACGTCGAGCACCAGCGGACGCACTTCGCGCTGGAGCACCACGTGGACCTGGCGAAGCTCGACGGGGAGGCGCGGTGTGACGGGATGTTTCCGCTGATCACGAACGACATGTCGCGGACGGAGTTGGAGGTGCTGTTGGCGTACAAGAAGCAGCCGGCATTGGAGCGGCGGTTCGAGCAGTTGAAGACGGATTTCGTGGTGGCGCCGGTGTACCTGAAGGAGGCGAGCCGGATCCAGGCGTTGCTGTGTGTGTACTTTTTCGTGTTACTGGTGGAGTCGCTGCTGGAGCGGGAACTGCGTCGTGCGATGGAGCGATCGAGGGTAGAGAGCCTGCCGCTGTACCCCGAGCGTCGCGGCTGCCGCCGCCCGACGGCGCGGCGCGTGATCGACCTGTTCGAGGACGTGCAGCGGCACACGCTGACGTCGGGAGAAGGCCCGGCGATGACATTCACGACGGAACTGACCCGGTTACAGCGCAGAGTCCTGCGACTCCTGGACATTCCCAGGGCTTATGACCGCTGAGTTGGCAGCCCACCGGATATTCGGAGAAAGTCGTCGCGAGATGTGCGGAAAGTAGGTTCGAGAGGTTCAGCCCCATGAAATAGAGGCAGAGGATCCAGACCCGCAACGGTTGGTGATGGCCGGCGAAGATCGTCCCGGTCAAGTCGTCGAAGTGCTTCCGACAGTCCTCGCAGTGATAGCGCTGTCGCTCAGGTTGCGTCGTATCGCGACCCTGTTTCGTGATCCGATGGGAGTCACAATGGGGACAAGCTACGCCCTCTGGCCATCGCAACTGGCGGACCGTCTCGAAACACTTCAGGTCGTCGATGAGGTTCTGGATATGGACCACCGTCCGTGACCTCGCAATCCTCGATGGCGTGCATGCATGCGGCCTGGAAAAAGCCCCGACCTACACGGATTCTACCCTCCGAGAGGTTGGCCCGACATGGCCGCCCGGAATACCGGATGAGCCAATCAAGGCCGGGCCGTCCTCTTTCCCGGCGTACCCTGTGGCGAGGATGACGGTCCCGTGTTCCGAGTTGGCGTGGTGCGGGGCCTGC
>JBBRZQ010000322.1:0-2945 GCA_038236535.1 Actinomycetales bacterium
AGAAACAACAAATCGCCGCGTGATTCATGCAAAAGTCGCTGTCCGTCGAGAGCAAGTCAGATCAACCCAGCCGCTCGAAGGCTCGGGCGAGCATGAAGGCGGCCACCAGCGCTGCGAGCGCTTTGCTCACCCCGTAGGACTGAACGTCAAAGCCAAAGACCGAGAACAGGACCGGCAACACGTCTCTCTCCGTTCGCGCACACAGTCAGGGTTTGTGACCCATCTGGTTCTGTGCCCTAGGACAACGGTGGATCATCGCCGTGAAGAACGCCCTGGGGAAACAGTCAACGTTTGATGAAGTCCCCCTCCGGTGCCGCCCAAACGGCCGCATCTTCATGGCATCTTCATAGAACCGCGACAGTGCGGCATGGGTTGGTGCGAGAGGCTGAAAAGCGCCCCCAACCGGCCGATAGTCGGGTGGGCGCGGCGGTGCGATGCACCGCTGAACCCTGAGCATCAACTGACGGAGGAACGAATGTTCATCGCAATCGCCCGGTTCCCTGAGGTCCCCACTGAGCGCGAGGCTGAGTTCCGGGCCTGGTTCGCCTGGTCCAACGACCAGCTCGGCGAGGTAGACGGGCTACAAGGCCGACGACTGCTGCGCGCGGCCGATGGTAGTTACACGGCGCTCGTAGAGCACAACAGCGCCGAGACGTTCGCCGCCATGCACGCCACCGAGGCGGCCTCGCGAGTGAAAGCACAGCTCGGGGAGCTCCTTCTCGACGGGACTGCCGCCACGATCTACGAGGTCGTCGCAGATCTCACGAAATCCGGGTCCTGCTGCGGTGGTAAAGGTAGCCAAGGCGATGCACACGGGCACGACCTAGCGTTGGTCAGCGTCAGTGCCGAGTCGCCAGATGCCGGCCGCTGCTGCCGAGAAGCCTGAACCGGGGCTCAACTTTGACCCGGAGCCCTGGTGGTGATCTCATTCGTCGCGTTCCTGCTCGGGATCATGGGCGAGAAGCTCTACTACCTGGCGGGCCTCGGCGAACGGAAGAACAAACTGCTGCTTCCGGGCATGTCAATCAAGGGCTTCGCCCTCGTCGCCATCGCCACTCTTCTGCTCCACTCCCTCCTCTTCGGCCTCCCCATCGGCCGAATGTTGGACGTAACCGCGCCAGGGCTTCTGTTCGGCCTGTCGATCGGCCTACCGGGCTGCTTCTTCAGGGGCTGCGCGGGAATCCCTACCGCGGCTCGCTGGAGAGTGTAGTCCTCCGACCCATCGGTAGGTGCGCCATCCAGGCCACAGCTGATCGAGTCCGCAAAGCGTGGACCCGTCGCTGTGGCCGCGATGCTGGCAGTCCTACTGACATATCCCGCCATCGGTGGACTGATCTTTGTGGGTGCGTTCGCCGCCAACACCTTCATCCGCTAGCCGCTCTTCCCGCGGTGTGAGACCCAACGAGTGACAGCTCACGGCCGCACACTGAAACATGGCCGTGACCGAGTTCGTGATGGCCGCCGCCCTCGCCGTCGCTCTAGCGGGCACTAGGACCCCGAGTCGGTAACGGTTGAGGCGGTGACAGACAGCCCGATGGTGTCCGAGGCCGTTCGGGCTGTGTGAGAGGCCTTGAGTGCTTGGGGCGCCGTGGTCACCGAAAGATGTCCGGCCTCGGACGGTACGACTGGTTCCCAGTCGCCCGGGAGGGACCGGGTGGGGCCCCGGTTCCCTCAGCTGGTGGCCATCTGGGTGGTGGTCCATCCGGATCCGGCGAGCTTGCGGAAGTTGTGGCAGGCAAGGTGGAACGTCCACTCCATCTCGGCTTTGACCATGCCGCGTAGCCGGAGCTGGTGGGCTCCTTGGGCGACCTGTATCTGGCCGAAGACCGGTTCGACGATGGCTTTGCGTCGGGCGTAGTCGGCCTTGCCTTTTTTGGTGTGTAGCTTTCGGCTCATCCGCTGTTTGGGTGTCAGGCCCGCCGGGATCCGCCCGCGTGGCACCGGTGGTGGTTTCTCGCCGCGGCGTAGCCGCCCGGTGGCCAGCAGCGGGTCGATGCCCGCGGCGGTGGCCGCCGCGACGTTGGCCTCGGAGAAGTACCCGGCATCGGCCAGCAGCGTACGCGGGGTGCCGGTGATCCCCGCCGCGCTCAACGAGTCGGCCAGCTCGGTGAGCATCCCCGGCAGGCACTGGGAGTCCGCCCCGCACTGGCCCAGCCTCGCAGCCAGGACAACCTGGCTCTTCTCATCCACGACCGCCTGACCGTTGAAGCAGTAGTGGAACGACCCGTCGGAGGTCTTCATGATCCGCGCATCCGGGTCGGTAAACGAACGTTGCGCCCGATCCGGGACCACCACCGCGGCCTCAGCCGCGTCACCGGCTCCGGCGACCTGCTCGGGGTCCTGATCCTGCTCGGCCGCCACCTGTTCCGCCTGCGCGCGGGCCTTGGCCCTGTGCTCAGCCTCCAGGGCGGCCTTCGCCTTGCGGATCGCCGCCAGCCGGCCCTCCCGACGGGACAGCTCAGCGGGAAGCTCATCACCGCGGCGATCCGGCCCATAGGCGGCATCTTCCGCCGCATCGACCCGCTCCGCGTCAGCCAGCAACGCGTCCACCTCCGCGGCGAGCTCGCTCTCGGCCCGCACCATCCGGTCGTAACTCATCGCCCGGTGCCGGCTCGCGCTGGCCCGGACCTTCGTCCCATCCAGGGCGACCCGACCCAAAGACACCAACCCCGCCTGGGCGCACAACGTCAACGACTGGGTGAACAGCTCCTTCAACGCCGCCCCGTGCCGGGCCCGGAACCGGTTGATCACCACAAAGTCCGGGGCGGCCTGGGCCGTCAGGAACCGGAACGCGATGTCGTCCTGACAGCGCCGCTCCAACGCCCGCGAGCTCGTGATCCCATGGGAATACCCATAGATCAGAATCTTCACCATCAACCTTGGGTCATACTGCGGCCCACCACGCACATCGGTGTAGTCGGCGTAGATCCCCGACAGATCCAGAC
>JBBRZQ010000323.1:0-2934 GCA_038236535.1 Actinomycetales bacterium
GCGCCCATACCCGCAGCGATGATGGCCAGCACGTCGAGGGGAGACACCCGGTCACCCTACGAGCGGCGACCGAGTGTCCGCGAGGCGGCTGCTCCCCTTCCGGGCCAGGCGAGGTCGGCTCCGGGTCAAGGCGTTCGCTCCTTTGCTCTGGCGTTCCCTTCCGGGCCAGGCGGCCTGCGACCCGGCGCCGCCCCGGCTGGCCGGGCAGGCCCCGGCTGGGCCACCGGCGTCGTCGACGATCCGGGCCGTCCGCTTCGGGACGCTCCTGACAGTCCGGACCGCGACGGTGACGGCTAGAGGATGGGCAGAGTCACGACGATGAGCTTCTAACGCAACCGGATCCGCCCGATATACGCGCTCAGGCGCTCGTGATGAGACTGCGCAAGCGTCGTCAACCTCTCGGCGTCCCCGGCCACGAAGGCGGAGAGCATCCGCTCGTGGTCCGCTCGCATCTCGGCACGCTCGTCGTCCGTGGCACGCATCATGGTCTGGACCGGCTCGGTCAGGTTCCAGGCCACGTCGATCATGTGCAGCAGCCGAGGCATCCGGCTCGGGGCGAGCAGGGCCTCGTGGAAAGCGCGGCTGGCCCGCTGGAACCGGACGGGGTCATTCGCGGCGACGGCCGCATCGAGCTGCGCGTGGACGAGGCTGGCCCGCTCATGGTCTTCCGGCGTGGCGTGCTTGACCGCGGCGCCGAGCGCGACGGACTCCAGGGCTCCGCGGACCATGTAGAGCTCCCCCAGCTCCGCCGACGAGAGGGCCGTCACGGTGTAACCGAGACGTGGCTGGTGCTCCAGAAGCCCCTCTCCGAGAAGAGTCTTCAGCGCCTCCCGCACCGGGATGAGGCTCACCCCGAAATATGCCGCGACGTCATCGAGGGGAATCAGGCTACCCGGGGGGACTCCACCGGAGACGATCGCCCGACGCAGCTCGGCGAGGACCTCCGGACCGGTGACATGGGAACCCGGCCGGCGCAGCAGGGCGACGATGTCCGAGGGTCGGCGCGCCTGCGTCATCTGCCGCGAAGCCCTCGAGGCTGGTCGTCGGTGCCGGTCCGCGACCGGTCGAAGTCCGCGGCCGCGGCCGGCTTTGCGCGCGGACCGTGGATCTCGGCCTGCCGGAAGTCGCGGCTGAGCGCGGCGGCGACCGACTGCAGTTCGGGGGCGATGCGGGGCACGTCGTCCATGGTGATCCGGCTGCTCGGGCCGGACACCGACATCGCCGCGAGGAACGGCATACCGACAAGCGGCACCGCCACACACCTGACCCCCAGCTCCTGCTCCCCGTCGTCAAGGGCGTAACCCAGGGTGCGGGCCTCCGCCAGCGCGGCCAGCATGGAGTCGACGGTGACGAGGGTGCGCTCGGTGCGGGGCGGCATACCCGTCCTGCCCAACAGGGCGGCCACCTGGTCGTCGGGCAGCATCGAGAGGATCGCCTTACCCACGCCGGTGCTGTGTGGCATGACGACGCGTCCGACCTCGGTGAACATGCGCATGGACTGCAGCGACGGCACCTGCGCCACGTAGACGCAAGTATCGCCCTCGAGGATCGCCATGTTCGCGGTCTCCCCGTACTGGTCGACAAGGTGCGCGAGGTAGGGGGTCGCCCACGAGCCCAGGCCCCGGCTGGCCGCCTGCCCCAGCCGGATCATCCGCAGTCCGAGCATGTAGCGCTTGGAAGGCTCCTGACGAACGTAGCCCTGTCCGGTGAGGAAGCGCAGCAGCCGATGGATGGTGGGCATCGGGAGGTCGGTCGACTCGGCGAGCTCGGACAAGCTCACCGGGCCATCAGCGTCAGCGAGACGCTCGAGGAGGGTGAAAACGCGGTCCACGGACTGCACCCGCTCCGGAGTCCGCGCCGGGACCGACCTATCTTCCATCATGCGGAAGAGCATAGCCGGTGGGTGGCTCCATGCGGAGTTGGCCCTCGTCTCCTCGACCCGATCAGCGTTACGGACACGTGCCCAAGCCCAGGAAGGCGAGCGCCCCTGGCCCGCGTGACGGTCAAACACCGCGCCGGGTTCGGCCACCTCACCGCACCCCTGGACGGGATGGAGGTGCCCGGTTCTTGGGCCGGGGCCTCACTCGCAAGTTGTTGTGGTGGCCTGCCCGGGGTTAAGCCCGGGGTGGTTGAGCCAACAATTACGGGAGGTCCCGGTGGCCATTGACAACTTTCGTCGGCCTGGATGTGCACGCACGCTCGGTGGTGGCGTGTGCGCTGGACGACAGGACAGGCGAGCTGAGCGAGGCCTGACTGGTGCCGGACAACGAGACGGTCCTGGCCTGGCTGCAGGCCTTACCAGGGCGGGTGGCGGTGGTCTATGAGGCCGGCCCGACGGGCTACGGGCTGGCCCGGTTCCTGAGCGGCCGGGGAATCAGGTGCGTGGTCGCTGCGCCCTCGAAGATGCATCGCCCGTCGGGAGAGCGGGTCAAGACCGACGCCCGGGATGCGCTGCTGCTGGCTCCGGGTGCTGCGCTTGGGTGAGATCACCGCGGTGACGGCCCCGTCGCTGGCGCAGGAGGCCGCCCGCGACCTGGTCCGGGTCCGGGAGGACGTCCGCGCCGACCGGAAGCGCGCCCGGCACCGCACGTCCAAGCTCCTGCTGCGGCAGCGATCTTGTGGTCGGGAGGAACTGCCTGGACTGGCGAGCAGTGGCTGGGCCAGCAGCGCTTCGAGCTGCCCGGGTTGCAGGCCGCCTCCGACACGACGCTGGAGACCGTGCTGCTGGCGACCTCGCGGCGGGCCCGGCTCGACACGGCGATCATCGAGATGGCCCACGAGCCGCAGTGGTGGCCGACGGTGTCACGGCTGCAGTGACACGCCAGGGAATCCGCCCCCAAGAACGGTCGGTCGCCACCACGTTGACGGCAGCGCGTGGAGCGACCCGCGATCTCGCTGTGAGCAGCCCAGGACCTCGGTCCCGCCAAGCCACGC
>JBBRZQ010000324.1:0-2895 GCA_038236535.1 Actinomycetales bacterium
GGTGGAACCATCGCCACCATCGAGATGGGTGCACGACAATACGTGGCCGCCCTTGGACGCTTCCTCTCCGTCGACCCGGTCGAGGGTGGGGTGAGTAATGCGTACGACTATCCAGCAGACCCCATCAACAAGTTTGACTTGAGCGGGCAGAGACAGGATTGTCGGCGGCCATGACAAGCTGCCCATAGGCGGCCACGGAACTGCCCGCTGACGGCCATGAAAACTGCCCGTTGGTGGCCATGAGATCTGCCCACTTGCTTATCTGAACCCGACCGTTTACAACGGCGGAACCTCTCCCTGGGGTTTGATTGCGGTATCTAGACGCATCAAAGAGCTCAGGAAGAGGCCCATTAATGAAGGTAGACGTAGAAATCATGGAAATTCTCGCTGCGTATGATCTGACGAAGTCTTTGCGGGGCGCCGCAGAGCTGACGGGGTGCTCCCACCACACTGTCGCCCGCCACGTCGCGGCCCGCGATGCTGGCCAGCCGTTGGCGAACCCGGTCAACCGTGGCCGGGTCACGGACCCGTTCATGCCCAAGCTTGAGGAATGGATGGTCGCGTCCAAGGGCAAGCTGCGCTCCGACGTCGCCCACACGAAACTTGTTGCTCTCGGCTACACGGGCTCGGACCGCTCGACGCGCCGCGCGTTCGCTCAGGTGCGCGCCGCCTACCGGCTTGGCAACACCCGGGTGCACCGGCCGTGGATCTCGGAGCCGGGTATGTGGATTCAGTACGATTTCGGCGACGGCCCCGTAATGGAGGGCAAGAAGACCGTTCTCTTCATTGCGTGGCTGGCGTGGTCGCGGTTCCGGATCGTGATCGTGATGCGTGATCGGACGGCGCCGAGTGTTTACGCGGCGCTGGATCGCACGTTCCGCATCATCGGTGGCGCCCCGACCTATGTCTTGACCGATAATGAGAAAACCGTCACGGTGTCCCACGTCGCCGGCGTTCCGGTGCGGAACGTCGCGACGGTGGACTTCGCCCGTCACTACGGCGTCACGGTGCTCACCTGCCAGCCGGCGGACCCCGCGTCCAAGGGCGGTGTCGAGTCCTCCGTGAAGCTCGCCAAGGCCGACATCGTCCCTAAAGACACCAACCTCCGGCCCGAGTATGACTCCTTCGCTGACATTGAAACGGCCTGCCAGGAGTTCATGGACCTCGTCAACAACCGCGAACATCGCGCCACCCGCCGCAAGCCCGCCGTGATGCTTCTGGAGGAGAGCCCCCGGTTACATCGTGTTCCAGACGCCGCGCACACCATCTCCTTCGGCATGTCCCGCAGCGTCCCGGGAAACACGCCGATGGTCACGTTCGAGAACGCCCAATACTCGGTGCCGTCGTATCTGCTCGGCGCGCGGGTGTTCGTGCGCAGCCATGGCCTGGGCCTGGCTGAGCAGGTCATCGTCGTCCACGAGGGCCGCGACGGCCCAGTCGAAGTCGCCCGGCACCCACGCGCCCGGCCGGGCAGCCCCGCCATTGATGACGCCCATTTCCCCGATCATTCCCCCAAAATCCCCGGCGACTATCCGGTGAAAGCGAAGAGCGGTGCCGAGCTGGAGTTCCTCGCAATCGGTGCCGGGGCCCGGACCTGGCTGCTCGAGGCCGCCGCGGTGGGCACGACGCGGATCACGCAGAAAATGGCCGAGGCCGTCGCGCTGGCGAAGATCGCCGGGCAGGCCGACGTCGACCTGGCCCTGGGCACTGCGGCCGTCCATGGTCGCTTCGCCCACAAGGACCTCGCCTCGATCTTGAACGCGGCGGGACTGCGCGCGAGCACCCACACGGCCAGCGAAACGCAGTCCCTCACCCAAGGGACCCGCGGCTGGGCCGCGGTCGGTCAACCGCCCGTTAGCCTCCCCGACGACCTGCTGGAGGAGAGCGCATGACCCCCGTCCCGACCACGGCGCCCGCGCTCCCGGCGGACCTGGAAGCGTTGATGCGTCAGCTGAAGATGCCCTATGCGAGGGCGTTAGCGCCGGAGCTGCTGATCACAGCGCGCACGCAACGGTGGGAACCCTCCGAAGTGGTCAAAGCTCTCCTCGTCGAAGAGGTCACCGGGCGGTCCCGGTCCATGCTCGCCACCCGGAGGAAGGCCGCGGGGTTCCCGACGGGGAAGACCTTCGACACCTGGGACCCGGCCGCGTCCTCGATCCCGCTACCGACGCAGCAAGCCCTCCGCACCCTTGAGTGGATCGGGCGGAAAGAGAACGTTGTCGTTTGCGGTCCCTCCGGCACAGGGAAAACGTTCTTCCTCGAGGCCCTCGGCCAGCAAGTCGTCGAGGCCGGCATGCGCGTGGCCTGGTTCCGCCTCGAGGACCTCGGCGCATTGATGCGCGCCCACCGGGCCGACGACAGCGTCACCCGAGTCGTGGCGCGCATCCTCCGCGCCGACCTCATCGTGATTGACGATATCGGGCTGCTCGCCGTTGGCACAGACGCGGCCGAGGGACTCTACAGGCTCGTCGACGCGGCCTACGAGAAACGGTCCATCGCGGTCTCGTCGAATTTACATCCTGCCGGCTTTGACGAGCTCATGCCCAAAACCCTCGCGACAGCGACCGTTGACCGGCTACTTCACCACGCTCACGTCTGTCAGACGTCGGGCGAATCGATCCGCCTCACGCAGGCCCTCGCCGGGCAGGGCGTGACGCCAATGCGCTAACACCCGCTCCACGCATGGCCAACGCCGCCGAACTCCTGGTGGGCAGATCTGTTGGCCATGAGTGGGCAGTTTTCATGGCCACCAGCGGGCATTTTCCGTGGCCGCCAGTGGGCAGTTCTTCATGGCCCTTGACAGTGCTCTTCACTTGGCACGCACCGGAGTTGTGGGCGCGGTTCACGCTGACCTTGCGCCGGATGGTGCGGCGGGAGTTGGTATCGCGCGGCGAA
>JBBRZQ010000325.1:0-2883 GCA_038236535.1 Actinomycetales bacterium
CTATCCGCTGGAGGGCGACACTCCAGTCCTGCAGCTCTTCGTCGCGGCCGACCAGTGCCGCCGGGCGAAGACCGGCACCGGGGGAGTAGGGGTTGTTTCGTTCGTCCATGGCTAGAACTTACCAATATCTAAGGCTATATAGAAGATCGTTAGAGTCCCTTAGATATCGATAAGATTGGCTGCCGGGCCAGCCCCGTGGATAGTGGGTCAGAATGGTGGTTCGTCATCGGCGACCATGCCCCCGCGCACCGAGGCTGGGCAATGAGGGCACTTCGCGACGGTGGCCGGCCCCACGAGGATCCAGCCGTGATCGCAGTCGGGTCGCTTGCACGGCTCGGCGGGTGCCTGGACGACGTCGACGATCGGCTCGATCTGGCTCAGCAACGTCTTGAGCGCAGCGTACGGCCGCGTAGCCGCCCGGGTGGGGTCGATACGCATCGCGTATGCCGTCGTGATCAACACATCGGCTAGGTCAAGACCATGCCAGCCGCCGAGGCGGTATGGTCCCAGCTGGCCGGCTATCGTCACAGCGGGCACACCCACGAACAGCTTGAGTCCCGGATGGGCCAGCATCTCGTGCGCCAAGGCCAGACCCGGTCGCCTCTTTCGTCGGGGCGGTGGCGCCGGAGGCGTCGCCTTTGCTTCCGACGCGTCAGCGGCGGTTATGGGGAGTGGTCCAGGTAGGTGAGAAGACAGACTTCCATGCCCCCTACGGGGAAGGTGGACGTTGGTGTGTACCTGGGCGTACCGGCCGGGTTGGGGTGTGGATATCTGGCGGCGTTGGCGGGGTGGAAAGACTCCCATGGCATAGGCGTTGGGGATGCCTCGCTGCTTGTTTCCTGGGTGGTCAGCGAGCAGCTGAAGGCGTTCGGTGCCGGAGAGCTCGCGGCCGCGGTAGTACTCCATGAGGATCCCGAGCTGGATGTTGATGCGCCGTACGCGTTGGATCTGCTTTTCGTCGCGGTTTAGCCGGGACCCGGCGACGACCTGGGAGGTGCTCATGGCGCGGCCGGTGCGGTCGTCGGCGTCTAGGACGTCGTTGATCGTGGCGGCCTTCCAGGTGTCCACCGAGACTCCCGCAGCCCGGCAGAGCTCGTGGACGTGTGGCTGGGTGGCGTGCCAGTCAATGATGCGGAGCATGTGGGTGCGACTGTGCCAGATGGGCATTTGCGCGGCCAGGCTTGAGGGCATGGGGCCAGGGCCGAGGCCGCCACGGCGCTCATGGGCCGACGTGGCCCGGCGAAGCCCGGCCAGGGAGCGCTTGGTATGCCGCCGAGACCGGGGGAGTCGGGCGTGCTCCGGACGGCCCGGAGGTGCGACACTCCCGGAAAAATCTTCGCAGGGGTTGGGATTTGGGTACGTCGTTGCTACTCTGGGCACAGCAAAGCGACCTCTCTTGGCGGAGCGGTTCGAAAAGGGTCCCGGGTGCTACCGGGCCAATACTTAAGACGTGACCACCGCTTCCCCGCGGTGGTTTCGTCGTCTCAGGGCACTGCCCTGAGTTGATGGAGTCTTTAGGCGCTCAGCTTTAGCTGCTCGGCTTGGGGCTTCGGGCCTGACTTGCGCCGCGGCCGGGCTTCGCCGAACACGCGTGCCTCAATGAGCTGCTGGACGGAGGCATAGCCCTCGTCAGCAGCAGCACGCCGCAGTTCCTCGGCGTCCTGTTTGGAGAGCCTTATCGCCACCCTGTGTGTGCGCTCATCGCTGCGGTAGTCGGTAGCCATGTACAGAACCCTGTCAGAGTGAGCATCCGGATGCCAGCATTCCAGCGGATGGGTTCCACCGTGTCGCGTGGGGCTGCCGTAACAGGCGGGAAAGATCAGGGGCATCTCAGGCCGCTGCCTGCACCGGGCGGGCAGGGACGCCGATGCTCTACCGTTCGCAGCCATAGCCGGGTGTGTTTACTGCGAGGGCAACGGGTGTGCGGTCCTGCTGCCGGCGCCCTGTCATGCTCGCCGCGGCGGCGATCTGCTGGGGGGTGGATTGCTCGAGGAAGGTACCGGCCGAGTTGGCGGTCATGTTGGCACTGAGGGTGTGGTCGATGGCGCCGGTGAGCGTCTCCCGGACGACCTGGGGGAGGGGGACGTCGCGATTGTGGTGCAGATCCGCTGCGTCGATCCAGGCCTGAACGGGATGATGTCCGGTTTGGTCGGTGACCAGCGCGTGGGCGCCCTTGGCGGAGACCGTGACGTTGGGGTCTTGGACAACCTCACGCAGGACGTGGCCGAGTTCGACCGCGGTGCCGGTGCTGGCCTGGATGCTGCGGGAGGCTGTGGCAAGGTCGGTGCGTTGGGCCATGACATCGGGGGTGGCGACGGCACCGCCGTCGTGGGTGATCTCACGTAGGGACGCGCGGAGTTCGTTGCCTGCCAGCAGCAGCGCGGGGTCGATGCGCCGATCCCCGCGTGGGGTCAACTGCTGGAGGTGCCTGCCGAGGTTGGCCCAGGAGGCCTCCACATCAGCCAAGGGGGTCGCCAGCCTGGAGGCGTGCTGATCGGCGTCGATCGCGTGGGTCCTGGCTGCGGCTTGAGTCAGGAACTGCCCGGCGACCGCGACGTCTCGCTGGATCACGGCAACCAGGAACAGGTTCGCGGTTGTCGGCGTCCCGGCGAGGCTGCGGTGTGCTTGGACGTCCCACTGAGCCAAGGCGCGGTCGATGCGTGTGCTGCTGGGTGGATCCCGGTACTCCCCACAGAGCGCCGCGGGCCATCGCACGTTCAAATAGCCGCGGGCGAGGTCTTCCACCGCACCAAGCCTCTGGAAGGCATGCCGTGCCTGCTTGAGGGACTCCCCAGGTGGGAGACGCTGCTTGCTGTCCAGGTGCCCGCCGGCCTTGGTCATGTAGTCGCGCAGGGCCACGCCTACGCCGTGGGTTCCGACGTA
>JBBRZQ010000326.1:0-2874 GCA_038236535.1 Actinomycetales bacterium
CCCGGACCCGGACGGGCCGACCACCGCCACCGTCTCGCCCGGGTGGACGGACAGGGACACCCCCTGCAGGGCCAGCGTTTCCTCGTCGCCGGCGCGGAAGAACCGGTAGAGGTTCTCGGCGTCGAGCGCGGGAGGCGCGGCCGTCATCGCCACGGCCGGGGCGATTGCCGCGTCAGTGGTCATCGCCAGGTCAAGGAGTCGGTGACGGCGCGCCACGGGTCGACATTGTCGGCGTTGGTGGGCCCGGACAGGGTCAGGTCGACCCGGGTCCCGCCGTGGTAGAACACGTACCGTTCGAACGCGTCACGCACGACCTTGCCGGTGACCGGGTTCGCTGCGGAGTCCCCGTCGTACGTGAGGAGGATGGCGCTCCCGGCGGGGCGGGTCACCGTCGAGACCGACTTGCTCGAGAACATCGGCACCGCGGCCCGCAGGTGCGGCACGTCGGCGGAGTTGACGGTCGCCGTGGTGGGAGCGGCGGCGCGGGGGGTCCAGGTGACCTCGATCTGGTTCAGCTTGTCCGTGAACCTGGTGGTCGTGCCCGAGTCCGCCCTCGCCCACCCCTCGGGGACCTTCACCGAAAACGGGGCTCCGGTCGGGGTGAACGAGACGAACGCCTGGCTGTCGGGGATGTCGCCCGGCGGGTTGACCTCGGTCGCCTGGCTCCCCGCAGACGGCGTGGCCCGTGGCGGCGTCGGCGCGGACCCCGGTGCCGTGCCGGCGGTCACGGTTGCCGTCGAGGCTGTGGCCGTCGTGACGGGCGGGGTGAGATCGGCGGCGGACCCGCACCCGGTCAGCGCCGCCATCGCGCCGCTCAACCCCACTGCCAGCGCCACCGCTCGGCTACGCGGGTGGGCTCGTACCTGATCGTCGGCTGTCATGGTCTCGAGGCTACGAGCCGCCCGGTTAGACCAACCCTCAACAACGGTTAGAGAAAGGCAAAATCTGCCGGCATGGCCGGGCTTGGGAACGAAGACGCCGTGGTGATGACGGATCCCTCTGGGCTCAGACATTTCCGGGCCATGCCCGATGCACTCGGGCGGCAAGGCCCGCGCTGGGAGGTCGCAGCCACACGTCACCCTTCGCCCGGTGAGTTGTCACGTCGCTCACCAGTCACAGGCTCGTGGGGCGTGCCCGCGATGACCCGCGATGTCGGACCTCCGCGGCCCACCACGACAGTGAGATGAGTTCCCGCAGTGACATCGGAATCCCCCGGCTGCAAAAGCGGCCGAGGGCCATCGGCCCGCCCCGGGGCGGGGCTGGACTCGAAAGGTGAGCCAGGCCGGCGACGATGGACCAGGTGGTCAGCTCCTTCAGCCCGCAGCGTCGGGCGACGGCCAAGAGTTCGATGACGACGTAGAGGACGTAGAGGACGGACGCGCCGCCAGCTCGAGGAAGGCGGTGGAGATGACGTCGTTGACGACGCGTTGACCGGCCAGGGTGCCACCAAGGGTGGGGCCCGCCGGCGATGACGCCCAGCAGCGTGCCGGGCATCGTCAGGCTCACACGCGTCTCACATGAGCGCGGCCCTACGGTGGCAGGGTGAGGGTGCTGGTGGTGGAGGACTCGGTCAGGATGGCGGCCCTGCTGCGGCGGGGTCTGCAGGACGAAGGGCACGCCGTCGACGTTGCCTCCACGGGCCTGGAGGCGGTGTGGCTCGGTGTGGAGAACATGTAGGACACGGTCGTGTTGGACGTGATGCTGCCCGGCTTCGACGGGTTCGAGGTGTGCCGCCAGCTCCGGGGCGCCCAGTGCTGGACGCCGGTGCTGATGCTGACGGCCCGCGACGAGGTGGCGAACCGAGTCCGCGGCTTGGACAGCGGCGCGGATGACTACCTGACCAAACCGTTCAGCTTCGCCGAGCTGACGGCTCGCCTGCGGGCCTTGAGCCGCCGCGGCGGCCGGCCTCGGCCGGCGACACTGCAGGTGGGGGATCTGCTGTTGGACCCGGCCACCCGGCGGGTGTGGCGGGGTGAGCACGAGATCGGCTTGTCCGCGAAGGAGTTCGCGCTGCTGGAGTTCTTCATGACCCGTCCCGGGCAGGTGTTGTCGCGGACCCGGATCCTGGAGCACGTGTGGGACTTCGCCTACGACGGCGGGTCGAACGTGGTTGACCAGTACGTGGCCTACCTGCGCCGCAAGGTGGACTACCCGTTCGACCGCCAGGATCTGGTGACCGTGCGCGGCAGCGGTTACCGACTGGGGGCACCAGGCGACCCGGAACGGGGGCGGTGACCGGCGGTGGGGCTGCGGGCCCGGCTGGCCGGGTTGTTCGCCGCCGCGGTGGCCGTCCTGGTGCTCGCCGGCGGGCTGCTCCTGGCGCACCAGCTGGAGACGGGGGTGGACGCAGCCCTGGACTCCGCGTTAACGACCCGTGCGGACGCATTAGCGCAGCAGGTCGGCCCGGACGGGAGCGTCGGCGACTTCCAGGACGGCACGGCCGCCGGGTCGCTGATCCCGCCCGGCCAGGCGTTGGCGCAGGTGATCGGCCCCACCGGTGCGCTGGTCGAATCTTCCGAGGGAGCCGGGACGGCGCTACTGCTGACCCCGGACCAGCTGGAGCGAGCGCGCCGGGGTGCCATCGCCGTGACCGTGACGGTTGCCGGTGGGGACAGCGTCCGGGTGCACGCCCAGCCGGCCGACCAGCCCGGTCTCGGCTCGGTCGTGGTGCTGGTCGGCAGCAGGCGCGACGTGGTGACCGCTGGGCTGACCCAGATCCGCACCGCCTGGTGGGTCGGTGGTCCGGTCGTGGTGCTCGCGGCCGGTCTCGGTGCGTGGCTACTCGCCGGGGCCGTGTTGCGGCCGGTGGAACGGATGCGGGCCAGGGCGGCCGAGATCTCCGCGCAAGACATCACCGCACGGCTACCGGTACCC
>JBBRZQ010000327.1:0-2862 GCA_038236535.1 Actinomycetales bacterium
CCCCCGCCCCCACCACCAGGTGGCGGTGGACCCCCGCCACCTCCTCCGCCCTACGATGCGCCCCAGGTCCCGGGACCCCAGGGCACACCTCCGGCCAACTACCTGGTCTGGGCGATCCTGACCACGATCTTCTGCTGCCTGCCGCTGGGTGTCGTCTCGATCGTCTTCTCCACCCAGGTGAACAGCAAGTGGGCCCTGGGGGACGTCGCCGGTGCTCAGGACGCCTCGGACAAGGCCAAGAAGTTCGCCATCTGGTCCGCCATCGCCTGGGCCGTCCTGGCTGTCCTCTGGGGAATCCTGCTCGCGGCCGGTGTGGCGAACTTCAACTTGAACAGCGGCACCAACTAGGGGTTCTTGCCGCGACCCATCCTCGAATATGGTGGCCTGATGTCTGTTCTGTCGCGCTCCGTGCCGACCACCCTCGCCGGTGGCCGGCGCGCCGTGCTGCTGCCGCTGGGGACGGCGGCGGCGGCGCTGGTCACCACCGGGTACGTGGCCAGTGTCGATCCCAATGCCGCCGGTCACTACCCGACCTGTCCGTTCCTGTTCCTCACCGGTTGGTACTGCCCGGGTTGCGGCTCCCTGCGGGCGGTGCACGCACTGGCTCACGGGGACCTGATGACCGCCCTGGCCCGCAACCCCCTTGCCGTGGTGGCCTTCGGCTACCTCGTGGTCGCCTGGGTGCTGTGGCTCAACCGGACGGCCAGGGGGCGACCTCAACGCCGGCTCGCGCCCCCCTGGGTCTTGTACACCGTGCTCGTTGCCGTGGTGGTGTTCGGAGTTCTGCGCAACGTGCCGGGCTGGACCTGGCTTTCCCCCGCCTGAGCCCCCCTGGTTAGCGGATGCGAGTCTCTGGCCCGTCGAGCTTGGTCACCGGAATCTCGACGGTGGGGTCGACGCCAAGGACGGCTGCTTCATCCGGCTTTCCAGCCAGGACGTACGTGATGTAGTCGGCAATGACCTCCCCCATCGGTATGTCGTGGCCGGCGGACTCCGAAAGGTACCAGCGGTGCTCGAGGACCTCGTGAAAGACCTCGGCAGGCTCAAGCTTCCTGGTCAGGTTGCGGGGGACGGTGCGGGTGACCGGCTCGTAGACCGTGGACAGCCAGTCATGGGCCACCAGCGCCTCGTCGTCGTTCTGCCGATCCTGCGCGGCGCGGAAGGTGTCGAGGTCGTTGAGCAGGCGGCGAGCCTGGTTCTCCTCGACGTCGAGACCGGTCAGCCGCAGCAGGCGCCGCGAATGGTGGCCCGCATCAACGACCTTCGGCTGGATCTGGATCGTCGCGCCGCCGAAGTCGGTGGAGATGGTGAGCTCGTCGACATCGAAGCCGAGCTCGTTGAGCCGGCGGATCCGATCGTCGATCCGCCAGCGACAGCCCTGCTCGAACCGCTCTCGTCCGGTGAGCTCACGCCACAGTGAGCGGTAGCGGTCGACGATGGTCTGTGAGACGACGATCGGATCGACTTTAGGGGACAGATAGCCACCGGCCTCCAGGTCCATCAGCTCGCCGGCGATGTTGACCCTGGCGATGTCGAGGTCATGCTCGCGCTGCCCGTCGGAGAGCGTGCTGCGGACCTCGCCCGTCTCGGCATCCACGAGGTAGGCCGCGTAGGCGCCCGCATCTCGCCGGAACAGGGTGTTGGACAGCGACACATCGCCCCACCAGAAACCCGCGAGGTGTAGTCGCACGAGCAGCACGGCCAGGGCGTCGATCAGCCGTTGGGCGGTGTCCGGGCGCAGGCTCTGGCTGAACAGGGCGCGATACGGCAGGGAGAAGTGAAGGTGACGGGTGAGCAGGCACGCGTCAAGCTCTTCGCCGTTGGCGTCGATGCGCCCGCTGACCACCCCGAACGGCTGGACACAGGGCTGGTCGATCTTGTTGAGGAAGCGCAGCATGTTGTACTCGCGGAGGGCGACGTCAGCCTTGATCTCCTTGACCGCGATGACGGTGCCGGAGACTTTGACGAACCGCACGACGTGACGCGAGATACCACGTGGCAGGGCGGCCAGGTGCTCGTCCGGCCAGTCTTCCAGGGGTACCGACCACGGGAGGTCGAGCAGTGCCGGGTTGGGTCGTGCCGCAGTGATCTCAAGTGCCATCTGCATATCGTTCCATGCCTTCCTGAACCGCCTGACGCAAAAGGCCAGCTGCGCGGGCGTCGCACAACGTAGCGACGGGGCACAACGCAGAAGGTGGCAGTGCCCGCCGGGGGCACTGCCACCTTCTGTCTGAGCTGCTGAGTCGATCAGTCGGTGATGTTCAGCCCGGTCTCGGAGTTGAAGAGGTGGACGTGCTCGCCCTTCTTGGGGGTGAGGTGCACGACGGAGCCCTTCTCGGGAGGGGTGCGACCATCGACGCGTACGATGATCGGCTTGACGTCGCCGGCGGTCTCGGTGGTCGAGCCGTAGATGTAGGCGTCCGCGCCGAGCTCTTCGACGACGTCGACGGTCACCGGCAGGCCCTCACCCTCCGCGCTGATGACCAGGTCCTCGGGGCGAACACCGAGGGTGACTTCCTTGCCCCCGCTGGTGAGGGACTTGCGTGCGATGGGGTACGTGGACGTACCGAACTTCACGCCGCCGTCGACGACGGGAACATCGAAGAGGTTCATCGCGGGAGAGCCGATGAACCCGGCGACGAAGACGTTCTCCGGGTGGTCGTACATGTCGCGCGGGCTGTCGCACTGCTGCAGGATGCCGTCCTTGAGGACCGCGACCCGGTCACCCATCGTCATGGCCTCGATCTGGTCGTGCGTGACGTAGACCATGGTGACGCCGAGCCGCCGCTGCAGCGAGGCGATCTGGGTGCGCGTCTGGACCCGGAGCTTGGCGTCGAGGTTCGACAGCGGCTCGTCCATCAG
>JBBRZQ010000328.1:0-2855 GCA_038236535.1 Actinomycetales bacterium
CTGACGAGCCCACGGTTCTGCGACAAGTCCGTCGCGCAGACCTGGGCGACCCTTCTGGACGAAGGGATCTACCTCGCGTCGATGAGCACCATGCACCGGCTGCTACGCCTGACGGGACAGTCTGGTGACCGCCGCGACCAAGCGACCCACCCGGCCCGGGTCCGACCCGAGCTGCGCAGCACCTCGCCTCGGATGTCGCTAGCCACGAGGATGGGACCGGTCTGAGCGGTTTCTTGCCACGGTCATGGGACCACCCCGGTTGCCAGTCATGGGACCACCTGCGTGTCGTGCGCAGGGGTCACGGTTGCCAGCCACTACCGATCTCTTCATGTCCAGCGACGTGGAGGCATCTGGTGGCGTTCCGGGAGGTACGTGTGAATGAGATCAAGGAAGTTCTGCGGGCGTGGCTCGCAGGTGCGGGGCTCAGGACGGCCGCGGAGCGGGCTGGGGTGGACCGCAAGACCGCCCGCCGGTATGTCGAGGCTGGCGAGGCCGCCGGGCTACTTCGTGACGGTGGTGACGCGCAGCTCACGGATGAGCTGATAGGCGCTGTCGTCCTCGCGGTCCGGCCAGCGCGGGCGACGGGGCGTGGGGCGTCGTGGGAGGAGCTATTGCCGTGGAAGGAGCAGATCACGACGTGGGTGAAAGCTGATCTGCAGCTGACGAACATCCACGGCAAGCTCACCCGCCGCGGCCTGGTCGTGCCGTATCGGACGTTGCACCGGTTCGCGAGCGAGCAGTGCGACTTCGGGAGCAAACGCGCGACGTTGCGGGTCGCGGACGGCAAGCCGGGGGTGGAGTGCCAGGTCGACTTCGGTCGCCTGGGTGTGATGGCTGACCCGGTCACCGGGCGGCGCCGGGCGGTGCACGCGCTGATCTTCACCGCCGTCTACTCCCGGCACATGTTCGTCGCGTTGTCCTTCACCCAGACACTCGAGGACGTCCTGGCCGGGTGTGAGCGGGCGTGGGAGTTCTTCGGCGGGATCTTCCAGGTCTTGATCCCAGACAACTTGAGCCCTGTCATCAGCAACGCGGACCCGATCAACCCGACGTTCACGGTCGGCTGGTTGGACTACGTCCAGGCCCGTGGGTTCGGGACCGACCCCGCCCGAGTCCGTTCGCCTAAGGACAAGCCTCGGGTGGAGCGGACCGTGCAGTTCGTGCGGGAGAACTTCTGGCGCGGTGAGGAGTTCATTGACCTGGCTGACGCGCAGCGACGGGTCCAGGTGTGGTGCTCCACGACCGCGGGCTTGCGGGTGCATGGCACGACCGCGCAACAGCCGGCTGAGGACTTCACCGAGCACGAACTGGCGTTGCTGCTGGCAGCGCCGACGAGCCGCTACGACGTGCCGATCTTCGCCACTCCCAAGGTCGCGCGGGACCTGCACGTCGAGGTCGCCCGCGGCCTCTACTCCGTCCCCGGTGAGCTGATCGGGCAGCGCGTCGATGTCCGGGCAGATACCCACCTGGTCAAGGTCTTCAGCCGCGGGCAACTCATCAAGACCCACCCGCGGGTCAAGCCCGGCGGGCGCTCGACCGACCCCGCGGACTACCCGGTCGGGCGAGCGGACTACGCCCTGCGCGATGTTGCGTCGCTGACCCGGAAGGCCACGGCCGCCGGCCCGAGCGTCGGGATCTACGCCACCCGGCTGCTCGATGTCCCGCTCCCGTGGACGTCGATGCGGACCGTCTACCGGCTCCTCGGGCTGGTCCGAAGCTACGGGCCACCCGCGGTCGATGCGGCCTGCGCCCGCGCGCTGGAGCTTGACGTGGTGGACGTCGTGAAGGTCAGCCGGATGCTCGAGCAGGCCCGAGAACGCGAACCGCTGCCGAAGGTCGCGGCGAAGGTCGTCGGAGGACCAGCACGGTTCGCACGCGACCCCGAAGAGTTCAGCGGTCAGCTCGGCCAACTCAGCCTCGGACTCGAAGCAGGCACCTCATGAGCCGCCCGTCGCCCTCCCCCTCCACGACATCGGCGGCCGCGCCGATGCTCACCGCGAGCCTGGACCCGGACCTCAAAGCGCTGCTGCGCAAGGTCAAGCTCGGCCGGCTCACCGACACGCTGCCCGAACGCCTCGCGCTGGCCCGGGCCGAGTCGCTGCCGCACGCCGACTTCCTGACCCTGGTGCTGTCCGATGAGGTCGAACGCCGCGACCGAGCCAGCGCCGAGCTCCGAGCCCGGACCGCGAAGCTCGACCCGAGCATGCGACTGGAGACCTTCACCAGCGAAGGGAC
Organism: Actinomycetales bacterium; assembly: GCA_038236535.1. Lineage (GTDB taxonomy): Bacteria > Actinomycetota > Actinomycetes > Actinomycetales > Dermatophilaceae > UBA4719. The sequence continues at coordinate 2,236 of JBBRZQ010000328.1, forward strand.
CGCCCGCTACGACCGTGAGCTCTGGAACGAGCTGTGCTCACTGCGGTTCCTCAGCGACACCCGCGGGGCACTGATCTTGGGACCAGTGGGGGTCGGCAAGACGCACCTCGCAACTGCCCTGGGACACATCGCGATCCGCCGCCGGCACAGCGTGCTGTTCAGCCGCGCCGACCAACTGTTCCGGCGCCTGAAGGCCGCGCGGCTCGACAACAGCGTCGAGGTCGAGATGCGCAAACTCGCCCGCATCGAGGTGCTCATCCTGGACGACTTCGCTCTGCAAACCATGGACCCGATGGAGACCGCGGACTTCTACGAGCTCGTCGTCGAACGACACCAGAAAGGCTCCACCATCATCACGAGCAACCGAGACCCCTCCGAATGGATCGGGGTCATGAGCGACCCACTCCTGGCTCAATCCGCCATCGACCGGCTCGTCGCCAGCAGCTACGAACTCGTCGTCGAAGGCCAGTCCTACCGCCGCCAACAACGCCCCCAACACGCCGCCAACAGCGCGTCCTAGTTGACCAACCAAGGAGAAGACATGAGCATCACCACCACACCGAGGTGGTCCCTAGGTCGTGACAAGACGGTGGTCCCTTCACGCTGGCAAGCGACAGTTC
>JBBRZQ010000329.1:0-2852 GCA_038236535.1 Actinomycetales bacterium
ATCAGCCATGACGGTTGATGGGTGTCCGGTTTCCGCGCAGCCGGGACGACCACCTTGAACCTGCTCCCCGAGCGGGCGTCGGGGATCAGGTGACCCCATCCGGGCGGGAGTTCGCCGGCGTGGACCATCCCGGGATCGGGTGTGACGAGCCACCACTCATGGCACTGGTCAGCCCATACCGAGGCCTTGTCGACGATGCAGAGCTCAGTGAGCCAGTCGGCCCGGCTCACCTTGATCTCGTGGCCACGCAAGACACGCCCCGACGTCGAAGTGAAGCCGACGTGTAGGGCGTCGCACCGGCGTTGATGCGCGGTGCCATCGTTGAGTCCGCACTCGGTCAGGAAGATGCCGCCGGGTCGGTCAGGCCGGGGCAGGTAGTGCCGACGCAGCCGGTCGACCAGAGCAGCGGCGGTGCTCATGCTGCGCTGTCGCCGGCAGCTGGCGGTGCTGGCAGCGGGTCGACCGTGGTCGCCTCGAGCCGCAACGCCGCCGCGTCGTCGGCCAGGCCCTCCAGTTCCAGGATGGCGGCCGTCGCGCGGCAAGCCAAGGCATACCGGGTCGATGCCAACGGGGTGTCGCTGCACCGACCTGGGCGCCGCTCCTGCCAGGTCATGACGCGAAGAGGAGGGACGGGACAAGCTGGACGTCGGCGGGATCGACTCTGGAGGCTTCGGCGCCGGAGCGCCAGGCATGCACCAGGGCGTCGAGCTCTGCCGTGACGCGCGGGGGCGGGGGGATCTTCTTCTCGGCCCGCATGTGTTGCCGATCCGGGTCAGTGGTGCCGCCCCACACGCCGACCACGTCGTGGTCCAGTGCATAGCCGCGGCAGGCACTCAGGAAGGCGCACCCGATGCAGACCTTTATCGCGCGTTCCGGCGAGGCGACACCGTCGAAGGCGGCGACCAGGTCCGGGGTCAGGTTCGTGCAAGCTTGGGTGCCGTCGAACCGTGGGTAGCTCGTCATCTGGGTCTCCTCGTGGTGGTGGATGTACTCGCGTCAGGCGACCTGCTCGGACACGGCTTTCAGCTCGGCGAGCGCCGCGATCCGCCGGTTGGGGGGAAGTGCGGGCGCCTGCAGGTCGCCTACGCGGCGGTGCAGGACGGCGACCTTCCGTTCCGTGGCTTCGGTGCAGTTCGGCCCGGCGAGCTGGATCCCGTGCGTGTAACCGAGTTCTCGGCCGATCCAGCCGCGGTTGAAGCCCTGCAACTCCAGATCAGCGATCCGGGCCAGCGTCGGCTCGGCGGGAACGTGGCGGGAGCCTGCCTGGGTGAGCCGGCCACGGGACCCGGTGGCACGAACGTTGGACAGGCATAGACCGGTGGTCATCGCGAGCAGCCGCGCCTCGTGGTCGCGGGTGATGGTGCTGGCCGTGCCGGCGAGAACACCGCGGACCACCGCCAGGGGCACGCCGGCCGTGGAGGCGATCAGGGATCGCCCGATGCCAGGTCTGCGGCGAGTGGCGTCTCCCCTGGCGAGGGTGTCGATCAGCGCGGGCTCGATTCGCTCGAGGTGGCGGCGCGCCTTGGCTGCGGGGACGCCGTTGACGACGGCACGCTGACGCTGCTTGTGGGATCGGGAGTAGACCCGGGCGGCCAGCGCGCAGGGTTCGCAGTGGCAACGGCGAGCGATCGCGCCGGCACTGCCGTGTTCCAGGTGTGCCGGCAGTTCCAAGGGCGCCTCGAACGGGCGCGTGCCGCCGACGTCGCCGTCCCACCGCCACCCGGGTAGGGCGTCCAAGGCCCGGGCGCGATGCTCGGGCAGCTCTTCCTTGCGGTGCTGGTGTCGCTGCAGGGCGACCCACTGGCCCACCTTGACCGTGCCGTCGGGCAGGTGCTCGCGGTGGGTGGTCGGTGGGGCTGCATGGCCCTCGCGTCGGGCGTACGACCGCAGGGCTGTGTAGGCGAGCCGCCACTGGGTCTCGGGCTTCTCCCATTGCCACCGAGTCCGTGCGCCGACGCGCCACCGGCTGGGGGTTGCCGCCCAGATCTCGTTCTCAAGGGCGGGGTGGAGTGTGTCGGTGAGCTTGCGGCGGCGTACGGTCCAGGTCCACCGGCCCAGTTCCAGGCCGTCCTCGAGGTGTCCGTCGGGGACGACGGCGTGCTTCTCGAACTCGACGAACTGCGCCAGGGCGTCGACCATGCGCAGGTCCTCCACCGGGATTGGAGTCCACGTCCAGCCAGGGAGTTGCTCGAGCAGCTGCGCGCGCTCGGGGTCCAGAGTGCCGGCGCGGTATGCCTGCCGTTGCATGGCCAGCCACACGCCGAGTTGCTCGCGTTGCGGCTTAGCGGCCCGAAGTCCCTCGAAGATGGAAGCCCCGCAGGGGTTCTCCTCGACGGACCCGTTCGCGTCAGCGAAAGCCCTCAGGATGCTGTAGGTGTCGGCCCATGCCGCGTCGAGGCGGTCCCAGTACCAGTCGGGGATCTCTTCCAGGCGACGGGCCCGATCGGCCGGCAGCATCCCGGCCGCATGGGCTGCTCGCTGCTTGACGGCCCATTCCCCGATCCCCAGACCGTCACGGCGGGTGAGCCGAGGAAGGCGCCGGCCGACGTTCTCAAAGGCCCAGGCCTGCGTGGTGGCGTGGAAGCGCTCCCAGGCGTCGCCGACCTCTTGCACGACCCGCAGATGCAGCAGGTCCTCGGACAGCCAGTCAGGCAGTACGTACTCCAGCCGCTCGCTGCGATACCCGAACCGGCCGTGACGTACTGCGCCGAGGACGGCTTGGTCGAGCTCGAAGGCGAATCGCTGATCGTGTGACCGCAGGGCCCGCAGGACTGACCACAGCAGCGCGAAGCGGGACACGAGCAGCTCGGTGTCGTCATCGCCGCCGGTGGGCAGTCCGATGGGGACGATAA
>JBBRZQ010000330.1:0-2836 GCA_038236535.1 Actinomycetales bacterium
GACATGAGCATCACCACCACACCGAGGTGGTCCCTAGGTCGTGACAAGACGGTGGTCCCTTCACGCTGGCAAGCGACAGCCAGGCAGCCTTTCGACTGGGCTTTCGCGCTATCGGCAGATGAACGCCAAGCCGGACGGGTAGTCGAGGCAAATGATTCTGATCTCACGAAACCCTACGGACAGCGACTGAGTCCAGAAGTCAGCGCCGTACTCCGTAACTACGAGGTAGTCAGGGTGATTGTCACGGTGTGAGCGGTCATGAAATTCCTCAGCTTGCGGGCTGATCGCGTCACGTAATTCCCCACCCTCGGCGTCACGTAATTCCTCAGGTGCTGCGTCAAGCAAAGCCTCAGGGGGATGACGGCGTGTCGAGCGGGGTCCTCAGGTCCAGATACGTGTCCGCTCATCGCAACAGCGATGAAGGGGACCCAGTGGCAAGGAGGACGTTCGAGGTGATCGATGTGACCGAGATTTTGGTGCACTGGCATGCGGGCCGCTCGCAGGCGGACATCGCGATGAGTTTGGGGGTGGACCGCAAGACGGTCCGCAAGTACACGGCGCCGGCGATCGCGGCGGGGCTCACGCCGGGTGGCGCGCCGCTCGCTGAGGGGCAGTGGGTCGAGCTGGTTCGGGGCTGGTTCCCGGAGCTCGTCGATACTCGGCTGCGGCAGTCGAGCTGGCCGGCGATCGAGGTGTTCCACGACACGATCAAGGACCTGCTGCCGCAGGTGACGGTCTCCACGATCCACCAGCGCCTGCGTGACGAGCACGGCCTGGAGGCGAGCCTGTCGAGCTTGCGTCGGTATCTGGCGGCGAACCTGCCGGAGGAGATGCTCGCCGCGCAGGTCACGGTCCTGCGGGACGGCCCGGCGCCAGGCCATGAGGCGCAGGTCGACTACGGGATGCTCGGGATGTGGTGGGACCCGGCTCGTCAGGCCCGCCGGCGGGTGTGGGCGTTCGTGATGGTCCTCGCGGCGTCGCGGCACATGTTCGTGCGGCCGCTGCTGGTGCTGGACCAGCGGGCGTGGAACGACGCGCACGTCGCGGCGTTCGCGTTCTTCGGCGGTGTCACCGAGCGGATCGTGCCCGACAACTTGAAGACCGGGGTGGAGCGGCCGGACTTGTATGACCCGAAGATCAACCGCTCCTACGCCGAACTCGGCGCGCACTACGGCCTGCTGATCGACCCCGCCAGGATCTTCAAGCCCAAGGACAAGGCCCGCGTCGAACGACCCATGCCCTATGTCCGGGACAGTTTCTGGCGCGGCCGGGAGTTCAGCAGCCTGGAGCAGATGCAGACCGACGCGCTGCGGTGGAGCAGCGAGGTCGCCGGCCGCAGGGCCTGCCGACCGCTCGGCGGTGCGGCCCCGGCGGTGGTGTTCGCCGCGACCGAGCAGCACACTCTGCAGCCCCTGCCGATCCGCACCTTCGAGCTCACCAGCTGGTCACGGCCGAAGGTCGGCCCGGACATCCACGTCAAGGTCGGCAAGGCGCTCTACTCGGTGCCGTGGCGGTTCATCGGCCAGCACCTGGACGCCCGCCTGTCCGACACCCAGGTCCAGCTGTTCCTCGCTGGCGAGCTGGTGAAGACCCACATTGCCGTGGCAACGGGGAGGGTGACCGACTACGCCGACTACCCGCCGGAGAAGATCGCCTTCCACATGCGGACCCCGACATGGTGCCGGACCCGCGCCGCGGAGATCGGCCCCGGCGCCGTTGCGCTCATCGCGGAGCTCCTGGAGGTCAACGCCCTGTTCCGGCTCCGCGCCGCCCAAGGCGTCCTGGGGCTGGCGGACAAGAACACCCCCGAACGCCTCGAGAACGCTTGCCTGCTGGCGATGCAGGTCGGCGACCCGTCCTACAAGACAGTGAAAGGAATCCTGGCGGCCGGCACCGACCGGCATGCCACCCCACCGACCGGGGCAGGCGACGGCGGCGCGGCCGCGCACCTGCGAGGACCCGCCGCCCTGCTTACCCTCGTCCCTGACGAGGTGGCCTCGTGACCGCAGTCCATCAGCTCGAGAGCACGCTGCGGTCGCTGAAGCTCGGCGGGATGCTCGACACCCTGGAGGTCCGGCTGGTCCAGGCCCGCGCGGGTGAGCTCGGGCATCAGGAGTTCCTGCAGGTCCTCTGCGAGGACGAGCTCAACCGTCGAGCCGCGACCGCAGTGACGCGCCGGGTCCGCGCGGCGCGGTTCGAGGAACAGGTCAGCCTGGAGGACTTCGACTTCACGGTCTCCGCGAAGCTCCCCGTCCACGCGATCCGGGACCTCGCCACGCTGCGGTTCCTGGACCGGAACGAGTCGATCGTCCTGCACGGGCCGGTCGGGATCGGGAAGAGCCACGTCGCCCAGGCCCTGGGGAACCTGGCCTGCAGGCGGAACCTTTCCGTCACGTTTCTCAAGGCCAGCAGGGCACTGGCGCACCTGGCGGGTGGCCACGCCGACCGGACCTGGAGCGCGCGGCTTCGCAAGCTCGCGAACGTCGACCTGCTCATCCTCGACGATTTCGGGGTCCGGATGTTCACCGACACCCAAGCCGACGACCTCTACGAGCTCATCACCGAACGCGCCGGCAGGTCCACGATCTACACCGCGAACAGGGCACCGGCTGATTGGTACCCGCTGTTCCCGAACCCCGTCGTCGCCGAGTCACTGCTCGATCGGCTCGTCAACAACAGTCACGTGCTCCTCATGGACGGACCGAGCTACCGCCCCCGAAAGAGGCCCGCTCGCGTGTCACCCGACACCAAGGAGGTCAAGCCTGACTAACCTGCAACAGCGGACCCCTAGGGAATTGCGTGACGCCAGCCCTGGGGAATTGCGTGACCGTTCACA
>JBBRZQ010000331.1:0-2826 GCA_038236535.1 Actinomycetales bacterium
CGACTACCAAGACTCCATCCTGCCCAACAGCTATCCCGTCGGCACCCCACAAGAAGCACTCGACTGCGCCTGCGGCCTCTACCTCGGCGACCCCACCGCCTGGACCTAAACCCCCGACGAATTAACGAGCAGGGGCACTAGCCTGGCGCTTTCACCGATTGAGCCGTGTTGGTGACATGAAAAGTGCTCCTGAGCAGGGAGAATACGGGGTATCGAAGCCTGTATTTCACCTGACCGAGGAGCACCTTTCTGGTGAGCAAAGATAGCGGGTTTTATCCCACTCCGCGAGTGGACGGCGCCGGTGTCGCGACGGTTGGTCACGCCGGCGGGATGTTGCTGTTGGACACTGTGCGAGCGGTCGGGTTGGACCGGGGTTTGTCGGCGGCGCTGACGCCGTGGCGGCGCCCGATGGCGCACCATGACCCGGGCAAGGTCGTGTGCGATCTGGCGGTCAGTCTCGCCGTCGGCGGTGACTGCCTGGCCGATGTCGGACTGCTACGCGCGACGCCGCAGGTGTTCGGGCTGGTCGCGTCCGACCCGACGGTGTCGCGGCTGCTGGACACGTTGGCTGCTGATGCGACGGCGGCGCTGGCGGCGATCAACGGAGCGCGGGCGGCGGCCCGGGCCGCCGCGTGGCAGCTCGCCGGCAAGCACGCCCCTGACTTTGCGGCCGATGCCCGCCGGCCGCTGATCGTCGATGTGGACGCCACGTTGGTGACTTCGCATTCTGTGAAGGAGGGGTCTGCTGCCACGTTCAAGCGGGGATTGGTCACCATCCGTTGGCGGCGTTCGTCGATCACGGCCCGGACGGCACCGGCGAACCGCTGGCCATGCTGCTGCGGCCGGGTAATGCCGGCTCAAATACTGCCGCCGATCACATCACCGTCATCAAGGCCGCGTTGGCCCAGCTGCCCGCCGGGCTGCACGGCCGGAAAGTGCTGATCCGCATCGATGGTGCCGGTTCGACCCATGAGGTGCTGGGCTGGCTGCACCGCCGCCGGTTGGCCTACTCCACCGGGTTCGGCCTGCCGGCCAATACCCCGCAGCTGCTGGCTCTCATCCCCGAGTCGGCGTGGAGCCCGGCCTACGACTGCGACGGCGAGCCTCGCGAGGGTGCCGCCGTCGCCGAACTGTCCGGCCTGCTCGACCTGTCCGGCTGGCCTCCCGGGATGCGTGTCAGCGTGCGCCGCGAACGGCCACATCCCGGCGCCCAGCTACGCATCACCGACGTCGACGGCAACCGGATCACCGCGTTCGCGACCACACGGCCCGCGGCCAACTCGCCGACCTCGAACTACGCCACCGCCGCCGGGCCCGCTGCGAAGACCGGATCCGGATCGCGAAAGACACCGGGCTCAACAACCTCCCCCTGCATGATCTCGACCAGAACCGGATCTGGTGCGCCATCGTCATGCTCGCCTGCGAACTCACCGCCTGGATGCAAATGCTCGGCTACCCCGAACATCAGGCCCGCCGCTGGGAACCCAAACGCCTGCGATTACGGCTGTTTTCCGCACCCGGCAGCCTCGCCCGGCACGCCCGACGGCAATGGCTGCACCTGCCAGCCCGCCACCCCTGGACCGTCCTCATCCTCGCCGGCCTCAACCGGCTCCGTGACCTCGCCGCCCCCACCTGACAGTCACCCCGAAACTGCCCCCAACCAAGGACACCAGCCGGCCGGAACCGGCGCACCCGGGCGACACCGGCAAAACAGTCACACCCTGATGCCACAATCAGCCCGCCGACCCCACCGGCCCCCCACCACAAGATCACTCACCAAGATCACGTAGGGTCGGGAGCTGGCGCGGTGGCGTTGCCTGGCGGTAGGTCACGAAGCCGCGGTGACGAGCCGGTTTCCCGTCTTGTCGTTCTTCTTCGTGGCCGTGGTCAGGTCGCTCCGTTTCCAGCTCCCGCCCGTCGAACCGTGCATGCGGTTCTCCCGCACACGGCTCACCGACGTCGTTCACCGCCCGCATTCGGACTCTCCCGCCAGGCCCGGAAGGGCCTGGGTGCGGCGACGGTTCCGTCAAGGCTGATCAGCCCGAGGTGATTCGGTGATTGAAAGAACACCACCGAACGTCCGAAGGGCGGGAGCGTCTGTGCCTCTTGCTGATCACCAGCGCCAGGCGCATCCGCATGTATCCCTTGATCTTGTCGAAGTGGTGCGCCGAGTTGCCAAACCGGAAGTACGCGGCCCAGCCGCGGATGAACCGGTTCACCTTGTTGACGATCACCTCGACGGATTGCAGCAGCTTAGACCGGTCGGTGAGTTCCCGGATCCGGTCGCGGGCATGCTGCATGGCCTTGTCCGTGGGCCATCGGGCCAGGAAGGTGACGTGCTTGCCGGTGCGCCGACCGTCACTGCGGACCAGCCGATGGTGGAAGCCGAGAAAGTCAAACCCCGGACCCCCCACCGTTAGCTGCACAATGCGGGTCTTCGCCGCCTTCGGTTCCAGACCGAGTTCGGCAAGCAAGGCCGTGAGCCGCGCGAGCGCGGCCTCGGCCTGCACGCGTGAAACGCACATCACCGTCACGTCGTCGGCGAAACGGACCAGCACCCCATGCTCACGAACGTCCCAAGCCCGATCGATCCGGTGCAAGTACACGTTCGCCAACAACGGGGATAGCACCCCGCCTAATGAGCAGCGCTGCGTTATGCGCAGCGCCCGGTGTTTGCCGCCGGTGGGGGTGGTCGTGACGAGCGAACGCTGCGCATAACTGCGGACGAGATCAGAGGCTGACGAGCCAGTCGAGCAGCTCGGAGTTCTGGTTCCATTCGGCCAGGTCGGCGGTGACGACGCTGTCGTAGACGGCTTCGAGTGCTCG
>JBBRZQ010000332.1:0-2817 GCA_038236535.1 Actinomycetales bacterium
GCGCTTCACGCGCCGTTTCGCCGCGGTGTAGCCCGTCAAAGAACGGATGGCCGGGGCGCGATAGCGGAAAAGCTTCATGACCGCCAGCATCCTCGCCACGACCGACAACGGCGACCCCGCTTTCGGGCTGAAACCGGGGACCCTCGCCCGTAAGCGGAACCTGTTAGCGGCCATGCCAAACTGCCCATAGGCGGCCACGGAACTGCCCACTGGCGGTCAGTAGAACTGCCCGTTGGTGGCCATGAGATCTGCCCACTTCTTGTTCTGAGCCCGACCGCTTAAGCGGCGGGAGCCTCTCCCTGGGGTTTGATTGCGGTGTCTAAGACGCATCAAAGTCGCCCAGGAAGAGGCCCTGAATGAAGCATGACGGAGAAATCATGGAAATACTTGCTGCCTACGATCTGACCAGATCGTTGCGCGCCACAGCGGAGCTCACTGGCTGTTCGCACCACACCGTTGCCCGCCACGTTGCCGCCCGCGATGCGGGCAAGCCGATCGCCGAGCCGGCGTATCGGGGCCGGGTCACGGACGAGTTCCTGCCCAAGATCGAGGAATGGGTCGAGGCGTCCAAGGGCAAGATCCGCGCCGACAAAGCCCACGACAAACTCCTCGCCCTCGGCTACGCGGGGTCGGAGCGTTCGACGCGGCGGGCGGTCGCGCAGGTCCGCACGGCCTACCGGTTCGGCCACGTTCGGGTGCATCGGCCGTGGATCACGGAGCCTGGGATGTGGTTGCAGTATGACTTCGGTGATGGGCCCGTGATCGATGGTCGCAAGACGGTGTTGTTCGTGGCGTGGCTGGCGTGGTCGAGGTTCCGGGTCGTGATCGCGCTCCGGGACCGGACGGCCCCGACCGTGTTCGCGGCCCTCGATCGCACGCTCCGCGTTCTTGGCGGCGCCCCGACCTATGTCTTGACGGACAACGAGAAGACGGTCACCGTGTCCCACGTCGCGGGCGTCCCGGTGCGCAACCAGCAGACCGTGGACTTCGCCCGCCACTACGGCATCACCGTGTTGACCTGCCAGCCCGCGGACCCGGCAACGAAGGGCGGGTCGGAGTCCTCGGTCAAGGTCGCCAAAGCCGACATCGTTCCCAGGGACACCAACCTGCGCCCGGAATACGCGTCTTTCGCGGAGGTCGAAGCGGCCTGCGACGCGTTCATGGACTTGGTCAACAACCGTGAGCACCGGGTCACGAGGCGCAAGCCTGCCGCGATGCTCGTCGAGGAGCAGCCGCGGCTGCACCGGATCCCCGACACCGCCCACACGGTCTCGTTCGGCCTCTCCAGGTCCGTCCCGGACAACACCCCGATGGTCACGTTCGAGAACGGTCAGTACTCGGTTCCCGCGCATCTACTCGGCGCGCGGGTCTTCGTCCGCAGCCACGGGGTCGGCGCCGACGAGCAGGTCATCGTCGTGCACCACGGCGCTGACGGTCCCGTCGAGGTCGCCCGGCACCCGCGTGCCCGGCCGGGCTCCCCGTCGATCGATGACGCGCACTTCCCCGACCACCGCGAGAGAATCCCGGGCGACTACGCGGTCAAGGCGCGCAGCGCCGCGGAGGCGGAGTTCCTGCGCATCGGCGCGGGCGCGAAGGCGTGGTTGCTCGAGGCCGCGGCGGCGGGCACGACCCGGATGAACGTGAAGATGGCTGACGCGGTTGCGCTGGCCAAGATCAGCGGCCTGACCGCCGTCGACGAGGCCCTGGGCGAGGCGGCAACCTATGGCCGCTTCGCGACCGGCGACCTCGCCTCGATCCTCGGCTCCAACAGCTCCCGAACCCTGACCCACCGCGCAGACGAGGGGCAGTCGCTCGCGCAGGGCACCGCCGGGTGGGCGGCCATCGGCCGGCCCACCTCCCCGGTGTTCAACGTCTCCGCCGACGATCTGGAGGAGAGCGCGTGAGCGTCACGGCCACGGCCGCGCCCGCCCTGCCGGCGGAGCTGGAAGCGTTGATGCGGCAGCTGAAGATGCCCTACGCCCGCGCATTGGCGCCGGAGCTGATCGCGACGGCCCGCGCTCAACGTTGGGAACCGGCCGAGGTCATCAAGGCCCTGTTCGTCGAGGAAGTCACCGGCCGATCCCGGTCTATGCTCGCCACCCGCCGGAAGGCCGCCGGCTTCCCGACCGGGAAAACCTTCGACACCTGGGACGAGTCCGCATCCTCGATCCCGGTCCCGACGCAGCACGCCCTGCGCACCCTGGAATGGATCGGCCGGAAGGAGAACGTCGTCGTTTGCGGGCCCTCCGGGACCGGGAAAACGTTCTTCCTCGAGGCCCTGGGCCAACAGGTCGTGGAGGCCGGGATGCGGGTTGCGTGGTTCCGCCTCGAGGACCTCGGCGCCCTGGTCCGCGCGCACCGTTCCGACGACTCCGTCGGCCGGGTGGTCGCCCGGATCCTTCGCGCCGATTTGATCGTGGTCGATGACATCGGGCTTCTCGAAGTCGGGGCCGACGCGGCCGAAGGCCTTTACCGGCTCGTCGACGCCGCTTACGAGAAACGCTCCATCGCGGTCTCCTCGAACCTGCACCCGGCCGGCTTCGACGCCCTCATGCCCAAGACCCTCGCGACCGCGACAGTCGACAGGCTCCTCCACCACGCGCACGTTTGCCAGACCTCGGGCGACTCGATCCGGCTCACCCAGGCCCTCGCCGGGAAGGGCGTCACCGCGATGAGTTAGAACGAGCACGACCACGCATGGCCAACGCCACCAAACCCCAGGTGGGCAGATCTGTTGGCCATGAGTGGGCAGTTTTCATGGCCACCAGCGGGCATTTCTACTGGCCGCCCGTGGGCAGTTCGGATTGGCCATTGACA
>JBBRZQ010000333.1:0-2808 GCA_038236535.1 Actinomycetales bacterium
CAGGTCACCAAGTACCTGACGGCCAGCGGCCAGATCTGGGTGGGGGACCGGCTCGCGGCCAAGATGGGCATCGACGTCGCGGCCATCCGGGCGGCTGCGGCCGCCGACCGGGAGAAGGTCGCCCGTGAGGTCACAGCAGGTTCGGCGGCCGTGAGCGACGCGATCGCCGCCGGCTACAGCCTGGGCGGGAAGACCCCACTGGCGCTCGGCCGGTGGACCCGCGCCTGGCAGGGATCTGAGAAGGCGGTCTGGGTGGTGCTCCTGGCCGCGATGAGCACCGACAGCGCCGATGTTCCCCTGATGGCCGGCGATCCCGACCATGCAACCCTCGCCCGGCGGGTCGGGCTGCTTGCTGGTGCGCTGGGCCACCCGTACCAGCTGTCGGGATCCACGACCGGTCTGGACCTGATGACGGCGACACGGTGGAGAGACCGGGAGAAGCTGTTCCCGGTCGTCGACCCGATTGTGCCGGCGACAATGAACATCGAGGCCGACATCTCCTGGAGTCGCAAGCCCACAGCGGCCGAACTCGAGCATGAGTTCATCCACGCCTACGACCGCTCCGGGTCCTACCTGGCTGGCGTCTCCGGGCTGGAGCTGGGTGTCGGAGCGTCCGAACACCACCCCGAGGGGACAGCGTTCGCCGCGAAGGTGCCCGGCTACTGGCGGATCGAGATCCCGGAGTCCGGGGACTGGCGCATGCCCAACCCGCTGGACCCGCGCGGCGTCAACGCCGGCAAGACCCGGTGGGTCACCACCCCTGGCCTCGAGTTCGCGGTCGAGCAGGGCTACCAGCCCACGATCGTCGAGGCGTTCACCTGGGCGGAGCGGTCCCGGATCTTCGACCCCTGGTACGAGCGGATCCGCGACGCCCGTGAGCAGCTCGACATCGACGACGTCGACAGCCAGATCGCCCGTGACCAGCTCAAGGCCATCTACGCCCCGACGATCGGCATGCTCGGATCGCAGATCCATATGGCAGGCCGGGCCGGGTTCGCCCCCGAGCGACGCCACATGATCGTCGCCAAGGCCAGGACGAACATCCTGCGGCGCGTCGCCAAGATCGGTCAGGACACCGACCGTTGGCCGGTGGCGATCATCGCCGACACCGTCCTGTACACCTCGCCCGAGGCTGACCCCGTCACGGCGTGGCCGGGTGGCCCGGAGTGGCTGGGGCGCGCGCTCGGTCGCTACAAGGTGGAAGGCTCGGGCCGGCTGGTCGACCAACTGGAGTTCCTGACCGGCGGCACGTACAGGGGCAAGGACGCAATCGTCGGACGAGTCCGGGGTCGTGAGTGATGGCCGACAGCAGTGGTCTGCGCGGGCGGGTCTTCGCCGCCCTGACCGGCAACAACCAGGCAGACGTGTCCGGCAAGGGCGAGGACCTCAGCGGAATGCTGATGGCGATCGGGGGCCCCTCGTCACGGACCAGGTCGGGCATCGACCTGACCAAGGCCGCAGGTTCGCTGGGCGTGAGCAGACGCACCGTCGAGCGGTGGGTCAAGACCGGCGCGACCGGCACCGGGCAGCGCCCCTCTGCGACGCACTCCAAGGCCCTGGCCGGCAAGGCCCGGCAGGCCGCGTCCACCAAGGCGGGCCGCAAGGCCGGCCTCAGCGGCGTCCGCGCCGCCAAGACGTACGCCCGAGGTGCTCGCCTCTCCATCAACGGGATGCAGGGCCCGCACGCTGCCGGCCGCGACTACATGCGTGAGCGCACCACCCAGCTCGAACTCGACCCCGAGGCCGTCGAGGCAATGCTCGACGCCTACGAGCAAGGCGGGGAGAAGGGGTTTACCTCGTGGGCGACGAACCACTGGGGCGTCGACGGAGGCGACGGGGCCCCGGCATACCTCGATGACTGGCGCTTCGAGTCGATGAGCAGTATCGACCTCGAGGGCCCCTACGGCGGCGGCTGGCGATGAGCCGAAACGGACCGCTGTGGACCCGAGCCCGCCTGGACCGCGTGATGCGGCTGCGGTTCGGCACCACCGGCCGCGGCCACGCTGACACCGCGGCCACGGCCGCGGCCATGGGTGTCTCTCAGCGCACCGTGCAGCGTTGGCTTCACGCCAGCAGCGGCCGCGCGGTGGCACACATCTCACCGGCACGCCTCGAGCAGCTCATCGGGCTGCTGCTGCCCAGCGAGGAGACCCGGCGCCGAGAAGACAACCAAGCCCGGTACGCGATCAAGGCGATCGCCCAGCTGCAGCTGCCCCGCGGCCGCGGGGTCCTTCCGGCATGGACAAAGCAGCGCTGGACCGAGCCGCACATGGTCGTGGTCCTGGAGATCTCCGAACCACGGATCCGGCAGATCGCCGTTGGCCGGTTGAGCCTGGCTAAGACGGACGAGCTGGCCAGGCGCGGCAAGATCATCGACCAGGCCGTGGTGCCCTCCCGGTTCCACGCCACCGCGCTGGTCCACCAGGTCCTGACCGACTTGGCGCCGTGGCGGTTCCAGGCCGGTACTGGCGCCGTCGCGCAGGGCTACACCCAAGCCTGGATCGCCGACGCCCCACCAACCCACCTGACCCGGACCGTCGAAGACATCGGCTGATGTCACACGCCCGAGGTGGCACGCACCTTCTCTGTAGGAGACCTACGGAAAGGACCCACCTGATGCCACGCCGAGCCGACCCCGACTACGTCGTCGACCCCGACCGAGGCCGCAGCAGCGCCGGCACCAAGGTGGCCGAGGTCGTCTCCCCAGCATCAGCTGAGGGTCGGGCAGAGACCAGGGCCGGGCTCCGCGAGCTCGACTCCATGACCGAAGGCATGACCGGGCTCTCCCGCCAACAGCGAGACCGGGAA
>JBBRZQ010000334.1:0-2779 GCA_038236535.1 Actinomycetales bacterium
CGACGAGCTTGACGCGGTCGACCTGCTGGCCGACGAGGAAGATGTTGCTGGGCTTGATGTCGCGATGAATGAGGCCCTGCGCGTGCGCGTACGCGAGCACCTCCGCGGCGCGCTCGACCAGCGCGAGCGCCTCCATTCCGGACAGCGGCGCCCGCAGGACCCGGGCGACCTCGAGATGGTCGACCACGCTGATTGGTGCCGGCCGGTTCCACCAGGCCAGGACCGGGGTGACCACGAAGTTGCTGGGTGGCAGATAGAGGGCAGGAAGCTCGGCGACGACCTGCACCCCCGACGGGTCCAGGCCCACCTCCTCCTGCGCCTCGCGCAGGGCGGCAGAGACCGGTCCGGAGTCACCGGGGTCGATCGCACCTCCGGGGAACGAGACCTGGCCGGCATGCGAGCGCATGCTGTGGGACCGCTCGGTCAGCACGACGTCCTCACCGCCCCCGGCATGGGGCCCGAACAGGATCAGCACAGCCGACGGGCGTCCACCCTCATCGGGCGGCAGGAACCTGCTGAAGAAGGCCGGAGCCTGCTCACCCAGCCGGGTCACCAGACGCGGGATCCACCCGGGTTGCCGGGCGTCCGGCATCAGAGCGCCGGTCACGGCCGGACCGGGCTGAGCTCGTACTTCAACAGCTGCGCGGCCTTGACCGGGTCAGTCTCGCCGTCGCCGTAGGACGGACACCAGCGGGCAACCGGGCAGGCGCCGCACGCCGGCCTGCGCGAGTGGCAGGTGCGTCGTCCATGAAAGATCAGGACGTGGGAGAGCATGGTCCACTCCTTCTTCGGGATCAGCGCGCCCACCGCGTGCTCGACCTTGACCGGGTCGTCCTCCTGGGTCCAGCCGAAGCGCCTGGCAAGCCGCCCGAAATGCGTGTCGACGGTGATCCCCGGGATCCCGAACGCATTGCCCAATACCACGTTGGCTGTCTTGCGTCCCACCCCGGGCAGGGTGACCAGGTCTTGGAGCCGGGCCGGAACCTCGCCGCCAAAGCGCTCCACCAGGGCTGCACCGAGGGTGATCAGGGAGTTGGTCTTGGCCCGGTAGAAGCCAGTGGACTGGATCATCGTCTCGAGCTCGGCACGATCGGCACCGGCGTAGTCCGCTGCGGTCCGGTAGCGCGAAAAAACTTGTGGCGTAACGATATTCACCCGCACGTCAGTGGTCTGGGCAGACATCACCGTCGCCACCAGCAGCTGCAGCGGGCTCTCGAAGTCAAGCTCGCACCGGGCATACGGATAGCGCTCGACCAGGGTCCGATAGATCTTGCGGGCACGGCGGGTCAGGGCAACCGGAGTCTCGGGCTTCAAGGGGTCTGACACCCTGCAAGACTAGAGGCCACGGTGGACGGTCCCTACCGCAGATACCGGCTCTGGCAGACTGTGGGCTGTGGACATCGATGTCGTTAGAAAAGCGCCCCTCTTCGCCTCACTGGATGACGATGCGGCGAACGCCCTGAGGGAGTCGATGACGGCCTCACGCCTGGAGCGCGGCGACGTCCTATTCCGTGAGGGTGACCGCGGTGAGCGGCTCTACGTGATCGGCGAGGGCAAGATCAAGCTCGGCCTGACCAGCATCGACGGCCGTGAGAACCTCCTGGCGATCCTCGGCCCGGGTGAGATGTTCGGCGAGCTGAGCCTGTTCGACCCCGGTGCCCGCACCGCAACCGCCACCGCTGTCGCCGAGACGCAGCTGATCGCGCTGAGCCACGAGGACCTCAATGCCTTCCTGCTGGGTCGCCCGGCGGTCGCCACGACCATGCTGGCGGCACTGGCGCGGCGCCTGCGTCGCACCAACGAGGCGCTGTCGGACCTCGTCTTCACTGATGTCCCCGGTCGGGTGGCCAAGGCACTCCTGGACCTGTCCAGCCGCTTCGGCCGCTCCTCGGAGGAGGGCATCCTGGTGGCGCATGACCTGACCCAGGAGGAGCTCGCCCAGCTGGTCGGCGCCTCCCGCGAGACCGTCAACAAGGCCCTGGCCGACTTCGCGACCCGAGGCTGGATCAAGCTCGAGGCCCGCGCGGTAGTCCTGATCGACATAGAACGCATCCAGCGCCGAGCCCGCTAACCCCGCCCGCCCGCCCCGCGCGTCCCGTCCCGTCCCCCCGCTTTCGCTTGCTGCCACAAAACCCCCGTTAGCGAGCCCATTCCGGCCAAAAACGGTGGCTTTGGGGCAGCAAGGTGGTTAGGGGTGGGTTTCTAGGTAGGTGAGCTGGGCTTTGAGGCTCTGGCGGGCGGCTGGGCGGAGGTTGGGAGGGGTGTCGGCGTAGACGGTCTCCAGGAGCGCTTCGACGTCGGCGGCACCGAGGGCAACGGCCGCGCGCACCTGCTCGAGGCGTTCCCCGCGGTGGGCGAGGTAGTACCGCACGACGCCGGCCGCATCCGCCACGGTGGGGCCATGACCGGGCAGGATCTGGGTGACCTCGAGCGAGCCGGTCATCGCCTCGATCCGCCGCAACGACGAGAGGTATGCCGCGAGCTCGCCATCGGGCCACGCCACCATCGCGGTGCCCCGGCCCAGGATGGTGTCACCGGTGAGCAGGGCATTCTCAGCCGCCAGCAGGAAGGACAGCGAGTCACTGGTGTGACCTGGGGTCGCCACGACAGCAAGGTCCAGACCGTCGACGGTGAGCCGGTCTCCGTCGCCGAGACCGTCGTGACCGGTGCCGATCGCCCGGACCGGCGACCCGGTCAGCTCGCCGAAACGCCCGGCCGACTCGGCATGGTCTGCATGGCCGTGGGTGAGCAGGGTCAGCACGACCCGCGCCCCGCGGCC
>JBBRZQ010000335.1:0-2771 GCA_038236535.1 Actinomycetales bacterium
CGTCGACGACCACCCAGTCATCCCCAGCACCCTCGACCCGGATCAGGTCGCCAGGGGCGAGGTGACGCGGGTAGGAGGTCGACTCCGGCGAGTAGCCCGCGTAGTCGTCGACGTCGGCGGCGCTGGCATCCATCCACGACGGGGAGTCCTCCGGCGCCGGGTCGAGACCCGACAGCACGTAGAAGGTGTCGTCCAGGCGACGCAGCGGCGGGGCCTCTTCTCCGTGAAGGCCGAGCGAAGCGAGGGTCGAGGACAGTGCCCGCCCGTCCGGACCGTCGAGACGGTTCTGCGGCGAGAGCGGGTCCAGGTCCGGGCGGTCGTCCGCAAGAACCCACTTGGCGGACGCATAGTCCCGGAAGGTGGGCGGGATGAAGTCGCCGCTGTCGAGGTCCTGGTTCTGGTCTTCCTCGGCGGGCACGATGAGCAGCCGTGGGTGGCGCACCTCGGCGGGCCGCAGCCGCGCCATCAGGGTGGCCTGCTCACTGCCCGCGGGGGCCTCCCACTCGGGGAAGCGGTAGCACTGCATCTCAACTGCACGGCCGTCGTTGTGGGTTGCCGTCGCCCGGCCGATGCAGAAGCGAGGCAGGCTGACACCCGTCGTCGGGTTCTCCCACATCATCACCGCGCCCTGGGGAGAGAGCCGGCCCATCGAGACGCGCTGCCCGAGGTTGTCGCGCATCTCACCGCCGGCGCCGCCGAGCAGCGCCACGTCGGGTCGCTGCATCGTGATCAGGATGTGGATCCGCGCCGTTCGGGCCTTGCGCAGCAGCGACGCGACCTGCGTCAAGGTCGGCGGCCGCGACGGGTCACCCTTTACCTTGATCGTCGGGTACCACTCCCCCAGACCCGCCACGAACTCGGCGTACTCGTCGAGGACCACGAGCAGCGGCTCGAAGTCAGTGACCCGGGCACGGCCCGACTCGATCAGCTCATACCGGCGCTCCATGAGCTCCCAGGCGCGATGGATCAGCGCCACCTGGGAGGGGATCGACCCGGCGACGACCTGGACGTTGGGCCAGTCGCGGAACTCCAGGAACTCGACGCGTTTTGAGTCGCCGACCCAGACCGGCCACCCGTGGGCAGCGACCTGCGAGACGATCGCGTGCGCCGTGGAGGTCTTGCCGGATCCGGTGGTCCCGGTCAGCAGGAACTGAGGCACTCGCGCTGGGTACCAGGCAAGCTCCTCCCCGTCCTCGTCGACGCCGAACGGGATCCGCACCTCGCGGTAGTTCGTGAGCAGGTCCTCGACGTCCGTCGGGATCTCACCCGGCAGCCAGACACTGGAGGGCAGATGTGGGCGCACCTCGAACCTCACCGAGTCCCCCTCGAGGTCCCAGATCGCACGCCACCGACCCGGCATCATCGTCGAGATGACCCGCTCGATCCGCGCGCGGTAGCCACCGGCGGCGAGCTTCTCCCCGGCCTCATGAGACACCGTGATGCTCCGCAGCTCCTCACCTTCGAGCTCGACCCCGGTCACCTTCGTGGTGGCACCGATGAGGTTGGTGATCGCCCGCTCGGCACGAACCTGCGCATACGGTGGCCCACCCGCACCGACGTCACCCGAGGGCGCCAGGCGAAGCTCAAGGCGACACTTGAGCTGGTTGTGCCCGGCCACCTCGTACTTGGCCAGCAACCGCCCCGTCACCACCTCAACGAGACCCGACTTCCACATCGGATCCGAGTCCGGCGCACCAGGGGCGTAACGGATCGAAACCCGGCGAGGAATCCCGGGCCACCCCTTGGACCAACTCCGCAACCGCACCGTCCGCCGATCCAACTGACGCACCCCAAGCAGAGGTGCCAGCGCCTCGACCAACCGGTCCTGAAGCTCCAGGCGCCTCTTCGTACGCTCGCCCGCGACCGCGACCGCCGCACCACCACCGAGGCCGAAGGCCAGCGCCGGCAGGTCCCAGCTCGGGTGTCCTGTCAACGAGGCAGCTCCATAGCCGGCCGCGCCGGCGCCCGCCAGGACCAGACCATCGCGCAGGTGAGTCGCGGCGCGAGGGGCGAGCGCCTGGGCGGGTGCTGCCGGCGCCGCTTGGCGGGACGGCGGCCGGCGCGGAGCAGTGCGTTGGGCCATCGAGTTCTCCTCGGGTCGGGATCATCCGTTCACCGAGAGAAGGTGCTCGTGCACGTGCATCTGTGACACGCCAAGGGTGAAGTGGGTGCCGCAGTGGTGTGCATGTGGTGTGGCCGTGTTGCCGGTCAACAGACCCCTCGTTGCCACCCCCGTTGACGGGCTACTCACCCTCAGCGGGCCATCCAACCAGTGGTGGTAGACGGTCCGTTGACGGTCAGTCTTGCCCAAGTGGATGGTCCATTGACCGCTTGACGATCCCCATAACATCGGTCTCAACACGGTTCTCGGAGAGGTTCTGAGAGACCGGGTTCTGGGTCCCTCTTCGCGCTTGCTGCGAACCGTTTACCGCCGCTGTCGAGATGCAGCGAAGATGTCTCAACCCTGGCCCGTATATAACATAAACGCCGTGTTATGTGTTGCGCAGGATCAGCGTCGGGACGTTATGGTCCCGAGCCACCAGCGGCTTCACTCTCGGGCGAGTCTCGGCTCCACGTTATAGACGGCATCCGGGAGCGAGAGACGTAGACGACGTAGGCGTTCCCCTGTGCAGGACGGTGCCGTCGGGTCAGCTCGGGGAGCGGCCGCCGATGGTCCGCGGAAGCAACTGCACGAGAGGCCGCCCGTGGTTCATCCCTTGCCCGATCCGGTTGGGCAAGAGGACGAGCGAACGTCCCCACATGCCGATGAG
>JBBRZQ010000336.1:0-2741 GCA_038236535.1 Actinomycetales bacterium
AGCAACGGGTCGACGTTGGTCCAGGACCCGGCGCTGACGTTCGCGCGGACCAGGTCGGAGTCCTTGCGGAACCGGCTACAGGTGCGGTCCACATCCTCCAGCAGCCGGGCCGCGATCAGCCGGGCCGGCTCCAGAGCCGACTCCTCCGAGGTCGACAGATGGACATAGGTGCCAAGAGCCCGCCACGTCGCAGTCCCGTGGCGAACGGTGGTTGCGGCTTCGAGCATGGTCATCAAGAGGCCGCCGAGGGAGCGGGAGCAGCCGCCGGCGCCGGGGCAGCCGCCGGCGCCGGAGCCGCAGCACGAGCCGGGGCCGCCGCGCCACCCGAGGAGCTGCTCGAGCTGCTCGAGCTGCTCGAGCCGCCCGAGGTGCCGCTGGACGAACCACCGGAGCTACCACCCGACGTACCCCCCGAGGAACCGCCCGAAGCGCCAGACGTGCCGCCCGCGCCACCGGACGCAACCTGGACGACCCTGGTGGTCGTCACGGTGCGGGTAGGTCGCGGGGTCGGGGCGACCTTGGGTGCCACCACCGGGCGCACAGGCACAGCGGCCAGGGCAGCCGCCTTGGCCTCTGCCTTCACCTGCGCCTTCTGCGCCGTGTAGTCGGCGGCGAGGCCTGTCACCAGACCGGTGCCGACGAACGCGGCCGCTGTGAGGCCACCGGTCAGCACTGACAGGGAGTTCAGGGTCAAGTCGCGAGACTTGGTGTTGCGGGGCATCAAGGTCCTCCAATAGATCGAGAGATCCCACCGTGGGCTCCCCGACCGCAAGAGGGCATCACGTGGGCGTTAAGAAATCCTCAAGTTGGGATGTGAGGGGCGCAGACAGCTCACCTGGCGAGGGCCGGCGCCCTGGTTTGACCTTGATTTGAGGTTCTCGCGAGGCGCCCATAGGAGTGAGTCCGTGACCATCAGTGCGGGACCCGTCAATGGGGACCTTTCTTATGTAGTCAGGAGCTCACACCATGAACCGGATTCATCCCGGCACCACCATGCGCCGTCTCAAGCCGCGCACCGCCGTCATCGGCGGAGCGGCCCTGGGCCTGATCGCCGGAGCTGCCGTCTACGGGGCGGTCGCCTCGTCAGCCGAGTCAGCGAAGCCCGTCGCCTACACGGCAGCCAAGCCGCCCGTGGTGGCCGCCGCACCTGCCGTGGCCGCCAACTGTGCCAAGGGCCAGACCCTCGAGAGGGGCGTCTGCATCGTCCACGTCGTCCGCACCGTCGTGGTGCCCGCAGCCGCCCCCGCCCCGGCATCGGTCGCGGCCCCGGTCACCACCAGGAAGCCGGTCGTCGCCTCACCGCGGGCCAGCGCTGTCTCCGGTGCAGCCGTGAAGTCGGGCGCCGCCGCCACCCGTGCGGTGGCAGCCAGGGCTCTAGCCACAGCGACAGCGGAACCGGTGTCTGCGTACGACGCAGCGGTTCTGGCGGCTGAGAAGGCCAAGGCGCTCGCCGCGAAGTATGCCGCGACGCTGGGTCCTGACAACCCCAAGACCCTGGCTGCGGACAAGGCAGCAGCCCAGGCGATCGCCTACGCCGCCAGCCTGGCACCGAAGAACGACGACTGAACCTGCTCGACACTTCGGCGGGTCACCCTGGGCACTCCCGGGGTGACCCGCTTCTGTCTCACAGCGCGCGACCTCACCTGGACGCGACCCGGCACCCGACGGTCTTGACGTTCATTTGAGGTTCTCGCGAGGTGCCCATGATGCTCGCGCGGTGACGATGACCTCAGGAACCCGACTCTGGGAACCCCGTGATGACTCAGGAGCCCGCCCATGAACCGGATTGACCCCAGCCCCAGGATTCGCCGGCTGTCGCCGCGCGCCACCGTGATCAGCGGCGCCGCCCTTGGTCTCATCGCCGGGGCAGCCGTCTTCGGCGCCGTCTCGTCATCGGCCTCGTCCCATACCGCCACCCCCACGGTCTTCAAGCAGGTCAGCGCCACCAGGCACATCACGCCGGCAAAAGCAGCTCCGTGTGGCAAGGGTCAGAAGCTCGAGCACGGTGTCTGCATCGTCCACGTCGTGCGCACAGTGGTCGTCGCCGCCCCCGGCGGCGGAAACCAGAACAACGGCCCGTCCGGGTCAACCTCTCCGGTGAGTCAGTCGGCCAGCCACGACAGCGCCAGCCGGGCAGAGCCGGGTAAGGGTGCTGAGGGCGCCGAGCCCGGTGACGACGCCGCCGAGCACGCGCAGGAGGCTGAAGGAGAGGCCGCCGCCCACGCCAAGGAAGCTGCCGCAGAGGCCGCCGCCCATGCCAAGGAGGGTGGCGCACCCGTCACTGCTGACCGCTAGGGTCGCCGAGGTGGCTGGGTGAGCCGCAACGCCAGGGTGGGACAGGCTTTGACGGCAACCCTGGCCATCTCGAGCACCTCGGGGGTCACCGCCTCGTACACGATCGGGAAGCCCCAGTGATCGAGGCTGACGACCTCGGGCAGTATCTCCGCGCACACTCCGTGCGCCTTGCAGGCCGGCCAGTCGACCCGCAGCGTGTGCTCGCTCATCCGAACACCTCGTCGTCGGCTGCCACGAACGGCTCGTCGACCCACCGCTGAGATGCCTGGTCGGCCCTCATCCGCAGACCTCGTCCCGGCCGCCGCGGCAGCCGCCGAGCGAGTGCAGGTCGACCTCTTCGGGGAAGCGGGTCATCATCGAGGCGACCAGTCGTGCGGTGCCGTCCGGGTGCGCGCAGGCACCGCGGCGCACGACCAGCCCGCACAGCTCCTCGACCCGGCTGGCCG
>JBBRZQ010000337.1:0-2726 GCA_038236535.1 Actinomycetales bacterium
CTGGACCAGCTCGTCTTCCCGCAACGCAACGCGAAGATGATCCACCCGGATCTGAGCGTTCGAAACATAGCCATCCACGGCACCGGCCACATGAGCCTGCCCATCAACGGGGACGTAGTCCACGGGATCTCGACCACGCTGACACAGCTTGACCCCGACGGAAGCCTGCTCACCACTGGCGTCACCGACCTCGGGCAGAGTCTCACCAGATAGAGATCACCAAAACCGGGCAAATCGACCGTCCACCGTCCCATAGCCGGATCGGTGACCGGTCGCGAATTGGTGACCGGCCGGCGTTCGGTCATCGGGACTGTGGACGGTCGAGAAGATGCGACCGCTCATGGCTCATCTGATCCCCGGCTGCCACGCGAAAGTGCAATGGATGCCGAGTGAGCGTGTGAGCGTGTGAGCGTGTGAGCGTACGTCCTCGGGGAGGGCTATTACTGGGCAGTCGCGTCATGCTCGTGGGTCGCCTGGTAGTCAGGGTGTAACCGAGCCTGCCGTGGTGGACACAAACGGTGGTGAGGTCGCTATCCGAGGAAAGCAGGAGGTATGCGAGAGCGGTTCTTGGGTCTATACGAGGAGCACTACGAGCACGTGCTGCGTTACGCATTGCGTCGCACCGATGCTGAGATGGCCCGCGATGTGGCGGCCGAGACGTTCACTGTGGCGTGGCGACGGATGGAGCAGATCCCCGCTGAGCCGTTGCCTTGGCTGTATGGGGTGGCTCGTCGAGTGCTGGCTAACGAACTGCGGGGCCAACATCGCCGTGAACGTCTGACCTCCCGCCTTGAGCGGGCCGCGTCTGTGGCGGGTGTTCCCACCGTTCAGCCGGATCATGCCTTAGAGGTCACAACCTCTGCGCACATCCGCACAACCATGGCGAAGTTGTCGCCTCGGGACCAGGAAGTCCTCCAGCTCATTGGGTGGGAGGATCTGGACATCACCGACGCTGCCAAAGTGCTGGGCTGTTCGACCACCGCGTGCAAAGTCCGGTTGCATCGCGCCCGGCGCCGGCTGGCATTGATGTTTCACGTCGCCCCAGATCTGAAAACCGACCAGTTGAGCAAAGCGGACTTACCGGAGGTAGTGGCGTGAGCAACGACGTAGACATGACCCGTGAAATGCTCCGGGGTTCCGACCCGGTCCCCGTTGAGGTGGCAATCGGAACTGCAGCTGACCCCATCGCAAGGGCCACGCTCATGCGGATCTTGGCCGTTCCTCGCAACCAGGCCGGGTCCGGCTTGAGACCGCGGCGTCGCAGGGTCGCGCTGGCCGGGGGAATGCTGGCAGCCGTCACCGCCGGCCTGGTCGTGCTGCCGTCTCTCACAGGCGGTGACCAGGCGTTCGCAAGTTGGACGCCCGCTCCTCACGGCATGCCGGTGCAGGAGAGCACTGACGCGGCCGCTAGCTGTCGGCAGATGCAGGAGGACGGGGCAGGAGCGAAGTATGCCAACGAACTCAACAGCGCTGAGCCCGCCGTCGCAGAGCGCCGCGGGGTGTGGACCACGGTGGTGCTTGCGGGCACAGACGGGTTCTCTGCGCTGTGTATCACCGACGACTCCACCCATCTGTTCGCCAAGGACATGATCGGCTCGGTCGGAGCACCCACCGACTACGCCGCTCCCGCACCTCGAGCTCTGACCGCCACGGACCTGGGCGCCGGCACCATGAACGCGGGCGATATCTCCCTGGCTGCCGGTATCGCTGGCTCCGACGTCGTCGGAGTCGTCTACCACAGCCGAACCCACGGGGAAGTGTCCGCGACCGTGTCACGGGGACGCTTCGCGCTCTGGCTACCTGGCGACGAGCTCAAGGATTACTCGAGCGATGGAGTCGAGGTCGAAGTGACCTACCGGGACGGCAGTACAGGCACCAGCCGGCTGACCCTCTAATCCGTCCATCGCAGTGGAGCATGGCCACAGGGCCGTCCGAGCAGGCCATCAAGTTCCCAAAGAACAGATCAGTCGGTCATCGATCCCGCCACGGGACGACCGAGGTGATGGCGAGCACCGTCCACGTGCTCCGCAGACCGTTCGGCTACCGAGACGCATTCTCATGTCCTCACCCGGTCTGGGTGAACCGGCACGGAGTGGCAACACGTACTCAAGGGCCATGAGCGAGTAAACAGAGAGGGTGAGCAGCCAACTCCACCATCGCCCGCACTCCGGCGAACCCCGGCTGCCCGCAGCTCTGGCCGTCCTCCTCGCCATCGCCCTGTACGCCGCGTTGCCTCAGCGGCTTCTCCTTGGGCCCCGCTTGGCCGTGCCGCTGTTGGAAGCCGCACTGTTCGTGCCCCTGGTGATCGCCAATCCCCGGCGGATGACCCGACAGAACCGCTGGCTGCGGACCCTGTCCATTGCGCTGGTACTGCTAATCGCCGCCACCAACGCCGGCTCGCTGGCCCTCCTGATCAGAGCACTAGTCAGCGGCGCCGCAAACCAAGGGACGGAGCTCTTGCTGGCCGCAGCCGGGGTCTGGATGACCAACGTCCTCGTCTTCGCCCTCGCCTTCTGGGAGCTCGACCGCGGCGGGCCCGTAGTGCGGGCCCACACGCCCAGACCCCGGCTGCCCACAGCAGACTTTCGCTTCCCACAGGACGAAGACCACGACGCCATCAACGAAGTCGCCGCCCGCTCGGCAGCTAAGTCCGGATGGGTCCCCGGATTCATCGATTACCTCTACGTGTCGATCACCAATTCCTCGGCCTTTAGCCCCACGGACAC
>JBBRZQ010000338.1:0-2696 GCA_038236535.1 Actinomycetales bacterium
CGCACCATGGCGGCGAACGCCTCGAGACCCTTTACGCGAGCTGGGACCCCTGGACGGGCGAACGGGAACTCCACCACCACGTCCTCGTGGTACAAACCGTCCGTCAGCTCCAGGCCATGGCCCAAGACTCAGACCTCCTCAAGTAGGGCTGAGCATTCTGTTGAGATTCATGCCTCGGCGAGCCGGTAGGTCAGTGGGCGGCGGTCCCCGGGGATGGTCACTGGTGTGGCGTTGAGCTCTTCGGTGAGGAGCTGCAGGGCGCGGGCGACTCGCGGGCTGTCGGGGCGGTCGAGGGTGACGGTAATCGCGTTGCGTGTGTAGTCGACGTTCCCGCCGAGGTGGAGCAGGTTGCGCAGGATGGCCCGGTACTCGTCCGGGTCGGAGAGGTAGGCGTTGAAGTGTTCGGCGAGCCATGCTTCGGCGTTGGACGCGAGCAGTCGCAACACCATCTGCAAGCCGCGGCGGGCAAGGTGTGGGCGGGCAAGCTTCGCGTCCGGGTCCAGCGTCGTGGCTAGGACCTTGGCTGGTATGGGACGCAGCGCGGTCTTGGCGTGTTCGAGCGCTGCGGTCGCGGCTTCGATCCGGGCGTGTGCCGCTGGTAGCGCGGCGTTCTTCTGCTTCGGGGTGCCCGGCCCGTTCAAGAGCTGAGGTAGGGCGCGTTCGGCGGTGGCGAGCTCGGCGTCTGCGGCGGTCTTGTTGGCCGCGACCCGGGCCGGGTTCTTGACCTTGCGGGTGTCGGGGCCGATGTCCATCCCGTACTCGGCCAGGGTGTCGATGCCGTTGTGCGCGCTGGCGTACTTGAACATGTTCTCGATCCGCCACCGGGCCCTCAGCCAGCACAGCAGGGAGGCGCCGGTGGCTGTGGTGTCGCTGGTCAGCACCTGCAGGACCGGTGCGCCGTCCTCGAACAAGGTGAGCTGGCGTGCCTGGCCGTACTTGGGGAGCTGGACGATCTCGTCGGCCAGCATCACGTCCATCCGCTGCCCGTCGCGGGCCGTCCAGGACCGCGCCGGTGCCACGGTGGCCTCCACCAGGGGTGCACGCCGGTAGGTGACCCAGTCCGCGCCCGCCTGGCGGCAGGCGGTGAACGCTTTCGGGTACGCGCCGCCTCGGTCGAAGCCCAACATGATGGGCAGGTCCGGGCCGAGGACCTGCCGTAGCTGGGCCAGGACACCGGGCAGGGTCGATACCAGCCCGGTCGGCTCGCCGGTGCCGAAGACCACCGCCCGGCCGCGGGCGTCGACCAGGAGCGTGTCGTCCCGTCCTGGGTGGGCGTGGCGGCGTTTGGTGTTCCAGCCCTTGGCGACCGGGCGGGCACCGCTGTACGCCACGAAGTGGTCGTCGACGAAGTAGACAGGGTCGGGTGCCGGGTCGGTTTTGAGCATCCCGGCGGCGAACGCCCGCTGCAGCGCCAACGGGTCGGACCCGTCGGCCAATGCGGACAGCCGGGCCCGTAGCGTCGCCAGCTGCGGGGCCACACCCAGTCCGGCCGCCGCGCCGGCGTCGGCGCGACGCAGATGCTTGGTCCCCTCAATGGTGTCCACACCCAGGGCGAAGCCCAGCGTCGCGGTGGTCAATACGGCCAGGTCGTTGTAGCGGCGCGCCGGCGCGCCGCTCAACCTGCCGAAGATCGCCTCGGAGCCCACCTTGTGCAGGTAGGGGTAGAGCAGCATCGCGCCGGCGTAGCGGCACCGGTACACCCCGGCGCTTGCCCTGGCCGAACCAACCAGCGTCCCGGTGAGCCCGGCAACCGCCAGCTCAGCCGCCGTCGGCTCCGTTGCGCCCGGCTCGATGTCAGAGGTGGCCGCGATGGTGTCATCCGGGCCGGCCACCGTTTCCGGGGACTCGGCCACAGTGTCGGCGTCGGTGTTGCCGGCCGGGGTCAGGGCGTCCTGTACGGGGGCTGGGCCTACCCGGGCGAGGAGCTCGCTGATCACCGAGCGGGCCACCTTCAGCTGGTCGGCGATGGCCTGCTGGGTCCACCCCGACCCTGCCCACACCTGGGCCGCGGCGACCTGGCGGCCGGTGAGCTTGGGTGGTCGGCCGCGGCGGTGGCGGACCAGGGCGCCCGACCCGCCCCGGCGGGCCCGTCCGCGAAGCATCGACACGTAGGTCGCGGTGAGCCCAAAGAGGGCCGCCACCTCGTCGATCCGGCGGCCGGCGTCGCTCAGTGCCACGATCGCCAGGTTGCGCATCCCGGTGTCGTCGGCCTCGTAGCGGTAGACCAGCGCCCGTCCGTGGGTCACCAGTACCTGCCCATCGGCGGTCAGCAGTCGTAGTACGGCCGGTTCCGGCATCCCCTCAAGCTCGCCCTGATTCATGCCTTCAGTCTACCACAACCTCAACGAATTTCCGACGCAATGAAACAAAGAAAAGACCCTGCTCACAGGGCCTTTTGGTCACTACTTGAGGAGGTCTGAGACTCGGCGATCCTCTTGATCGCCGCGAGCGTCCGGGGGATCCCGTCATGCGCCTGCTGGGTGCGTGCGTCGATCTCTGCCGCCGCCCGGTCGGCGTACTTCTCCTGGAACATGGCGATCCCGGTTGGCAGGAAATGCCAGCTCTCGGTCAGCTTTGTCGCCTTGCCGTCGGGGTCGAAGGTGAAGCTCCACCGCGCGAAGCTGCCGCCGACGATCCAGGTGAACTCCCGGCCCCGGTCGGCCGCGGTGATCTGGGACCGGGTCTCCCAGGAGCGC
>JBBRZQ010000339.1:0-2672 GCA_038236535.1 Actinomycetales bacterium
GAGCGTGGTTCTGCCCCCGGGAGTGAGCTCGAGAAGGACGTCGCACCCGCGCACCAGCGCTGGCTACCGGCCGAGTGGCGAGGACCACGAGGGCCAACTTCCCGGAGGACCGACGACGGCGCGAGCCGCCACCGAGACCTCCCCTAGCTGAGCACGACCCGGAACCACCCGACACCCAGCGAGGAACCTCATGTCACTCGATACCGCTTCACCTCCCCCCACACCTACGGCGCAGCGACCCCGACGAGGGGGTGGTGTGCTCGGTGAACGCTCCAGCCTCAGGCGGCGTTCATGGACCGGCCTGGCCGTCCTCGCCGTCACGGCCGGGCTCGCCTCGGGCAGCGGCGGCTCCGCGCTCGGCGCGGTGGGCCTGGCGGCCCCCCCGGCTGCCGTGCTCCCGACCCTCGCTTCGAGCACCCAGTTCGACATCACCGGCTTCATCCAGTCGGCGAGCCTCGACACCGCGGGTGACGTGCACTCCGGTGGCGTCCTCATGGTCAACGGCCACCGCGTCGTCGTGCCACGCGAGACGGTCGTCATCCTGCCCGCCAACGCGCTGACCTGGCAGGAGCTGTTCACCCATGCCCCGGCGCCCTACGCCCCCACCCAGAGCGGGCTGGCGCTGACCGACACCCCGAAGCCGCTGACCACCTACGAGGTGCACGTCGTCGGGAACCGGGTCATCTCCGGGGGCACGGACCGCTATATCGCGGGGCTCGTCAACGTCTCCCAGCAGGGCGTCAACTCCGGTGCCGGGTACGTCAGCTTCATCGACTACGCCACTGGCGAGATGGAGGTCGGCGGCACCCTCGGCGTTGCCGGCACTGGCACCCGGGTGCGGATCAACGACCCGAGCACCCCGACCGCACTCAACGAGACCGGTGTCGCGGGCAGCGGCCGCTACGGCCGCGCGATGACCCCCGACGACCGCTTCCAGGTCGACCAGGACAACCCGACCATCCTCGCCGAGACCGGCTTCCCGATGTGCATCCCCCGGGTGCTCTCCGACCCGAACGCCGCCGGCGCCACCGACGACCCCCAGTGCCCGAAGACCAACCGGCCCGTCTACACCGGCGCCGACACCTCCGGGATCACCCCCCAGCCGGCCCTGCCGGTCAACGGCGGGTTCTACACGCTCTTCCGGATGGACACCCCAGCCAACGTCGACGCCAACACCTGCGTGCGCGGCACCTGCGCCGACCCCCGCAAGCAGGCCCCCTTCGAGATCGGGGACTACCTCAACGCCTTCTCGGGCACCCTCATCCAGGACGGCGGCGCCAACGGCGGCCAGTACATCTCCGCCCACACCATCGTCGCCAGCCTGGGCATCTACACGACCAAGGGCATCGACCCGGCCTACGTCTCGGTCGACGTGTCCCTCATCGGCACCGGCGGCCTGACCGTCTTCGGCGCCGGCGAGGCCGCCATCCGCACGAAGTTCGAGGGCATGAGCACGGACGAGTCCCGCCTGGTCCGCGTCTACGGCATCGACATCAACCCGGTCACGGGCGCTACGAGCGACCGCGAGTGGGGCACCGTCATGCCGGACCCGGGCCCCCCCGGCGGCGCCGTGCGTGGACGCTGGCGCTTCCGCCCGCCGTGCACCGGCACCGCGACGACCGTCACGTTCAAGCTCTGCACCCCGCCCCCGGCTGGGCAGTTCATCCCGCCGACCCGTGAGGTGCGGGCCGTCGTGACCGGCCTGTCGCAGTTCCTGCCCGGCACGATCGTCGCCAACCCGGCCAGCCAGGTCCCCGGCACCCCCGGTTCCAAGTCCACGGCGAACGGCATCTTCTACGGCCAGTACCACGCCCCCATCGGTGAGTACATCTTCCCGGAGAACGTCCCCGGAACCCCGGTCCCGGAGAACAACTTCAACTCGATCCCGTTCATGGCCTACGGCGGCTACCAGTCGATCACCGGCACCCAGGCCGGCGTCCTCAACCCGTGGCCGAGCAGCGTGGCGGCACCCGCCTTCGTCTGCGCGACACCGACGTTGGGCGGCGCCCCCTACACCGTCGTCGGCGGCGGCAGCGTCCAGCTGAACGGAATCATCGCCGCCGGGGCCTCCGCGCCGGTCACGATCCAGTGGACCGCCGGAACCACGGCGGCCGGCACGGACCTCAACGGGGCCCTGACCGGAGCCACCACGACCACCCCGAGGTTCAACGCCGCGGGTCTGGCGGCGGGGAGCTACTTCGTCAGCTTCATCGCGTCGAACGCCTGCGGTGTCGCCACGGCGAGCTCGACGATCACCGTGTCGTCCACACCGCCGCCCTCGGTCAACCCGATCCAGAACCAGACGGTGACCGCGGGCAACCTCGTGACCCTGACGGCCGCGAGCAGCTCGCTCCCGGCCCCGACCTGGACCTGGGCCCAGACCGGTGGACCGGCGAACCCCGCCCTCGCCCAGACCCCGGCGGCTGCATCGCCCTCGGCGAGCTCGCAGCTGAAGTTCACGCCGACCGTGGCGGGGACCTACAGCTTCTCGGTCACGGCGACGAACGCCAACGGGATCTCACCGGCTCAGACGGTCAACGTGGTCGTCACCGCGGCGGTGCCGACCAACATCACGCTGGCCAACGTCTACCGCACGGCCAAGCAGCGGCTCGTCATCACCGCAACATCGGTCGACCCGACGGTCGCCTCGATGGTGCTCCAGCCGTACCTGA
>JBBRZQ010000340.1:0-2669 GCA_038236535.1 Actinomycetales bacterium
CCTTTGGCCGGGCTGCTGTTGGCGTTGCCGGCGTTGGAGATGACCGGTCTGCTCGAGGTCGCCACCGAGGTGTTCCCCCCGATGCGCAAGGGCTTCTACGGGCTGCGGGTCACCCTGCTGATGGGGGTGTTCATGGCGTTACTGCGCGAACCCCGCGCCGAGGGCGCGACCCGGATCCGACCCGCGGACCTGGGCCGGGTCCTGGGGTTGGACCGTGCCCCGGAGGTCAAGACGCTGCGCCGCAAACTGTCCGAGCTCGCCGGCCACGGCAAAGGCGCGCAGTTGCAGGCTGCCCTGGGGGCTCACCACGCGACCACCCGCCCGGACGCGGTCGGGTTCCTCTACCTGGACGGGCACGTCCGGGTCTATACCGGCACCCGGGCCCTGCCCAAGACCCACATCGCCCGGATGCGGATCGCCGGCCCGGCCACCGAAGAGACCTGGGTCGGCGACGCCGACGGCGACCCGGTGATGGTGATCACCGCAGCCCCCTCACAGTCGTTGGCCGCCGAGCTGGCCCGGCTGCTGCCCGACCTGCGCGCCCTGATCGGCCCGGACCGTCGGTGCACCGTGGTCTTCGACCGCGGCGGCTACTCCCCGGCAGTGTTCGTGCAGATCATCAGCGCCGGCTTCGATGTGCTGACCTACTTCAAAGGCTCCTGGGCCCGCACGGCCACCACGGACTTCAGCACAGTGGACTTCACCGCCCCCGACGGCACCACCCACACCTTCGAGCTCGCCGAACGCCCCATCGACCTACCCGTCCCCGCCCGCCAAGCCAGGGCGGCGGGCACGTTGAGGTTGCGCCTGATCGTGCGACGCAGCGCCAGCGGACACCAGACCCCGATCCTGACCAACCGCACCGACCTGAGCGCGGCGCAGGTCGCCTACCGGATGGCCGCCCGCTGGCGACAGGAGAACTACTTCAAGTACGCCCGCGAGCACTTCGCCCTGGACGCCCTGGACAGCTACGCCGACCAACCCGACAACCCCGACCGGCTGGTCCCCAACCCCGCCAAAGCCGCTGCCCAAGATCAGGTCGCCGGCGCCCGCGCCGACCTGATCACCGCCCAAGCCGACATGGCCCAGGCCCTGGACGCTGCGGTCATCCAAGCTGGCCGCCCAGGAAACAGGGGCCGAGCAACCGTCAACCCGGCCGCCGGCCAAGCACTGAGCACCGCCCAAGCCGACCTCGCCGCCGCCACACAGGCGTCCCGAACCACCGACACTCACCTGCCCCTGGGACAGGTACGCCCCGGCAGTCGGCTACTGGAGACCGAAACCAAACTGCTGACCCACGCGATCCGAATGAGCGCATACAACACCGAAAGTGCCCTGGCCCGGCTGTTACGCCCGCACTACGCCCGCGGCGACGACGAAGCCCGCGCCCTACTCCGCGAAGCGTTTACCCTCTCCGGTGACATGCAGATCAGCGGCAACACCCTGCACGTGCGGCTCGACCCCGCCAGCGCCCCCCGACGTAGCAAGGCTCTTGCCGCACTTTGTGCCCAGCTCAGCGACACCCAAACCCGTTACCCCGGAACCGACCTCACCCTCGCCTACAGCGTCAAAAACCACCCAGCCCCCGCATGAATGAACTCACCATGTCAGGAGTTCTGGGGTCAGGTAGATCTGGACTGCAGAAGCCGTCATAGCCATCCTTGGGAACGGGGCGTGATCGTGTACTCGTCGGCGGTAGCCTCGAGCAGGCTCAGGTCGGGCACCGGGATCCACCGTTGCTCCGGGGCCAAGGGCTCGGAACTGACAGTGACGGACCCCACGCCATCGAGGACCCACAGGGCATGACCGACGGTGGTGGCCGCAATCCGGAGCCCATCGTGCACCAGCAGGTTCAGCCGGGAGGCGGGTGCGAGTTTCAGCACCTCGTCCACGACGAGCGCCAAAGCCGAAGCAGTGGTCTGTCCTGCCCGCAGCTGATGTCGCACCAAAGCCCACAGGAGTGCAGAGTCGGTCGGAGCTTCCAGCGTTAGCAGGTCGACGGGGGGCAGTGCGTGTGCCAGCTGAGCGACGGAGGAAGGCCAGCCGTCGACCACGCCGTTGTGACTGAACATCCAGGCGCCCTCCACGAAGGGAGCGCAGGCAGTCTCGGTCGTGGGCATTCCGGGCGTCGCATTGCGCACCGCGGCCAGGATCGCGCCTGAGGAGATTGACGCGGCGAGGTCTGGCAGGGATACATCAGACCAGATCGGACGGTCACGGCGATAGCGACGGGCCAGACCTCGGGTGGCGGAGTCGCCGGTCTCGGCAGCCAGCCAGCCGATGCCGAAGCCATCGGCGTTGACGGTCCCTGCCCCCCGCATGTCGTGGGGCGCAAACGACTGCCTCAGCAGCGAGTGAGGCTGGTGCAGAACGAGATCCGCCAAGGGGACGGGGGGACCGAGGTACGCCAGATGCCGGCACATGTTTCAGTCGATCTCGCCGGGACGGGGGTCGCGAGCGCAGCGGAGACCCGCGAAGATCTGCCGCCGGATGGGGTAGTCCCAGTTCCGGAACGTACCCCGGATCGCCACGGCATCGGTGCCGAACGACCCGCCGCGCAGCACCCGGTAGTCCGAGCCGAAGAAGACGAGGGAGTACTCGGGATACGGGAAGGCGGTGAAACCGGGGTAGCCGCGGAACGTGCTCGACGTCCATTCCCAGACGTCCCC
>JBBRZQ010000341.1:0-2659 GCA_038236535.1 Actinomycetales bacterium
GTGCTTTTCGGATTGTAAGTCCTGCAATGGACTCTCTTGCGGAAGGACCTCCGCGCTGCTTGCGACACAGCTCATGGGTCTCACCTGGCCGGCCTTGGAAGAGCGCGTCGAGCGTTCTGGTCGCTGGTCGTCATGGGTCGCCACCGAGACGGTTCTAGCCGCACTGAACGGCCTGGACGAGGTGGTGGCGATCGTCGAGGACAGGCGTGACCCGCTGCGCGCGGATGCGTTGTTGGCCGCGTTGGTTCGCCTCGGTGCGGTCGATGGGGGCAATGACCAGGACGCGGCCCAAGCAGTGGCTCTGCTGCTGACCAACGGGGCGGGGCGGCTCGCGAGGCAGCTGGGTAACCTCTCGGACGACATCGAGGAGATGGTCGCAGGGCAGGTGTGGCTGCAGATTCGGGAGTTCCCATGCAGGCGGCGCTGGCGGGCGATCTCTCAGAACATCCTGATGGATGCCCGCCGGGCCGTTCTGTGCGACCTCGGTGTGGACACTGCCAGCCGGCACCGGGGGATCGAGGTGAATCTGGTGGACACCACGGCGGTTGGGGCGGTTACCAATGGCAGCTCGGACGCCGTCATCAATCAGGATCCCGCCGCGATATTGGATGACGAGCCCACTCTTCTGGCCGTCTTGCGGTGGGCCACAGGCAAGGGTGTGGTCACCGATAACGAGGCCACGGTTCTCCTGGAGCTGGCAAGCATTGAGGTGGCGGGCACCGTCCGCGGGCTGAATTCGGCGGCGGAGATCAGGGCTGTCGCGGCGCGGCGCGGGGTCAACGAGAGGACGGTGCGGCGAAGTCGCGACCGCGCGCTCAGGTCTCTGGTCAGTGCCCGCGAGGCGTACCTGCGTGAGTGCGCGTAGGACCAGCGCCAGGGAAATGTCCACGAGCGCAGTCGCCGGCTACTTACCCAGGTGTGAGCAGCAACGTGCAGCAGTACGAGAAGGGACCGTAATGGACGCGAGGTTCTTGAGGAACGACCCGACCCCAACTGGGCTTTCGGCGGAGTATGTCGTGCATTTGCTCGATGTGCTCGCCGCTGGTGACCTCCAGGCGACCGTCGACGGTTTGGAAGGGGTGCTCGCATTTCTTCGCCCGGCTCTGGCAGCAAGCAATGATCTCCAGACGCGAGTACCTCCCAGCACACTCGTGGCGGCTTTGGAACTGCGCCGTGCCCGGGCAGGGTCGGCGTGACCGTCACAGCCACTCCGGTCACCGTCACGGAGCTGCAGGCAGCGCTACATGCCGCGTGGGCAGGCGAGTTCCGCACCCAGCGGCATACGGCGACGCGAATTCGCCCACCCCACCGCGAGGCAATGTCCGGCCTGGTGGTCATGGTGGTGGGATGCCACGGCGGCGCCGGGGCATCCACCCTGGCTTTGGCAGTGGCCGAGGCTGCCCGTGAGTCTGGTCGGTCGGCGCGGCTGCTCGACTGTGCAAGCCCGGAACGCTCAGGCTTGACCACCGCGGTTGACGCCGAGCTCGGGGTTGACGGCAGCGGCTGGCGGCAGGGCAGACGCGCGGGGTTGCCCATCGACCGGGTCTGCGATGCGGTGGCGTCGGCCACGGACCTACCAACCCCACCAGATGAGTCACCGGGACACGTTGAGGTCACCGTCGTGGACACCGCCTGGGGTGTCTCAGACACCCTTGCAGGCGACTGCTGGCTCGCCCAGGAGGGCAGCTCGGCTGCTGTGGTCCTGGTGGCTCGCGCCACGATCCCGGCGCTTCGCCAGCTCGAACAGGCACTGGACACCTCCGGCGGCGCACCTGTGGTGGCGTTGATCGGGCCCACCCGCCGTGACCGATCGGTGCATGCAACCGCCGGCCCGCTGCTGAAGGCAGCCGACAGCGCCGGGCGGGTGGTCAGAGTCCCCAGCGACCGGCACCTGTCAGCCACCGGGATCTCCTGTGCGCCGCTGCCCAAAACCGTCGCGGGGGCCGGGAGGCAGATCGTCGCCCGCTTCCTCGCCGAAGACCCGGAAACGGCGGACCGCGCAAAACCGACCGGGCGATTTCTCACCGACCGCTTCCGGATTGGACCGTGGAAATGATCACTGCACTGACTGAGCGCGCGTTGGCGGCCTCCGTGGCGGGCGTATGCCCGCAGGCACCGCCGGGGATGCAGCAATACCAGGACCAGCTCGTGGGCTGGGTGAAGTGGGCAGTCATCGGGCTGCTCGCCCTCGGCGCGTTGGTCTCGCTGGCCGGCATTCTGGTGGGCAGGCTGTTCAGCCACCCACATGCCTCACGGGCTGGCGCGATGGGGCTGGCCGTTGTCGTGCTGTGCGCGATCTTGTTCGTGACGATCCTGGGGGTCGTCGACGGGATCGTCGGCTCGGGCTGCTGATGTTCAACCGTGACCGTAGCCAAGCCACAGTTCCGGCGGGGGCGCTAAGCCGCGAGAAGCAGATAGCCCTGCTGATTGTCGCCGCGCTGGCAGCGCTCCTGCTCCTTATCGGCCTCGCGTACGCGGTCTACTACTCTCTCCATCCAGCCTCGGCCGCGGCCAAACCTCTCTCAGGCATTCCACGTGACCAGATCACGGCCGTTCCACTGGGTCCCGATGACCCGACCCAAGCCCGACGAGACGATCTGGCCGCCCGTCCCATGCGGACCGGCTCCCCGGCCGACGCGCAACCGTCGGTGTTGTCCAC
>JBBRZQ010000342.1:0-2655 GCA_038236535.1 Actinomycetales bacterium
ATTGAGCTGGAATGCACGCCAGCGAACCTCGGCGGCGAGCAATGGCTCGTCCGCTGCCAAACGGGAGAGCGCTTCTTCGAGCCGGCGCTTGCCGATGTAGCACCACGGGCAGACAACGTCGGACCAGACTTCAACCATCATGCTCACGATGGAACCAACAACAACAGTGACCTGCCTCTTCCGCGGCCACAACGGCCCATGCCCTCTGTCGGGTTTCGATGATTTCTGAACTGGCGTTCCGCGTATCTCCCGGGCGATATCTCGGCAATTACGGTTCAGTCCTCGGCGTCGTGGAAGGCGCGTAGGGATCGGGTTTCGAGGTCTGTGAGGAGCTCGCGGAGTCGGCGGGCGTTGTCGAACCAGGGCTGGTAGCGCTGGGCTTGTTCTTCGGTGAGGGTGCGGCTCTGGGTCTTGCCGGCGATGGTGCGGGTCCAGTGCCAGTAGGGGCCGTGCAGCACGGCCGGTTCGGCTTTGCAGCGGCAGTTCGTCTTGCCGCAACGCATGAAGCGGCGAGCCAGCGTTCCCGGTAGGGCGTAGTCGGCCTCGGTGAAGACAGCCAGGCTCGGGGCGGTTGACGACGTGTCCGGTGCTGCTCCTGGTTGAGCCATCTTCTCCTCCGCGTGTCGTGTCCTTCGGTTGACAACCGAAGGATAGCGTAGGTTGTACTGAACGCAACCCCGACTGGAGGGTGTCGTGATGAACGAGCCAAGTGATCCGACCGACCCCAAGGACCTCGGGTTGGCCTCCCAGGTGCTGGGTGGGTTGCCGATCATCAACGCCGTACTGGAGCGGCTCGGGCTGCCGGCGCTGCTGGCAGCGGCATTACCGGACGGTGACGCGCGGGTGAAGGTGAGCGCGGCGGCCGCGATCAGGCTAGTCGTGGCGAACCTGGTGCTGGGCCGCGAACCGCTCTACGGCCTGGGTGAATGGGCCGCCCGCTACGACCCGGCCCTGTTTGGCCTGACCGCCCAGGACGTCGGGGTACTCAACGATGACCGGGTCGGGCGGGCCTTGGACGCGCTGTTCGACGCCGACCGGGCCAGTCTGCTGACAGCGGTGGTGCTGCGCGCGATCAGCGAGTTCCACATCGACACCGACCAGCTCCACAACGACTCCACGTCGATCTCGGTGCACGGCGTCTACCCGAACGCTGACGGAACGCCGCGGGGCGGGAAGGACACGCCCATCATCACCTGGGGCCACAGCAAGGACCACCGTCCGGACCTGAAGCAGCTGGTCTGGATCCTCACAGTCAGCGCTGACGGTGCGGTCCCGCTGGCCTACCGGCTCGCGGACGGCAACGCCAGTGATGACCCGACGCACGTGCCGACCTGGGACAGCCTGGTCGGGCTACTCGGGCGGACCAGCTTCCTCTACGTCGCGGACTCCAAGCTGTGCTCCCGCAAAGCCATGGGCCACATCGACAGCAACCACGGACGGTTCGTGACCGTGATGCCCCGCACCCGCGCGGAGGACGGCGCGTTCCGCAAGCACCTGCAAACCCACCCGCCGGTCTGGACCGAAGCCTTCCGCAGGCCAGGGAAGCGAATCGGTGACCCGGACGAGGTCTACTCCACGACACCCGCGCCGCTGCCCTCAGCGGAGGGGTACCGGATCGTCTGGATCCACTCGACCGCAAAAGCCAGCCGCGACGCCCACGCCCGAGCCGGCCGGATCGACGCCGGCATCGCCGCGATCGAGGCCGTGGACGCGAAGCTCACTGGGCCGCGGAGTCGGTTCAAGACCCGCGTCGCCGTCGAGCAAGCCGCGAACGAAGCACTCGCCGGCGCCGGCGCTGACCGGTGGGTCAGCATCACCGTGGCCGAGACGACTAGCAAGAGCTACAAGCAGGCCCGCGCCGGCCGGCCCGGCCCCAACACCCGCTACCGCGAGGTCGCCAGCACCCGCTTCACCCTCACCCACGACATCAAGCTCGAGATGATCCGTCACGACGCCGCCAGCGACGGCTGCTTCCCGCTCATCACCAACGATCGCGTCCTGGGCGACGCCGAGGTGCTGGCGGCCTACCGCTACCAGCCGAACCTTGAACGCCGACACCACCTGCTCAAGAGCGTCCAAGACGCCGCCCCCGTGCTGCTCCACAACCCCGCCAGGATCGAGGCCTTGTTCTGCTGCCAGTTCCTGGCCCTGCTCATCAGCGCGCTCATCGAACGCGAGGTCCGCACCGGCATGCAGCACGCCGACCTCACCAAGATCCGGCTCTACCCAGAGTTCCGGAACTGTACTTCGCCCTCCACCGAACGAATCCTGGAGATCTTCGCGACCCTCAACCGCCACCAGCTGCACCACGACGGCGTCCCGGTGAAGACCTTCCACCCCGAGCTGACCGCCCAACAAGAGCAGGTCCTCGAGCTCATGAACCTCGCCCCCAGCGCCTACACCCAGCTCCCGTAATCACCGAGATATGCCGCGCGAGATGTGCGGAACGTCAGATAGAAGTTAGTTTCAGGATCCGCTCAGAGTTATCCCGAGTGAGGACCGGACGTTCTCGCTGACAACACCGGCGCCGCCAACCAGGGCCGCAGCAGTGCCGGGCATCAAGTTCGCCTTCAGGTATGCCGTGACCACCGCCGGAACGCTCGTGGCGGGCACCAGCAGGATCGGCGACTCGAGCAGGGCCGCATACGCTCCGCC
>JBBRZQ010000343.1:0-2654 GCA_038236535.1 Actinomycetales bacterium
GGCAGGTCGGTGATGACCTTGGCGATCACCTGCGCCTGACCGATCCCAATCACACCAGCCGCGACCGCCTCGTCGGTCTGCGTGCAGGTGGTCCGCAGGGCCGCAGCCGTGTCCACCGCCCGCGAGGCCTCGACCGGGGACACCAGGCGTGTCCCCCGCAGGAACGCCTTGCTCGACCCGGCGCCGACGACCTGGGCGGCGCCGCGGGCGTGCACCTCACCCACCCGCCGCAACCACTCACCCTCCACCCGATCCGCCAGCCGCCGCATCGGTCAGCAGCGACCCGGAGTCCACCCCCTGTGGCCTTGACCCCGTCTGGTGGACACCTCGCAAGAGAGGATGTTCATCATGGGAAGACAGCGTCGGGAGTTCACTCCTGAGTACAAGGACGAGGCCGTGAGGCTGGTGATCAACACCGGTCGTCCGGTTGCGGTGGTCGCACGTGAGCTCGGTGTGAAAGATCAGACGCTGGGCCGGTGGGTCAACCTGTACAGGTCCCGGCAGGACGCCGGGGACGGGGCCTTGTCCGAGACCGAGCGGGTCGAGCTCGCGCGGCTGCGCAAGGAGAACTCCGAGTTGAAGCTGGACCGGGCGTTCTTGAAAAAAGCCTCCCTCTTCTTCGCCCAGGAAGCATCGGATACGAACCAGAAGCGTTCGCACTGATGCACGCGGAGAAGAGCAACCACACGGTCTCGCGGATGGCACGACTGCTCGAGGTGTCCCGCTCCGGGTTCTACGCCTGGGCCAAGCGACTTCCCTCCAGACGGGCCGTGCGTGCGGGGGTGATCCAGGCCAAGGTCGCCTGGTTCCACGGTGCCTCGGACGAGGTCTTCGGCTCACCGCGGATCCTGGCGGACCTGCGCGAGGACGGTGAGGTCATCAGCCGCAAGACCGTCGCGAAGGCGATGCGCCGCCTGGGTCTTCGCGGGATCTGCCCCCGGCAGTGGCGCACCACCACCCAGCGCGACAGCGGCGACACCTACCCGCCGGACGCCGCGAAACGCCGTTGGGACACCGGGGTCCTGAACGCCGTCTGGGTCGGGGACATCACCTACCTGCGGACCTGGGAAGGGTGGCTGTATCTGGCCACCGTGATCGATGCCCACTCCCGTCGGGTGATCGGGTGGGCCATCGCTGACCACATGCGCACCGACCTGGTCCAGGCTGCCCTGAAGATGGCGATCACCCTGCGTGGTGACCTACCCGACCAGGTCGTGTTCCACACCGACAGGGGTACCCAATACGCATCGGAGCAGATGAGCACGTTCGCCGCCGCCAACGGCATCACCAGGTCGATGGGCTACACCGGGATCTGCTGGGACAACGCGATGGCCGAGTCGTTCTTCGCGACCCTCAAGACCGAGTTCTACTACCGACGTGTCTGGCCCACCAAGGCCGCAGCCCAGCAGGCCGTCGGGGCCTGGATCGAGGACCGCTACAACCGGCGCCGCCGGCACTCCTCGATCGGCCAAGTCAGCCCCGTGGCGTTCGAACTGCAACACTGCAATCAAACCGCGGCAGACCAAGAAGCCGCATAACCCCGTGTCCACCGTCCGGGGTCAGGGCCACTGCAGGTCCTCGGACTGCAGCACGGTCAGCGCGTCGCGCACGGCGACCAGCGCTGTGAAGTGCACCGGTAAGTGGCCACTCTTCTGCAGCGGTTGTTGGCCAGATGGCGGTCAGTGGCCGATGAGGAGTGCTTCGCGGGCGGCTTCGACGACTTCGGGGGTGACGGTGCCGAGGTGGTTGATGCGTTGGATGCGCTGGATTTGGCTGAGGAGGCGGTCGACGAGGCGGAAGTTGCCGCCGGTGATGCGGGCGATGGTGGCGATGGCGACGCTTTCGGTGAAGTCGTCGTCGTTGCCGGCGAGTCCGTCTGCGTGCCAGCGGCGGGTGAGGACGGCGGTGAGTTCTTCGGTCGTCAAGGTTCGGTACTCGTGGGCGAAGCCGACGCGGCTGTAGAGCTGGGGGTAGCGGGCGAGGCGCTTCTCGATGCCGGGCATGCCGATGAGGATCACGCCCATGGTGTGTCGGTCGTAGTAGTCGCGGACTTGCTCGAGGCCGACGGTCTTGAGGCGGTCGGCCTCGTCGATGATGAGCAGCTCGGTGAGGCCGGACGCGCGGGAGTCGTTGTGGACGAAGGGGTCTACGTGGCCGTGTTGGGCGTAGTCGACGGCGTAGGAGATGGGTTGGCAGGCGCGGGGCAGTGCTTGCGCTACCTCGCGTGGGCTGGCGGTGACGGTGGGGGTCCAGACGGCGGTGCGGGCTTGCAGCACCCGAGGGGGCACCGGGCCGGGGCTGGCGGGGGGTTCGGTCGCGTCGAGGTCGCGTTGCCACTGTTCCCAGGAGGGGAGGCCGGCATAGTTGCGGGCGGACAGCGTCTTGCCGACTCCGGGTGGCCCCCAGCACAGGCCGATGTAGCGGTGCTGGCGGACGGCGTCGGCGAACTCGGTGAAGCGGCGGTGCTCGCGGGTGGCCAGGAACGGTGCGCCGGCTCTGGGCTCGGCAGGCGCGAGGCCTGGGAGTTCACCGATCGCTGTGGTGAAGAAGCGTCGGCCGTCGTCGTTCTTGTTGAGCAAGCTGAGTTCGGTGGCGCGGTCAGTCGGTGGCATAGGTCCGCAGCCCATGGGTCGTCGTGGTCGCCGGCGACCTGA
>JBBRZQ010000344.1:0-2629 GCA_038236535.1 Actinomycetales bacterium
GGATCCGATGAGGAATAGGAAGGCCGAAAAGAACTGCCAGAAGCTGCGGAACCTCTTCGTAGACGGTTTTCTCCTGTTCATGCTGTGCATCCTACATCCATTAGTCGAACCGATGCCTGTTATTGTAGGCAGAATACGACCAACTTGGTGTGTGGAAGCTGGTTTGTAGAATAAGATGCCCAGGCCACCGAATTCTGGTCCAGTATTTTGTTGTAGGGGTCTTGCGTGTGATACCGCTCTTCCATGCCCCGCCCATACGTCCATATTTTGTGAAGGCTAGGGCTCTTCCCATTCCGAATCCAACGCCAGTCATCAACCCGTCCACGGCGGAAGCTTTCCAGGTGCGACGCCAGCCGCGGCCAGTAACTGCCGCCGCCAGCCTCTTGCGCACGCTGCTCAGACCGGAAGCCCCACGCAGCCGCTTGCAGCCAGGCACAGGCCGCCCAGCCAACGGGGCAGGGACCATACAGCCAATGGAAGCCACAACCGTAGTGATAACACCTTGGTGCTTGACCACAAAGTGGCCAACGGCCTTGGCTGCGTTGCAAGCCTTCTGAGCCCATGGTCGTGTCCGGCAGCGTGGCCGCCCCGCTCGCCCCGGCGCTCGCGTCGCCGGCGGGGTAGCTGCGGCAGGTCAACCTGGACCGTTCCCGGTTTGGTGGACACATGGATAAACTGCCCGAATTAGTCGGGAGACACGAGAATGGGTTCGACACGCCGTAGCTTCACCGAGGAGTACAAGGCACAGGCTGTAAGGTTTGTCATCGAAGAAGGTCGGTCGATTGCTGAGGTCGCGCGCAATATTGATTGCCACGAGATGACGTTAGGTAAATGGGTGAAGAAGGAACGAGACGCGAAGGAAGCGTTACAGCCGCCGGATGCGCTATTAGACGAGTCTGAGCGGGCCGAGCTGATGCGACTGCGCGGGGAGATCAAGGTCTCCAAGTCTGAGAACGCACATCTTTTAATGCAGGTGGATTTTGCAAAAAAAGTGGCGACCTGGTTCGCGAAAGACACGCAGTGAAGTTTGCTGCTATAGCGGACTGGGCTGATCTGGGTACGTATCCGGTGGTCTTCATGTGTGTCGAGCTGGGTGTGTCGCGTTCGGGCTACTACGCCTGGCGCGGCAGTGGTCCCAGTGCTCGGGCGACCGCCGACGACGGCTTCACCCTGATGATCAGGGCGATCTACCGACAGGGTCGGGGCAACCCGGGCGTTCGACGGGTCCGGGCCGGCCTGGCCGCGCTGGGTCACCTGCTGTCCCACAAGCGGGTCTGGCGGCTGATGAAGGCCGCTGGCCTGCAAGGACGTCACCCCAAGGCATGGAAACGAACCACCGTGCAGGGCGAGCATCCGGTCAGTGCCCCGGACCTGATCGGTCGGGACTTCACCGCGGCGGCCCCCAACCAGAGGTGGTGCGGCGACATCTAATGCCGACATCGGCATTAGATGTCCTATGCCGACCTAGGGACTATGCCGACCATCCTGGGAATGGTGGGTGTCAGTGGGGGTTTCGGGGATGGACTGTCGGCATAGTCACAGGGATGTGAGCCAGGCCAGGATGTTGGGTTCTGGCTGGTAGGTCCCGGGTGGCACGTCGGGTGGCCGGGTGCGGTCGATGGCGGCCTGCTTGATGGCCATGTCGGCGTGGAGGTATGCGTCGGTGCTGTGGGTGTCGGCGTGGCCGAGCCAGAGCGCGATGACGGACACGTCGACGCCGGCGGCGAGGAGGTTCATCGCGGTGGTGTGCCGCAGGGTGTGCATCGTGGCGTGCTTGGTGGCGATGCTGGGGCAGGTGATCGCCGCGGTGGCGAGGTGTTTTGCTAGGCGGTGCTCGAGCGCGTCGCGGGACAGTGGTTGTCCGTGGGGACCGCAGAAGATCGCGGTACCAGGACGAGTGCTGCGTTCGGCGAGGTAGTTCGTCATCGTGGCCACGGTGGCCTTCGTCAGGGGGGTGATGCGTTGGCGGCGTCCTTTGCCGGTGCAGGCGATGTGAGGTCCGGCGCCGAGGTGGATGTCGTCGCAGGTCAGCGAGGAGATTTCGCTGATGCGAAGACCGGTCTGCACGGTCATGAGCAGCAGGGCGTGATCGCGGCGCCCGGTCCAGTTCGTGGAGTCGGGTGAGGCGAGCAGGGCGGCGACCTCGGCGGGGGTGAGGAACTCGATGACGGGCCTGGTTGTGCGTTTGGGTGGGATCGCGAGGACCTGGGTGATGGTCGCGGCGTGC
This sequence comes from Actinomycetales bacterium, assembly GCA_038236535.1. Classification (GTDB taxonomy): domain Bacteria; phylum Actinomycetota; class Actinomycetes; order Actinomycetales; family Dermatophilaceae; genus UBA4719. The sequence continues at coordinate 2,228 of JBBRZQ010000344.1, forward strand.
TCAGGATGGTCAGGCAGGGCACGGCCGAGCACGGAGCGGATCGCGGTCAGACGAGTGTTGCGGGTCTTGGCGTTGTTGCCGCGCTCTTGCTCGAGGTGGTCAAGGAAGCCGGTGACGTTCATGGCGGTGACGGCGTCGAAGTCGAGCGCGTCCGGGGGAAGGCTGAGTGTCGCTGCGAGGTGCTTGAGCAGCATTCGCCAGGTGTCGCGGTAGGAGCTGATGGTGTTCGCGGACAGGTCACGCTGGGTGTGGGCGAAGGTCGTGAAGTAGGTCTGCAGGCTGGTGGCCAGGGCGTTCATGACGGTTCTCTTTCGTTGTCGGGTTCGAGCATTCCGGCGGCCAGGGTCATCAGTTCCCCGGTCGCGGTCAGGTACCAGTAGGTGTGAGCAGCGTCGGAGTGCC
>JBBRZQ010000345.1:0-2614 GCA_038236535.1 Actinomycetales bacterium
CCCGAGGCGCGATGGCGCGCATCATCATCGCCGGCATCGCCGCCGCCGTCTTCATCTGGATCGTCTGGAACGTGACCAACCTGCAGAACCGTGTCGGCAACGAGGTCAACGCCTCCGGCACCTACTCCCAGGTCGTCGCGCATCCCACGCCTCGAGACGAGCCTGCGGCTCGTCTCGAGCTGACCCCTGCCCGGACACGGTGACAGACCCTCCAAAGGAACGTTGTGATGACTGAGCGTGATCAGACCCACGAGATCGTCAAGTGGTACACCCGTGCCCGCCGATTTCCTCAGCTGATCGGGAAGACCCCCGACGGTGCGCGGATCTGGGGCGGTCCGTACACCTACACGCAGGTCATCGGCGCCGTCGTCGTCCTGGTCGTCGGCACCAAGACGGTCGGGGTCTGGGGCCAGTTCGGTCTGGTCGGCAACGCCCTGACACTTCTGGGTGTCGCCTACGGCATCACCGTGGCGCTCGGTCGCATGCCGATCGGCTCCCGCAACCCACTCGCTGTCGGTACCGGCTTGATCCGCGCCCTGAGCGCACCGGCAGCCGGGAACTTCGGCGGACGCCCGATTCGGATCCGCCGCCCCCACCGGGTACCCACCCGTGTCGTGATCAACCATCACGTCCCACCACCTCTACCTGCGCCGAGCACGGCCCGGGCAGAGGTCACACGTCATCCGGTCGCGACGTCGAAGCCCTCCCGGTTGCCGCGTCCGCGGTGGTCACGGCCTGCGCCATCCCAGAACCCCTCGAGGCCGCCGCGGCGGGGGGTCCACCCGTCACCTTCACCTGCCCCGGCACTGACCGGTGTCCAGCGACTCTTGGCTACCTCGAGCGCCCCCCATCAGGAGGACTGATGCGCACCCCAACACGGTCGATGGCCGCCAACCTGCGCTGGACCAGGACCGGCACCGTCTGGGCTGACTGGCTCCTGACTGGTCTGCCCTACGGTCTGCGGCCTACCAAGGACAAGCACGGGGTCCGGGCACTGCACCAAGCCCTGATCCGGGCTCTGCCCGGCGAGTCCCTGCTGCTGGGCGTTTGCTCCGGCCTCGACCCCGCGGCCGTGGTGGAGAAGATGCTCGAGGGCGTGGACCTGGCCAGTTGCCCCGACTGGGTCGCCGAGTGCGAGGCCACCATGGATTCCCTGGACCTAATCGGTCCGGGCCAGCGGATCTACTGGCTCTCTGTGCCGTTGGGTATCGACAAGCCGTCCGACCGGGCCTTGGAGCCGCTGCACGCCGCTACGGCTGACCTTCGCGACCGGATCGGTCTGCCCCGGGCACCGATCCCCACCGGCGACGTCCAGCGTCGCCTGGCCCAGGCGGCCCGGGTTGCTGAGTCCATCCCCTCCCCGTTCAACCCCAGCCCGGCGACCCCCGCGCAGATGGTGTGGTTGCACGAGCACACCATCCGGCGCGGCCTGTTCCAGGACCTCGACCTGCCAAGCGGCAAGCCTGGCGATGTGGTCGACGCGCTGCTGACCCCCAAGTCTGCCTCCGCGCTCGGTGAGCCGATCATCGACGAGGGGGGCCAGAGCGACCTCGATACGAAGACCTTCGCGCGGATCAACCCGATCTCCCGGCGCTTCCTCAAGGTTCAGGACGCCTGCTCCATCGACCCGAGCGACGCCAGCTACCAGGCCCTGATGGTTGTCTCGGATGTCCCCGACGGAGGGATGGTCTTCCCCGGCAGCGAGTTCATCGGCCGAGTCGACGAGTCCGGCCTGGACGTGGACTGGGCGATGCGGCTGAACGTGCGCGCTTCCAGCGCCGTCGCCTCCCAGAACCAGCGCGCGCTGCGCAATCTCAACGAGCAGTACGGCCAGCGGGACGGCGAGGTGAGTCATGGCCTGAACATGCTCGACCGGGTGGCCGATGACCTGTCCGAGTACGTCGGCGTGCTCGAGTCCGACAAGCTCGAGGTGGAAGCCCAGGCCACCATGATCTTCTGCGTGGCCGGCCCTGACGCTGAGTCCGCCCGAACCCAGGCCCGGGCCCTGTCCGACTTCCTGGCCGACACCGGATACAAGCTGGCACAGCCCCTGGGATACCAGGAGGAACTCTGGTGGGCCATGCAGCCCGGGGTGCCCTCCTCCCGCGCCGTCCGCGAGTTCTCCCAGATCACCACCAGCAAGGCACTGGCTGCGACCGTCCCGTTGGCGTCGGTAAACCTCGGCGACACCAAGGGTTCGCTGCTGGCACTCAACATCGCCCACGGCCCCCTGTTTGCCCCCACGGTGCCCTGCGGCCCGACCAGCGTGATCCTGCACGACCTCGAGGGCGCCACCGACCGTGACGTCTCGGGCTCTATCGCCATCGCCGGCGAGCTCGGCTCCGGCAAGAGCGTCACTCTCAAGAAACTGTCCGGTGACGTCATCGACCGGGGTGGTCGGGTCATTGCCGCCGACCGTACCGCCATGGGGGAGTGGGCCGTGTGGGCGCGTTCGATCACCCGCGCCGTCGTCGTCGACGTGTCCGACCCCCAGCTGAGCCTGGACCCGCTGCGGCTGTTCGGACCTTCGATCGGCTCCCGGATCACCCAGACCTTCCTCACGCCCCTGCTCAACGTGGCCCCCACCTCCGAGCGCGGCGTGCTGCTGTCCGAC
>JBBRZQ010000346.1:0-2613 GCA_038236535.1 Actinomycetales bacterium
CCCCAGATGCCGGCCCAGCAACCGGGAGGACCAGTGCGTCACCCCGAACTTCTTCGGCGGCGCCTTCAGGGTCGCCGAGACGATCTTGCGGTGATCCGTCAACCGCGGCCGACCCGATCGCCGCTGATCGACCAGCCCGTCGATTCCCTTGGCGGCATATCGGTTCCGCCACTGCAGAACCGTCGGGCGCGAGACCCCCACCTTCTCCGCGATCGCCGTGTTCGCCACACCGTCTGCGGCCATCAGGACGATCCGCGCCCGCTGCGCCAACCCGGCCCGCACCGACGACGAACGGGTCAACCGGGTCAACTCCTCACGATCGCCATCACGCAACGCCAGAGCGACAGCAGGACGATTCGGCATGCGAACATCGTCCCGCAACTTGAACTGTAAAACAACTAACGATACACGCCACTAGACGCACAGATGTTGGGCGTCTGAGTGCTGTGCGGCTGGGGTTGTACCCAGCAGCGCGACCACGCTGGAGCGGGGATCTGGTCCCCGTCGAGCACGTCGGCGGCCGGCACCGTCTCGGTCTGCGCCCAGGTCGCCACGTCCGGGCGCCCGCACCGCTGGCCCTGGTAGTTGTACGCCACGCCACGCTTGCGCCGGCCGTAGACCTCCACGTCGGTGGCGTCGATGTCGATGGTCACCGCCTGGCACAACGCGTCCCGCCGTGAGGCGGGCAGCACGTCCAGCATCCGCTGGTGCACTGCGGCCAGCCCGGACTCCAGGGCGGCCCACTGCTCGGGCCGGACCCGGCGGGCCAGCCCGCACGCGGTACTGGCCGCCAGTGCCGGGCACCGGCATCAGCTCCTGCCCGGCCGCGTCGGCCCGGACCGGGTCCAAGCCGACCAGGTAGTCCTGCCCGGCCAGCTGCGCGCCGGCCATCCCGACGAGCACTGCCCGAGGCCGAACCCGCGGGTGCGTTTCTTGATCGGCCCGACCGCCGCATCGATCGAGGAGATCACCCCCAGACGCGCCACCAGCTCGCTGACCGCGACCATCCCCGCATGCGCGGTCAGGCTCGCGTCCGGCGCGCCGATCTGCATCTGATTTCTCCGCGTCTTCGCATCCCGTACCGCGGTCACCACGAAGGTGCCTCCCTGCTCCCGTGGATCTCGGCCTTGACAACCACGATTCTCTCTGCAGGGCAAGCACTTTCGGCCTATCCCACGCCGATCATCACCGGCTTACTCGTGGATTCGGGTCAGAGGACCAGTCGGCTTCGTACACCACCTGAGCTACCCCGAGTGGGCGGCCATGGGCTCTCCCACGCCGGCGATCGTCTGACGCCACGGCTTGGTGTTATGGGCCAGTGAGTTCTGCCCGGAGGCGGTCGTGAACCTGCCCGGTGATGGCCATGGGATCAGTCCAGTTCTGGCCATCACCGCCGTGGTTGTTCAGTTCAATGGGGTTCACTGCTTGACCGGTCATGGCCTGGGACAGGCGCACGCTCTCGCCGCTGGCTTCGCGGCGCGCGCGCTTGATGGCGCCGCGTGGTGCCGCCCCACCTATTGCTTAGCGCACGATCCTGCAGCGCTGCTACTTACACCCCATCGTCCTCCTCGTCCCCATCACTGGATGAGACGCGCCTGCCCGCGCACCTCGGCGCAGGGACGCTCGGACGCCGAGGACTCGTCCGACAAGCCACGGCTCCGGCTGGGAGCCGTCGCCAATCGGGATCCACCTTCAGCGTATGGCAGATGCGCCCGGCCGGGTTCGCCGATCGCGACGACCAGTGGTGGGCCCGGCTTGTGTTACGCCTGCTCCATGAGGGTGTTGGCCACGGTGGCCTCCTTCGGTGGCGAGTGGGACGGGCGGCCCATCACTCCCAGTGTGCGCGTCCGGGGCCGGTCCCCTATCAGGGCCAAAGGTCCCGTCCCGGTGGGTCCGCAGGGGGTATGCCGTGCGGTCAGTTCTCGGCCTGGAACGGCGCGGTCGGCGCGGTGGCGGTGCCGCCGGCGCTGCTTCTCACGACGCAGCTGCCGGGGTTCGAGGGCGTGTTGTTGATGACGTTCCCCCCGTACTTGTTCCCGCCGCCGTTCTGCAGCTCGGCGAGGAACGTCCCGTCGGGGCGGAAGGCGAACAGCCGTGCCCTCGCGTCGGAGCTCCTCGCCTTGATGAGCATCGGGCCGCCCACACTCGAGGTGGCGTTGGTCCAGCACTTCTCGATCTGGACGACGTCGGGCCGCGAGCCCGGGGCTGGGGTCAGCGGAGGGAGAGAGGGTATGCCGGGCGCGGGCGCGGTGGGCGCCGGCGCGGGAGGCGCGCTGCTGGACGGAGGAGCAGCGGTCGTCGAGGGGCGCGGGGTGGTGGCGCGGGACGCCGGAGACGTCACCGGGGTGCTGTATGTCGCCGTACCGCTGCACCCGGTGAGCAGTGCCGCCGTGAGCCCGGCGGTGACGAGGGCGCAGGAGCCGACCCGCGGCGCGGCGAGGCGAGCCACTCCTGGTCGTCGTTCACCGGTCACTGTCGTCCTCCTGCCGTTCCTCCAGCCTACGCGTCGGCTGGTCTATGGGCGGGCGCGAGCAGCACGGTCTGGGAAGGCACTGTCGGGGGCCGCGGTTGCAGGGCCCCAGAGCAGCAGCCTGGGGTGCTCGCACAACCGAG
>JBBRZQ010000347.1:0-2602 GCA_038236535.1 Actinomycetales bacterium
CTGAGCTTGCCCCAGATAAACACGCGCCAACGCGACATCCTCGTCCGAGTTGGTCCAACCAGAAGCAATCGGTGCCCCGGACGCGTCAGGACCCCCTGTGTGCTCACCGGACAGCCAACGTCCGACCACTACCAATGGGCTGTCTCGTTCAACCGTGTGTTGAGCGACTCCGTGGTTGACCACCGGGAGGTAGGTTCGCGTCACGGTGTATGACGTTGTGGCTTCTGGGGTTTCATCTATCGTTCGCGTCGAGGGCATGACCATGTCCTGTTAAAGCGCGACGACCCTCCCAAGCTTTTGCCGAGCGGGAGGGCCGTCACTTGGTGCTTGGAGTGCACCCGATGTTGATGGTAGATACCGATTCGGTTGTGGTCGAACGTTCGCTGCTGACCGGTGGGCTGTGCTGCCCGTCGTGTGGGGGTGTGTTGCGGCCGTGGGGCCATGCTCGTTGGCGGGTAACACGTCGGGAGCAGGGCACGGTGCGGCATCGTCCTCGCCGGGCGAGCTGCACGGGCTGCGGCATGACCCACGTCCTGTTGCCCGCGGCGTGGCTGTCGCGGCGGGCGGACGCGGTGTCGGTGATCGGGGCGGCGTTGCTGGCCAAGGCTGCGGGTTTGGGTCATCGACCGATCGCGGACGTGTTGGGTTGTCCGGCCTCGACGGTGCGGGGGTGGCTGCGCCGGTTCGGCGGGCGGGCCGAGGACGTGCGGGTGTTGTTCACCCGGCTGCTGCACAGCCTTGACCCGATGGCTGGTCCGCTCCTGCCGCGGGAGTCGGTGTTCGCTGACGCGTTGGAGGCCCTGGGCAGGGCCGCCGCGGCTGGGGTCCGCCGGTTGTCACCGCGCCCGCCGTGGGAGTTCGTCTCGTGGGCCAGTGGCGGTTTGCTGCTGGCTCCGGGTGTGGGCCGGTGAGCAACACGAGTTGACCCTGGGCGGGTGTTGTTGGCCTGGGCAGGCTTCGACCTTGACGGATTTCCTCGAGGTGGAAGGTGGGCGATGAGCCACAAACGAACAGTCGGCGCCGATGACGGCGACCGCGCGCAGCGGGCGCAGGAGATTGGCCTGTTCCGGTATGCGCTGATCCGGCCCGTAGCGGACCCGGCGTTGACGGCTCGTCAGCGCGGGCCGTTGGTGCGCCAGCTGTCCGAGCAGGACCATCTGGGTCCGTTCGGGCAGCGGGTCCGGGTTTCGCGGGTCACCCTGGACCGGTGGATCCGCACCTGGCGGGCCGGCGGGTTCGACGCCCTGGTCCCGTCGGCCCGCCATGTCGAGCCGCACACACCGGCGTCGGTGCTCGAGCTCGCAGCGGCATTGAAGAAGGAGGTCCCCGGACGCACCGCCGCCCAGGTCGCGGCGATCCTGGCCGAGCATGCGGGCTGGGCGCCGTCGGCGCGGACCCTACAACGACACTTCGCCCGCTTGGAGCTCAACACCCGACCCGACGGCAGTGCGCCGAAGGCGTTCGGCAGGTTCGAGGCCGCCGCACCCAATGACCGGTGGACCGGAGACGCGCTGCACGGCCCGGTCGTGGCCGGACGCAAGACGTACCTCTTCGCGTTCATCGACGATCATTCGCGCGCCCTGACGGGGTACCGGTGGGGCCACAGTGAAGACACGGTCCGGCTCGAGGCTGCACTGCGCAAAGGCATGTCGGCACGTGGGATCCCGCGCGTGGTGTATTTGGACAACGGCTCGGCCATGGTCTCCAAGCAGCTCCTACGCGCCCTGGCGGTCATGGGTATCCAGCTGACCCATTCCAAACCGGGCCAGCCCGCCGGCCGTGGAAAGATCGAGCGCTTCTTCCGGACCGTGCGTGAGCAGTTCCTCATCGAGCTCGCCACCCCCGGCGCACTGGCCAAAGTCGACGGGCTCGAGCAGATGAACGAGCTGTTCACCGCCTGGGTCGAGACCGTGTACCACCGGCGCGTCCACTCCGAGACCGGGCAGACCCCCCTGGACCGGTTCACCGCCGCCGGGCCGCCCGTGCTGCCATCGGCGGCTGCGCTGCGTGAGGCGTTCTTGTGGTCGGAGTCTCGCCTGGTCGCCAAGACCGCGACGGTGTCCATGTATGGCAACACCTACGAGGTCGACGCCGCCCTGGTCGGACGACGCGTCGAGCTCGTCTTCGACCCCTTCGACCTGACCAAAATCCAGGTCCGCTACCAAGGCCGCGGCATGGGCGCCGCGGTCGGCCACCAGATCGGCCGCCACGTCCACCCAGCCGCCAAACCCGAAACCAGCCCCGACCCGGCACCGCACACCGGGATCGACTACCTCGCCCTCGTCCACGACCGACACACCGCCGCGCTGAAAGTGACGCCACCGGTGAACTACGCCGACCTCACCCAACCCACCCAGAATATCGCCAAAACCGTTGACACTGTTGACATCACCGGCACCAAGACCGGGGCAGGCGGCGGCCTCGAGGTGGGGTTGGAGGCCGAGCTCGCGTCATTCGCCACCCTGCTGCCACCCAGCCGACAAACCCCCAACCCCGCGGATGTCGTCCCCGGCCAGCTTGACCTCCTGCACCTACTTGACCCCAACGCCAGCAACGACTCCCAGGAGCAACCATGAGCCTTGACCACCTGCAGTCCCACTAC
>JBBRZQ010000348.1:0-2597 GCA_038236535.1 Actinomycetales bacterium
CCGCCCGGGGGAGCCCCCCCCCACACCCCGTTTGACGGGCCGGGGGCCCACCCGCATCGCGGGGGGGGGCCCGCCGCCATCCGGTGCGCGACCTGACAACCCTCTGGTGGCCCTGACGTGCTCAGAAGGGGACGGAGATACTGCGTCTCAGCAGGCGCAGGGAACCCTGCTCGCCGGCCAGCGTGAACGCACCGCCGCCCAGCGCCCGCTGCACGACGTGCCACGGCGGCTGCCCGCCATCTCGTGGGTCGGGGAAGACGTCGTGGACGGCGAGCAGGCCACCAGGGAGCAGGTGCCGGGCGAAGGCGAGGTAGTCATGCTGGGCGACCTCCTCGGTGTGGTTGCCATCCAGGAACAGCAAGGTCAGCGGGGACGCCCACCAGGCAGCAACCTGCTGGGTGCTCGCCACCAGGACGCTGACTGCCTCTTCGAGACCGGCCTCGGCCAGGGTGTGCCGTAACGAGGGCAACGTGTCGAGGCGGCCGGTGAGGGGGTCCACCAGGGACTCGTCGTGCCACTGCCATCCCGGCTGGTTCTCCTCCGAGCCGTGGTGGTGATCCAGGGTCACCAGGTGCGAGCCCCGCTGCGCGGCAACGGCCCCGAGGTGAACGGTGGACTTGCCGCAGTAGGTCCCGATCTCGAGCCACAGGCCAGGCTCGGCGGTTGCCGCCGCTGCGCGCAGGGCCGCTGCCTCGCCATCCGGCATGAAGCCCTTCGTCCGCTCGGCCAACGCCGCCAGGTCAGGGTCGAAGCTCACGCAAGGTCCCCGGTGAGCGTGGTGCACTGGGCGCCGCAGTCTGCGGCGCTGATCCGGATCAGCTCGGTCAGCCCGTCACCGCGAAAGAGACCGCTGCCAGGGGAGGATGACGCCAGTGCGTCGGCCGCGAGGACCGCCGCCGCTGCAGTCCAGGTACTGCGCTCTTCGGGCCAGATGGCGTCGTCGGGCCACACATACCCCGTCCAGAAGCCGCCATCGTCTTCACGCAGGTGCTGTACCGAGCTGAACAGGTCTCGCGCCCGCGGGATGTCGCCGACCGCGTCCAGGGCCAGGACCAGCTCGCAGGTCTCGGCGACGGTCACCCAGGGCCGGTCCGAGACGCATCGGGCGCCGTGTCCCGGCACGACGAACTCATCCCACCTCCGGTTCAGGTGCACCAGGCCCGCGGCGCCACGCAGCGCACCGCCGAGCACCGGGTAGTACCAGTCCATCGAGAACCGGCTCTTGTCCAGAAAGACGTCGGGGTGGATCGCCACCGCATGCGCGAGCCGTGCGGCGGTGAGCTCCCAGTCGGGCTGCGGATCACCGACCAGGTCGGCCAGCGCCAGGGCGCAGCGAAGCGACAGCACCGTGCAGGAGCTCCCGGTGAGCAGGGCGCCGCCGCTCACCCGGCCGGCCTCGTCGCGTGACCAGGCAATGCCGCCGAACGGCAGCTGCAGCCGGACGACGAGCTCGATGGCCCGCCGCACCACGGGCCACATCACGTCGACCTGGACCCGGTCCCCGGTGATCAGCCAGCGGTGCCAGACCCCGACCGCGAGGTAGGCGCACTGGTTGGTATCGATGCTCGCGTCCCGGATCTCGCTGCTGACGGTCTCCATCGGCCAGCTGCCGTCGGGCGACTGGTGCGCCGCGCTCCACTCGAACGCCAGGGCGGCTGCGTCATCGAGCCCGCACACGGTCAGCGCCATCGCCGCCTCGATGTGGTCCCACGGATCCCCGTGGTGGCCATCGAACCAGGGGATCAGCCCGCTGGACAGCTGCTGGCCGGCGATGTGCTCCCCGGTAACCCGGAGCTGGGCCGCAGTCAGGATGCCCGGCAGATGCGGCAGGGGCCGGGTCACTCCAGGCTTCCAGGCTTGCGGAGGTAGAGCACCAGGCTCTTGCCCAGGACAGGGTTCAGCAGACGTTCGGCGGTCTGGGTGAGCCACGGGCGGCGGGTCATGTCCCAGACCAGCATCCGGTGGTAGCCCTCGGTCAGCCGGTTCTCCTGCGAGACCCCCGAGGCGCACCTCAGCCACCAGTACGGCGAGTGCAGGGCGTGCGCGTAGTGGCTTCCGAGCGGCTCCAGCCCGGTGGCCTCCAGCGCCGCGAGGAGCTCGTGGCCCCGGTAGATGCGCACGTGACCGCCCTCCACCTCGTGGTATGGGTCCGACAGCGCCCAGCAGATCCGCTCGGGCCACCGCCGCGGGACACTGACCGCAACGAGGCCGCCAGGGCGCACGACCCGGAAGATCTCGGCAATCGCGACACCGTCCTGCGGGACGTGCTCAAGGATCTCGGAGGCGATCACCCGGTCAAAAGTGTTGTCCGGGAAGGGCAGTGCCAGGGCGTCGGCCCGCAGGGTCACCGGACCGTACGGCGCCAGGACCTCACCGGCCTCCACCATCGCCGCGACCATCAGCTCCACCCCGGACAGGTCGTCCGCGTTCTGGTCGAGAGCCACCACGTCTGCGCCCCGCCGCAGAGCCTCAAAAGTATGCCGACCGGCACCACATCCCAGATCGAGCACGGACTGCCCCGGCACGACCTCGAGGCGGTCGAAGTCGATGGTCAGCACGGCGCCGCCTGCCCCTTGCCGGAGGTCACCGGGTCGCCG
>JBBRZQ010000349.1:0-2585 GCA_038236535.1 Actinomycetales bacterium
GCCTACGCGTCGGCTGGTCTATGGGGCGGGCGCGAGCAGCACTGTCTGGGAAGGCACTGTCGGGGAATGCACTGTCGGGGGCGGCGGGTGCCGGCCCCGCCAGGTGCTTCGGGTGGTGCTCGAGCTAAGGCGTGTTCGTCGCGTGAGCGCGCCCCCCCCCCGCCGCACGTGGGGGGGCCGCCACCCGCCGCCCCCGACAGTGCATTCCCCGACAGTGCCTTCCCAGACAGTGCTGCTCGCGCCCGCCCCATAGACCAGCCGACGCGTAGGCTGCAGGAACGGCAGGAGGACGATAGTGACCGGTGAACGACCACCAGGCGTGGCTCGCGTCGCCACGACGCGGGTCGGCTGCTGCGCACTCCTGGCCGCAGGGCTCACGGCGGCACTGCTCACCGGATGCAGCGGTTCGCCGACGAGCAGCACCCCGGTGACGTCTCCGCCGGCTCGCGCTGCGACGCAGACCCCGGCCAGTCCCGGGACGTCGGCGTCCGTCAGCGCGCCTCCCGCGCCGGTGCCGCCGGCCATCGCACCCACCAACCCCTCGCTCCCGCCCATGACCGCGCCCCCGGGCTCGCCGGCCGACGTCGTCCAGGTCGAGAAGTGCTGGACCAACGCCACCTCGAGCCAGAGCGGCCAGATGCTCATCAAGGCACGCAGCTCGGACGTGCGGGCCCGGCTGTTCGCCTTCCGCCCCGACGGCACATTCCTCGCCGAGCTGCAGAACGGGGGTGGCAACAAGTACGGGGGGACCGTCATCAACAACACGCCCTCGGACCCGGTCCGCTGCGTCGTGAGAAGCAGCGCCGGCGGCAGCGCCACGGCGCCGACGGCGCCGTTCCAGGCGGAGAGCTGAACCGTACGGCATACCCCCTGTGGACTCAGCGGGACAGGACCTTTGGCCCTGCCCGCGGACCGGGACCGGACGCGCACACTGGGGGTGACGGGTCGGCCGTCCACTTGCCACCGAAGGAGGCCACCGTGGCCAACAGCCTCATGGAGCGCACGTCGTCCAGGACCCTTCCGACGGTGCTGACCGCGGACGACCGCTGTGACGGGTGCGGGTCTCAGGCCTACGGGCTGACCAGTGACGGCCTGCTCTGGTGCGGTCACCATCTCACCCGGCACGCGGCCGCCCTGGCCTCGGCCGGTGTCGTCATCCAGATCGACCGGCGGGACCGGATCGACCGCGGCCGGGGCTGAGCCTGGGCTGAGCCCGCGGGGGAACAGACCGACGGTCTCGCCAGCTATGCGCTCGATGCGGGGTCTGCGCGGACGTGAAGGTGGACACTGGTCGCGCCCGGCGTGGTGTCGATGTGCAGCAGGTCAGCGAGATGTTCGGCGAGCCAGAGACCGCGCCCGCGGGGGGCGTCCGGGTCCGGGGGCCTGACCACGGGTCGGGTGGGGGAGCCGTTGCCGTCCTTCACGTGAAAGACCAGCTCGTCGCCGGCCCTCTCGACCCGCAGGTGCCCGCGGCCGCCGCCGTGGACGATCGCATTGATGGCGACCTCGTGGACGGCCAGGACGATGTCGGTGACCCGGCTCGGCGCGAAGTCGGCGATGGTGTCCCTCACGGTGGCCCGGACCAGCGGCAGGTCGTCCGGCCCGAAGTCCAGGTGCCTCACCGGCACGGGCCTGGATGCGCGCTTCACCACACCGCAAGTGTGGCAGCACGAGGCCGCCAGATGGCGCTTGTGCCTCGGCGACCTGGGAAGGTCTCCCGGCACGGGTGCCGCTCCAGGCGGCTAGCAGAGATCGGTTCCGCCCACCTGCGGTTCCGGAGAACGAACGGCCCCCAAGTTTCGGGAGTCCCCTACCCCCTCGGTGGGAGATCCCTTGGCGCGGCGCAGCCCGCACCATGGTCGGCGAGGGAGGACTCCATGACCGTACGTACCACCACACCACCACGTCCTCGGAGCGAGTCGTCGGCGGCGCACCTCACGGCGACCCTGTGTGGAGCCCTGCGGGTCAGCTCCGAAACGGCATCCATCGAGGCCGCTCAGCTCGGTGGGTCGAAGGCGCGGCAAATCCTCATCGCCCTGCTCCTGCGCCCGGGCCAGCCCGTCTCCAAGAACCACCTCATCCAGCTCCTCTGGGACGGGGCGCCTCCGACGGGAGCCGTGAGTACCTTGGAGACCTACGTGAGCGTGCTGCGCAAGCGGCTGGACACGCTGGCCCCCGGCCGGCCCGCCATCACCACGGTTCCCGGGGGGTATCTCGTGGACCCCCGGGCCGTCGACGTGGACATCCACCGCTCCCGGGTCCTCCTCGAGGAGGCCGCGGCCCCGGCGCTGCCCAGGGACGCCGCTGTCACGGCCTTCGCCGCCGGCCTGGCTGCCGCACGTGGCGCACTGCTGCCCGACGAGGGCGCCGCCGCCTGGCTCGAGCAGGAGCGGGTCGCGCATGACGACCACATGACCCGGGCACTCGCCGCGGCAGCGTCGGCAGCCCTGGACGCCGGGCAGCTCGAGCGGGCCGAGCGCTGGGCCAGGAACGCGCTGGAGCGCGACCAGTTCGACGAGTCGGCCTGGCGGGTGCTCCTGGAGTCGCTCGAACGCCGGGGCCTTCACGCCGACGGAGTGCGTGCC
>JBBRZQ010000350.1:0-2582 GCA_038236535.1 Actinomycetales bacterium
GAACTGGCGACACAACGAGCATCAGGCCGTCAGCATGACCACCAAGGCCCCGCCCCGAAACCCGGGACGGGGCCCTCGTCACGCCGCCACATCCGCAGCCACAATGACGCGATCATCCTCACCCAGCGTGGCGGCTAACACCCGCGATGGACGACGCTCAAGCTGATGCTCCAGGTCGAGACGCTCATGGTCGCCCTGATGCTGATCGCCGCGGTGCGCGCACGGGCGGAGTTCGACGCCAGTCGACCCCTGACCTGGCTGCTGCTCGGCGGCTTCATCGCCGTGCACCTGGGATCGGCGTATCTCTGGTACACGATGGAGATCCAGCCTCGCCGCACGCGAGCCGAGGGTGAGAGTCGAGGTGGTGTGGCGCCGCGATAGGCGGTCACTGAGCGTTCTCATCCTTGGAGGTGAATGGTCCCGTGAAACTGGGTAGCCGTGGGCACGAGCCGCGACGTGTGGTGATCGTTGGTGCGAGCCTGGCGGGGGCGTTCGCGGCCGCAGCGGCCTGCGGGGCCGGGCGGTCGGTGACGGTGCTCGAACGAGACGTCCTGCCGACGACGGGCCCCGAACCCCGCAGCGGGGTGCCCCAGGGACGGCAGCCGCACGTGTTTCTGTACCGGGGCCTGCTTGCCGTGGAGCAGCTGCTGCCGGGTTTCCGTGCGGAGATGCTGGAGGCAGGCGCGGTGGCCTTGGACACCGGCGACCTGGCCTGGCGCGGTGAGTTCGGCTGGATACCGTCGGGTTCTCGGCAGTTTCAGGTGTTCTCGGCAACTAGGCCGTTGTTCGAACACGTGGTCCTGCGCCGGGTCCGCGCGATGCCGGGAGTCGAGATCCGAGATGGCATCAGGGTCGAGTCCGTGCGTCGCGGCTCCGCTGGTGGCCCAGCGTGGTTGGTGGACCTGTCCGACGGCTCCATCGAGGCCGCGGACCTGGTGGTCGACGCCTCAGGTCGGGGTTCGCGGCTGCCGTTGTGGCTGTCCGCCGCGGGAGTAGGCCAGGTGCGAACCTCAGAGGTGGACGCTCGCGTCGGGTACGCGACGCGCGAGTACGCTCTTCGACCTGAGCAGGTGAAGCCGGCGGGGATCGTGCTGCAGCAGACCCCGCAGACCCTCGCCGGTGGGATGGCCCTGCCGGTGGAGGGGCACCGATGGCTGGTGCTGGCCATCGGTTCGGGAGACCGCCGTCCGCCACGGGACGCGGCGGGGTTCCGCGACTTCCTGGACGGACTGGGCGACAGCGCTCTCTCACAGGTCATCGGCAATGCCGACCCTCTTGGCGACGTGGCCGTGCACCGGCAGACCGCGAACCGGCGCCACCACTACGAGCGGGTGCGGGACTGGCCGAGCGGCCTGCTCGCTATCGGCGACGCGCTCTGTGCGTTCAACCCTGTCTACGGGCAGGGCATCTCCGTCGCAGCCTGCGAGGCGGTGCTGCTGCGGGATGCTCTCGGGCGTGGGCTCGGGCCAGGGAATGAGCGACGACTTCTTCGCAGCTTCTGCAAGGTCGCGGCGCTGCCATGGGCGATCGCGACCGGTGAGGATCTGCGGTATCCCACCTGCAGCGGCACGGGATCGCCGGGTCAGGCCCTGCTGCACCGATGGACCCGCGAGCTCGGTCGTCTCTCGGCGCATGGGGACGCTTTGACCCAGTCGTCCATTGCGCGGGTCTACCACCTCATGGCCCCACCGTGGCTCCTGTTTCGACCAGGACTTCTCGCTGCCGCGCTGCGAGCACGGATCCGCGGGTACGGCCCCCCGACGCCCCGCCCGCAGATTCTCAAGCCGCCCGTCGGCCAGCCATAACCGTGACCCGTGGCGCCAGCGAACAACGGCAGCAGCAAGACGCTGAAGGAGGCAGCGGATCTTCAACCGGCGCTGACCCACGGCTGGGGATAGGTTCGCATGAGTCATCGCTTCGAGTTGCCCGTACTCGGCACTGTCGGTGGGTCGCGAGGAATGGTGGCGGTCGGGGATCGGGTGCACGGCACGGGACTGGCCACGGACACCAAGGCGCTGGCCTACCTGCGCGGGCGGCTGCCGTGACTGACATCCTCCATGCGGGGTAAAGCGAGCTGAAGAAGCAACAGGGCGGTGCGGACGCGCTGGTGATGGCAGCGACGCGGGGACGGGTGCTCGCGCTGGCCAAGACGAGGCCGCCCCGGCTGGCCGGTTGCTGCCCCGTGGGCTCGGGGCCGGTCTGCTGACGTGCGCTACGTCGACGTCATCGCCCTGCCGCGTGGCGGTCACCGGCTCTACTACGAGGCGCCCTGCCCCGATGGGAGCCACGAGCTGCGCACCGGGCTCGTGCCACCGGTCGGCGGCACGAGCCCGGGTGGGGCGTAGGTCTCGGGTGGAGCACTCAGGCGGAGATCGGCGTCCGGTAGCCGGCGGCCGCCTGGATGCGCACGCTGGTGAGGAGCTGGTCGAGGAGGCGGCAGGCCTCCTCGATGGCGCCGAGACCGGAGAGGGTCGCGGACCCGAGTGACTCGCCGTCGGTGATCGTCGAGGAGACCTCGTGGTGGAGCCGGACGACGGCCTCGACGAGGGGGGCGACCCCGTCTCCGGTGGTCTCGTTGGTAC
>JBBRZQ010000351.1:0-2565 GCA_038236535.1 Actinomycetales bacterium
ATCCCCGGCTGGAAGCCCGCCATCACCCAGAGCGCGTCCATGCCAGTCGAAAGGCTCACCCGATGATCCGCCGAAAGGTGCGCGCCCTCACCAGGCAGCCCGAGCGCGGGTCCGAGGCGCTCGAGGCGGCAGTGGGCGTGCCTGCCTTCCTGTTGTTCATCGCTTTGATCATCTTCGCGGGCCGGGTCGCGATCGCCCACCAGGCTGTTGAGTCGGCCGCGGCCGATGCCGCCAGGTCCGCATCGATCGCCCGCACCCAGAGCGGCGCCTCGTCCGCCGGCTCGGCCGCAGCCACCTCGAGCCTGGCCAACCAGAAATTGCAGTGCTCGACCAAGAAGGTCACCGTCGACACCAGCGGTTTCGCTTCCCCCGTCGGCACCCCCGCCAAGATCACCGCCGTCGTCACCTGCGTCGTCAACATCTCCGACCTGGCCCTGCCGGGCGTCCCCGGCCAGCTGGCGGTCAAGTCCAGCATGTCCAGCCCCATCGACAGCTACCGGGAACGCTGATGGCCACCGGACTGCGTCGAAAGATCCACCACCTCTGCCGGGCGGGGGACCGGGGCTCGGTGAGCATCTGGCTCGCCACCGCATCGTTCGTGATGATCATCCTCGTCGGTCTCGCCGTCGACCTGTCCGGACAAGTGCACGCCCAGCAGCACGCCCGCGACGTTGCCGCCCAGGCCGCCCGGGCCGGCGGACAGCAGCTGCAGGCCCCCAAGGCGATCCGGGGTCAGGGCGCGTACGCCAACTCCAGCCAGGCCGCCGCCGCAGCAAGGTCCTACCTCGCGGCCTCTGGGCTGACCGGCAACGTCTCGATCCAGGGAGGCAACACCGTCGTGGTGACCACCACCGAGCGCTACCCCACGAAGTTCCTCGGCATCATCGGGCTCAACTCGATGACCGTGAAAGGCCAGGCCGAGTCGCGGGTCGTCCGCGCCGTGGGAGGTGTTGAGCGATGAGCGCGCTACGACGACGTCTCACGGGCCTGGTCGCGTTCGTGGTCCTGCTCGGCGTCGTCATCGGCTTGCCGGTCGTCCTGCTGGCCCTCGGTGCGTCCCCGATCCCTCACGCACTGCCCACGCTGGAGGCCATCCGGACCGCGGTCACCTCACCGGACGACGGCACGCTGGCGGTGACCGTCATCAAGGTGATCGCCTGGGCCGCCTGGTTGTTCCTGACCGTCTCGATCCTGCTCGAGCTCATCTCCCGACTCCGCGGAATCCACGCGCCGCGGCTGCCGGGGCTGTCCATGCCGCAGTCCGCGGCCCGGGGCCTGGTCGGTGCGGCCATCCTGCTGTTCGTCGCCGCACCGCTCGGCGCCGTGACCGCAGCCAGCGCGCAAGCCGCCCCCACCTCCGCCGCGCCGGCCGCCACCTCGACCGCCGTCGCTGGCGCCCACAGGACCACGGTCGCCCCGTCCACAGCCCAGCACGCCTCGACCCCTGTGCCGAAGAAGCAGACCCCGGCGGCGACGGTGACGCACACAGTCAAGCACGGCGAGACCCTGTGGTCCATCGCCCAGGAGCACCTCGGGTCTGGAACCCGGTACAAGGAGATCGCGCGCCTCAACCCGGAGCTTCCTCCTGGCGGCTCGTTCATCAAGGCCGGCGAGCAGCTGCGTCTGCCCGCGCCCACCCCGGCGTCCTCGGAGAAGTCCACCTACACGGTCGAGAAGGGCGACACCCTCTCTGGGATCGCCCAGGACAAGCTCGGCGACGCGGACCGATACCCCGAGATCGCGCAGGCCTCTCGGGACATCACGCAGCCTGGCGGCGCGCACCTGTCCGATCCGGACGTGATCAACGTCGGCTGGACTCTCACGATCCCCGGCCCGCCCCCGACTACTGATCCCTCAACTCGCCCGGCAGTACAGGCTCCCCCGCCGGTCGAGAGCCCAGCCCCAGCCCCAGCACCTGCCCCGGCCACCCCCTCCCAGACTCCGCCGGCGCCGGCACCCCCTTCTCCGGCGCCGGCGGCCCCCGTCGAGCAGGCACCAGTCCAGCAGGCACCCACCGAGCAGTCCCCGTCCGCTCACGCTCCCGCCATCGCGGATCAGCTCGATGAGGACAGCCGGTGGCCGGTGCGCACGGCATACGGTGTCGGGGCGCTGCTCGCCGCCGGGGTCCTGAGCCTCATCGCCACCCGCCGCCGCGCCCAGCAGCGCCGCCGCCGCCCCGGGCACCAGGTGCCGATGCCTCAGGGCCGCACGGCCGACATCGAGCAGGAGCTGCGCGCGACCGCGGACACGCTGTCCGTGGAATCCGTCGACGTCGCTCTGCGGGCTTTGGCCCACGAATGTGCCACCCAGGGCGCCGCGCTGCCCGTGGTCCGCGCCGGCAGGCTGACCGCCGACCAGTTCGACCTGTACCTGGCCGAGCCGTCCACCCTGCCCGCCCCGTGGGCCGGGACCGCAGATGCCACCGTATGGACTCTCGACCTCGACGCGGCTTCCGCGCTCGAGGACCTCGACGTCAGCGAGATCCCCGCCCCCTACCCGGCCCTGGTCACCATCGGCCACGACGACGAGGACGGCCACGTCTTCCTCGACCTGGAGTACCTCGGC
>JBBRZQ010000352.1:0-2543 GCA_038236535.1 Actinomycetales bacterium
AGCAGCTGCTCGTCGCCGGCGTCCAGCCCAACTGCCGCGGGCGCCTCGGGCTCCACCTCGACACCTGCCGTCTCGATCATCAAGTCGTTCATGGTGCATCCTCGCTCTCGGAGAGTTACACCGTTGTTATTACAGGCCCGGCCACTGCGACCCGTGCTGCGGACGAATCTCCGCGACCATCCGCACCGCGCGCTCTCGAAGCTCCGAGTAACACTTGTTTTGCGCGTCAGCCTCTGAGGCGAAAGTCGTGGAGGATTGGAAGTGTGATGGCGCGCGCGAAACGCGCGGCACCTGGCATGGGGACTGGACAGCTGCGACCTGTTGGGGTCGCTTGCTCTGTGACGGGGCAGAAGTGTGTGCCGTCGGCTTGCCGCACGACGACCGTTTTGGTGCCGTCGGGCCAGTGGTTGGTGCAGGTCTCGCCGTTCGTGCAGGGCAAGGTGGCCGTGTACTTGCCGTCCCATTCCAAGGGCGCGGCCACCTCAATGTAGCGGACCATCCGCCTCGCCGGGAAACCGGCGGGCAGCGCGGAGAACATGCCGCCCAATTGTGTCAGGTGGGTGTAGCTCGGCGACTCGACACGGGAAAGCGGGGTGCTAACGAAATATACGGGAACTCCGGCTTTGGCGAACATGGCGATGGCGGTTGCCGAGTCTGCGGCGTATTTGTGGATGAGCGCTTGCCCGCTGTACGGGAGGCCCAGCTTGTCGTGCATACAGGAAGTAGCTGCGTCGCCGCCGAACTGGATGACTGCGACCTGCGGGTGGAAGGCGGTGCCGATGGTCGGGTCGAGTTCGCGTTGGATGTCGGGGAGCCAGTCGCACAGTGCGGTTTCCCCGTAGGCTTGTTCGGTCGAGATCGCCTTGCGACGCCGGTCAGGCTTTCGTAGAAAACGCAGCCGAGGCTGTAGATATCGCTGCGATGATCACCGGGACCCGCGAGGCGCTCCCGGGCCAGGTTGGCCGGAGTTCCAACGACGTCACCGGCGGCGGTCAGCGGGGTCGCATCGGCGATGAATTTGCTGATCCCGAAATCGGTGAGATAGGCGTGTTCATGCGGATAACCCGCTGGACGCGATAACAGAATGTTTTCCGGTTTCACGTCGCGGTGCAGCAGTCCCTGCATGTGGGCAGCGTCCAACGCCGCGGCGACTTGTCCGAGAACGGTGACGGCACGGGGAGCACGCAGTCGGCCTTCCCGTTGAAGGATGCGTCGCAGGTCGGTGCCGTCGATGTACTGCATGTCGATGAAAAGCCTGCCGTTGACCTCACCGGCGTCATACACGGTCACCACGTTGGGGTGATGCAGCGCGGACGCCAGCCGGGCCTCCTGAAGGAAACGCGCCTGCCCGGACGGGTCGGAGCTGAACTGGGGCCGGAGAACTTTCAGCGCGTCCAAGCGGCCCAATCGGGGATTGCGGACGAGGTAGACCTCGCCCATTCCTCCAGTGCCCAGCTGTTCGACGACGGTGAACCCGGCGAAGTCAGATCCTGGCTCGAACACGCCCCTCACCCCTTCCGAGCGACCGTGCGGCTCGGCTAAATCCCGTCTTCTTCATGAACGGACTGGGCTGTGCGTGCAAACGCCGCTTCCCGCCATTGGCGCTGATCGACACGACGGCGCTGTCGAAATGCCTCTGGGACGTCCTCACGGGTTGTGGCGCACTCCGACCCTCCCGCCCCGGTCAGCATTCCTTCAGCCAGCACGCCAAGCGCCAGCTCACCAGCGTGTCTGAATTCATGGGACGACCTCCTGGCTGATCGCGGCCAGGCCATACTTCGCCCGTCCCATTGAGTTCGGGAGGTTTCAAAAGAAATAAATCTTTGGGCGGGTGTCAGCGGCTCAATTCTCGCTCAGCGGCAAAGAACCGCTGGCACCGTTGAGGGGTACCACCGAGAACCGCCCTGCGCCGTCGGAGTTGCGTTCTC
The DNA here is from genome assembly GCA_038236535.1 of Actinomycetales bacterium. Lineage (GTDB taxonomy): Bacteria > Actinomycetota > Actinomycetes > Actinomycetales > Dermatophilaceae > UBA4719. Next base: position 1,929 of record JBBRZQ010000352.1, read on the forward strand.
GTTGAGCCCCCGGGCTATGGCTGAAAGAGCTGCACCGGAGGCGTTCTCCTTCACGATGCGTTCGACGACCTCGTCGGGAAGCGTCCGAGGACGCCCGAGCACCACTCCTGCCGCCCTCTTCGCGGCTAGCCCCACTTTCGGCCCGCGATAGAACCAGGTGTCGACAATCTGGAACGGTTTCGGCTCAGCGTTTACGCAGGTGAGCTGATGAGGGAAACGGTTGACAGGATTCGGCGACATCGCCACCTGGGACGCTGAAGAGAAGAGCTTCTTCCACAACTTCGAGGGCTGACGCTCCCCCCGCGCCACCCGGGCCGATCCGGCTAGGAGACGGCAGCCCGGACTTCCGAAGATCATGAGCACACGATGGGCCGAAAGGGGCCGTTGAGCTGCGGGAACGCGGGCGGGGGCGATCTGGGTCGTGTTACTACGGTGAGCGTAAGGGCCGTGTGGCTGGGTCAGTCGCTGGGGACGGTGACGTCGAAGAACCGGTGCGGCTCGGGGAGTTTGAGGGCGGCCAGGATCGTCTTCTGGCCGGCGGTGGGGGTGGAGCGTTGCGCGACCTGACCGTCTGAGGTGGCGAGGGTGACCAGGTGCATCCGGTCGAGCTCGTTG
>JBBRZQ010000353.1:0-2536 GCA_038236535.1 Actinomycetales bacterium
ACAAGGCTGCCGGTACATGCTCGCGCTCGACGCGGTATCAGCCGCTCCTACCAGGTCGTCACGCTGTTTCCGGAATTGAGCTGCCATCAGGTGCTGCAACTCGCGGTGCAGAGAGACCTGGGGCTGTCCAGCTGGCTCTCGCGTAGCGCGGTGGCACGGGCCGGGTCTCGGCAAAGCGCTTACGAGCTGCTGCGCAGGGACAAGCATGCACGGGCGCTTCTCGACTTGCCCGGCGACTCCTGGTCGGCGCTTCTGCACGTGCTACTCGGGCACCCCCACCCCGCTTACCGGGCAACAAGCACCGGTCGCGGCATCCTGCTCCGCTTACTTGTCGGCGAGACACTCCCGACGCTCCTCAGCGACGACAACCTGGTAATGGTTGTTGCGATGTCGGCGCCCACTAAACCTCATTCCACCGACCGGCTGAGGTTGGGCGTCGTTTTCTGATTTGAGTTGCGGCGGCGTGCTGGGGCGTGGTTGTGCGCTGAGCCTCGCTGCTCGTGTTGTTCCACTTGGCTTCCAGGTCGTGCCGGGTCGGGGCGGGCGGGTCAGGTCGGGGTTGGGCTGGGTGGTGCGAAGGCGTGGTCGAAGAGGTGGGTCCAGCCGGTTTCCCAGGGCCAGTTTTCGGGCAGGTGCAGTGTGATGCGCCGGGCTGAGGAGGCGATCCTCGCGGGGATGTTGATCAGTTTCCGGCGGATGGTCGCGGTCGTTGATCGGGCCAGGCCGGTGCCGGCGGTCACCGCGGCGGCGCGGGTGAGGTTGAAGGCGATCACGGCCAGGACCAGCCAGGCCGCGTTGGCCGCGAATACACCCGAGGGCAGGTGGGCCAGGGCGCTGCTCTTCAAGTCGGAATTCACGAGCTCGATGGCCGCGTGGGCGCGATGAGTTGTGTCCGCGGTGACGGTGTCCAGGGTGCTGGTGGTGAAGAACGCGTGGAAGCGGTGCAGGTCGAAGAGAGTGGCCTGGCCGGCGAGTTTGTGCTTGTTCAGTTCCGGGATGCGGCGCACGACGAGGCGGCCGGGGATGTGGTCCGCTTTTTTCCGTGACGTGAACGCGGTGTAGGGAATCTCGGCGACTTCAGCGTCGGAGATCCAGGTTCGGGTGTCCTCGTCGAAGATCGCATGGGTGTACTTGATCGGCGTCCACCCGGTCGCCGGGATGGCAGCGATGCGCTTCCTGACGGCGGAATCGAGGCGGGCAGTGACGGAGACGTCCGCGCCGCCGGCCATAGCGGCGTGGATGGCCGCGAAGGTGTAGAACGCGGAATCGGCGCGGAACAGGATCCGGGCGGCGCCCATCCCAGGCAGGCGACGGAGAGTGGCGAGGGCGTCCCGGATCAGCCGGGTCGCGCCGTGCGGCGACGAACACGCTCCCCGACGCAGACGTTGGGCGAGGATGATCGGGGCGCCGGTGACCGATTTCAGTGTGGCGAGGATCGCGTTGAGCCCCCGCACCCCGGAGTAGCCGAAGCTGGCGCCTTGTTTCTGGTGCCCGTGGACCTCGATGATGGTGTCGTCCACGTCCAGAAACACGTAGTCGTCGGGCTCGGGGATGATCAGCGGACTCAGGGCCGCGAGGCTAATCAGGAACCGGGACGCGACGGCATCAAGCTGGCGCACATGGCCGAACGTGAACGCGCGCAGGAACGACCCGAGCGTCGACGGTGCGTAAAGGTGGGCGAAGAGCTTCCGCATCCCGCCGTGACGCAACACGGCCATATCGTCGATGGCATCCGCACCGGCCACCATCCCGGCAACCAGGGACGCGATCTTCAGGCCGGCGTTCGCGCCCTTGTCCGTGGGGACGCTCAACCATTTGTCGGCCAGCCGTCGCAGGCCCGCTCTCTCGGCCAGTTTCATCGCCGGGACCAAACCCGCAGAAGACACGAGGTTGGAGTCATCGAATGACGCGGATACGGCGCGGGTGGTGTGCGAAACTTGCATCTACGAGATGTCCTTCTGGATCAGTTGAATTGTTCTGTGGTAAGTACAATTTTCCCTGAAAAGAAGGGCATTCTCTGTTTAACGCGCCGCTAAATCCTAATTCCGATCGGTGGATTCAGGCTTAGTCCGCCTCTCCCGAGCCGCGTTCCAAGGGGCGTCGTCGTCGCTCGCAGTCAGGCGCGGAACCTTTCCGCTTCCTATTTGAGTTGTGCGAGTCGGCGGATGATGGTTTCCAGCATGGCTGGTCGGTCAAGTGGACCGAGTTTCAGGTTCTCGGAGCGTGCGGGTTTGTCGAGGGTGGCGACTCCGTGGAGGGCTGCCCAGATGGTCCAGGTGTCGGTCCGGGGGTCCGTGCTCCCGCTGACTCCCGCGTTGATGCAAGCCTGGATGCATTGCGCAACCAGCATGAAGGTTTCGACCGCGTTTTCGGCATAGCCAGTCTCGGCGAACATGAGGCGGTAGCGGGCTTTGCGGTCCCACCCGAACTGCACGTATGCGCGCCCCGCGGCGAGGAGTCGTTCGGCAGGGCCAACCGTGTCGTCCATTGCCTTGCTGACGGCTTCGGCGAGCTGGCGGAAGCTCAGCTGGAGGAG
>JBBRZQ010000354.1:0-2535 GCA_038236535.1 Actinomycetales bacterium
CGATCACCATGTCAAACGAGGGCGCACAGGCACCGGGGCGGTGGTCCGCGCCGGCCGACTCCGCCACACGGGAACAGCACCCGGATCATCTGCGGCGAGCGAGAGGATGCGGAACCCGCCGTCGGCAGCTCTGGCCGAGGCACACGCAACCAGCGGGGCGCACGTACAAACCCGGCCAGGAACCACAGCACCCTCTCGCCGTACGCCAGCAACGCCGCCATCACAGCCGTGGCAACGATGTGCGCGCCGACCATGGTTGTCACAGAGAACACCGAGCTATGACCCAGCCCAGCGTTGGCCAGGCTGGGCGTGCACTCAACAGCAGATCGGTTGCCGTGGCTCATAGACCCGCCGGCCGTTGGGCTCATTCCCATCATCAGGCAGCCGCCCGGGACGCCAAGCCACATGAAGGCCTCATGCAGAACCACCTGCATGGCCGTCAAAGAAACCCCGACCCGCAGCGGGCTCAGTCGAACACCAGTCAGCAGACTGGCAGCCAGGCCGATGAGTCCAGCCAGAAGAAGAAGCACCCCCGGCCCCGGCGCGACGCCCCCGGCCGCCACATGCGCACTCAGGGCGAGCACGAACGCCACGACGCCCAGCGAGGACGCACGCAGCCCGCGCCACAACCCCCGGGTCGGCGACATGCTCGTCACTCTAAGACGACTGCCAGAGGACGGTGATCTGAAACTGTCGAGACGCCAAATGCTTGGCATGTGTCAGATGGGGCGATCGGGGCACCGCTCACCACTTCATCGATGTGTCAGAAAGCGCGGTGCAGAACGTGACGGCGTGCATAGTTATGCACTTGAGCGGACCTTCACTCGCCCACCGAACGCACTCATTTCGCCAGATCCGGCAACACACGCCAGAGGTCCTCGCCCGACTCGCGGCTACTAGAGACTTCCCTCAGGATCGGAGTCTGGCCAGACTCGGTCCAGGTGTCCGGCGGGAGGCTCTCCTCGCGGCTGCCCACCCCACCCGGGTGTGGCTCTCTTTCGGTCTGCAGTCCGTCGGGCACCGTGACGAGGCGTGGCTCGAAAGGGGACAGCCCAGCTCGTAGTAGCACTGCCCACCTCGCCGTCCCTACCGGTACCAGGAGAAGCTGGAGAACGTTATGGCGAAGGTGATCATCGGGGTCGATCCCCACAAGCTGTCGGCCACCATCGAGGTCGTCGACGACCGCGAGAAGCTCCTCGGCTCCGGCCGGTTCAGCACCGACCAGCCCGGCTACACCGCGATGCGGACCTACGCGAAGACCTGGCCCGAACGGGTCTGGGCGATCGAGGGAAGCAACGGCGCGGGCCGACCCTTGGCGCAACGTCTCCTCGAGGCCGGGGAGCACGTCGTGGACGTGTCTGCCAAGCTCGCGGCCCGGGTGAGGCTCTTCGACACCGGCCACAACCGCAAGACCGACGCCCTTGATGCCCACTCGATCGCTGTTGTCGCGGTCCGCACCAAGACCCTGCTGGACCGGCACCGCACCCCTGGACGCGTCCTCCGGTGAGCAGAACCGCCACCGGTTGTCCCGTGCCGGGAACCGGCGGATGAACCACATGATCCACATCGCCGCGATCAGCCAGGTCCGTCTCGACACCGACGGCCGGGCCTACCACTGGCGCAAGCGTGCCGCGGGCAAGACCTCACTGAGGCGCTGCGCTGCCTGAAGCGCAGGATCTCCGACGCCCTCTACCGCCAGCTGTCGCCGACGCCCAACGAGCCGCCGACGCAAACTCGCCTGTCGCCGCTGAGGCGGGTCCGGGAGGGCACTGCGGGGCGACTCAAGAATCCAGCGCGGCCGACCTGCCCCCGCTCGTCGGCACTTCGGATCAGCCACTTCCCGGACCCGCGAACCTGACGCTACAAGCCTCAGCGCCAGTCAGGAAGAGCACCCGGAGAAAGACTCCTCAGACCACGGGTTGACAACAAAGGGGAGCCGGAGTGACGCACGTTGTGGATGATCAGATCGCGCCCTGAGTGAGGTATCGGCGGGTGGTTTGTGGCCCGGGTCGTGTTCATCTCGGACGATGGGTGGTTGAGCCTTGTGGTGTGGGGTGCTAGCGCCACGGTCGATCTGGTACCGAGCACCTCGCCTTCTGGAGCGCGCTCCTCATGCGAGCCGCGTGTCCAAGGCGTCGGCTGCGGCCGAGGCGCCACCAGTGGTGAGATATCCCTGTGCGACCCGGCGGGCGCCTTCGGCGCAGTCCATCGCCGTGCGCACCGCGTCGCGCAGCCGCGCCGGGTTCAGTCGCTTCGACGGAAGTCGCGTGCCGGCGCCGCTTACCTCGACTCGTCGGGCGACCTCGAGCTGGTCGCGGCCGAACGGGACCGCACAGACCGGAACGCCGCGGGACAGCGCTTTCTGAGTCGCGCCCATGCCGCCGTGTGTGACCGCGACGCAAGCCCGGTCAAGGACCGGTCCGTGCGGGACGAACTGCTCGACCCGGGCATTGGAGGGGACAACAAGTCCTGCCGGGACGCCGGCCGGCATCGTGGCCACGACTCGGACCGGCTCGTCGGCGAGGGCCTCCAGCG
>JBBRZQ010000355.1:0-2525 GCA_038236535.1 Actinomycetales bacterium
GGACCCGCTCGGTATCGGTGAGGGTCTGCTCGTACAGGGGGATGGCCCGGGCCAGGTCCCCACTCCCCTGGTAGGCGCCGGCGAGGTTGTTCCGCGAGGTCAGCGTCTGGGGGTGGTCGGGGCCCAGGACCCGCTCGCGGTCGGTGAGGGTCTGCTCGTACAGGGGGATGGCCCGGGCCAGGTCCCCGCCCCCCTGGTAGGCGCCGGCGAGGTTGTTCCGCGAGGTCAGCGTGTCGGGGTGGTCGGGGCCCAGGACCCGCTCGGTATCGGTGAGGGTCTGCTCGTACAGGGGGATGGCCCGGGCCAGGTCCCCACTCCCCTGGTAGGCGTAGGCGAGGTTGTTCCGCGAGGCCAGCGTCTGGGGGTGGTCGGGGCCGAGTCGCTTCTCCGCTTGCCGGTTGAGCTGGTCGAAGTAGGTGATCTGCTGGCCGACCAAGCCGACCTCCCCGAGTGATCGGCCGGCGCGGAACAACACCGGATGGGCACCGGTGTCGTCCCAGAGGGCGTCGGCGTCGATGCTGGTGAGGGTCGTGGTGCTGGCGCGAAGCGCCTGCACCACGAGGGTGTCGCGTCCCGAGTCCGGCCAGACCTCGACCAGCGCTTCGGCAGCGACCCGAACCACGGTTCTGAGTTCGTGGGAGTCGAGTGCGGCCAGGACGGCCCGGCCGGTGAGGTTGTGCATCCGCACCGCCCGCGGCTGGTCGGGATCCGGGTCATGGGTGATCAGCGACAGCCGGTTCAAGGCCCGCAACGCGGCGCGGGCCGCGCCCGCGGACACCTCCTCCTGCTCCAAGGCTGCGGCCAGAACGGCGCGGCCTGCCGCGCTGGTCAGTACCGGCTCGGGGATACCGGCCGGGTCGAGCACAGCGACCAACCAGGCCATCGGTTCTGCGGCTCCAGCGGGGGCGAGCCGGTTCGCCGACTCGATCGCCAACGCCCAGGTGGTCGCGACCGTCTTGGCGTACCCGTCAGCGTCGGCCTCGACGGGGAACAGCTCCTCCAAGCCGCGGGCGCGGTCAGCGAACCAGTCCCGGTACTCCCCGCAGCCGATCCCTTGGTCGATGATCACCGCCGCCGCCTGCGCCAGCGCCAGCGGCAGGAACCCCAGATCGGCTGCCAGCCCACCCGCCTGCTCCAACACCCCACCAGGGAGCCCGTCCAGCATCGGACCCAGCCGGTCCCGCAGGTACCCCTGCGCCTCCCCGGCGGTGTAGACACCGATGTCGATCATCGTCCGACCCCCACCGGTGAGGGCGGCGTCCCGGCGCCGGGTAGTCACCACCACCCGCGTCGTGGGCCCGGACGGCCACAACCCGCTCAGATCGGCGGGGTCCGCGAGATCGTCCAAGACCACCAGACACGTCCTGTCGGTGCCATCCAGGAAGCCGAGGAACAGCCGGGCCAGGTGCTCCGAGTCGGTGTCCGCGTCGGCCAGGTCCAGTCGGGCCGCTGCCTGCGCGTACCCGGTGACCACGCCGGTGCGGGACTCCGCGGCCACCCACACCCGCAACTCCGCCACCGCACCGGCGTAGACGCTCGCCGCGAGCTGGGACTTGCCCACTCCCCCACCCCCGGAGAGGACCTGCCGCAGCACCACGGCACCATCGGCCGCCCGGATCTGGTCCACGATCGCCGGGCGGGGCTGGAACGCCGACGCCAACGGCGGCGGGGACCCCACCGCCACCGGCCAGCCGACCTCCCGGCGTGGCATGCTCACTGTCGCGTGGTCGCCGATCGCGCCGACGACGCCCCCAGTCACCTCGACGTGGTACTTTTCCCCCGGCTGTGCGGGGGTCAGAGGATCGGGTTCGCTCATCCGACGCCGCCGACCAGCTAGTTCATGGTGACGGTGCCGTGGTCACCGATGATGCCGACCTTGCCCCCACTCACCGTGACCGCGTACTTGGTCCTCACACCGGCCTGATCGGCGGCCTTCACCAGGGTTTCCGCGGCCGCCAGGATCTCCGGGTCCTGGTCCGCGCCGGTCTCCACCAGATATTTGGCCAGCGGCTTCTCATAGACGTCCGGGTCGCCCTGGTGCTCGGCCAGCGTCGCTTCCGCCTTCGGATGGTCGGCGAACTTCTTCACGATCAACGCCTTCAGCCCCGCGTAGCCGTCCTTGACCACCTGACCCGCCGTCTCACCCGCACCCGACACGGCACCAGCAGCCAACGCTGCCAGAATCAACGTCACCGGATCCACAAGACACCACACCCCTTTCGCCCACACCCCGGCAGACAAACCACCAAGCCAAGAGCCTCCCAGCAAACCACGAGCAGCTCAACCCATAAACGGTCTTCCCCTTGGCAGGGCAATCCGTTGCTGCTCGGGCCATCAGGTGGGATTCGGCATCCATTATCCCGTGTTATATAACGCCCTTTAACGGCTCTCGGTATTTAAGCGGGGTTGACCTCGACCGCTGGCAGTTCATGCGGCCCGGTGGGCCGCGCTATGCAACATGATGCGCCTCTCGTAGTTGTCCTGGTTACGGAACCCACAGGCCACCCTCTTGATCTGCTTGATGA
>JBBRZQ010000356.1:0-2518 GCA_038236535.1 Actinomycetales bacterium
ACAGCGTGAACGTCACATCGATCCTGGACATCGGTCCGTAACCCCAGCACCTGGCCGTAGCCAGCCTGTCAGCGCGCCAGCGCCCGCGGTCGATGAACACCCGATCTAGGAGCGTGTGTCGGAAACAGCTTTCAGGACTGACAGTGGAGGAGGACGGTCAAAATCCTGGCTTCTCGGGAGCGGTTACCCGCAATTCAGGATCCTTGGCCCTCAAAGTGGAGCGTGGCGATCGTTCCTCCGTCAGATTTGTATTACGGACACACGCTCCTAGCTCGCCGGCGTCGAACTAGGCGGGCGGTGGCGCATTGCTCACGCGCTGGTCATCTCGGCCCGTTGTCCGCTCATCCTGCCCACCAAGTGCCAGGTTGGATCTAAGACCTGGGCGCCCTGCGAGGTCACCGGACTCCTCGACATCACGCCCACACGCCGCGGCTGACCCGATCGGCCAGGTGTTCGTCAGGCCTCGCGCTCAGACGACCTCGGACATCTGTCGACCTCGTAGGGTGGTTTCATCAGATGAAAGAAACCTTCATCTGATGTGAGCGGCCTGTGGTCGACCAGTCCGCGAAGACCGGCGCTGCGCGGGCACGAGCGAGATCCGGCCCATCTGCTACCGCGCCAGCGAAGGCACCCGAGCCAACCTCAGACACCCCCGTCGCGCTACCGATGGTTTTCGCGCCAAAGTTCCCCATGGCCCAACCCGACCGGCGGTCAGGGCTCCAACACCCGATTGACCGGGACAAGAACATCGTTAGCGCTATTGGCTGTACGAATCCTCCTCGACCCCCGTATTCCCGAGCCGTCATGCCGCATTGAGCGCGGCAGAGGCTACCGGTCACCGCACCAGGACGCTGGCCCGTACGCCAAGGTGCTGGTTCACCTGCTCGACCTCGAAGGCCGCCGGGTCGAACTGGTCGGCCGAGTCCAGCCCCAGCCAGTCCAGGCGTTCGCCGTGCTCGGCGCGCGCCGGGTCGGCCAGGACCTCCAGGAGGTCCTCGTACCCCCACAGGCCGCCACAGTCCTCGGGAGGCGCGGCCCGGTGGCCGGCGGCGCAGCGCGGGTAGGCGACACCGGGCTCGGCGGGCGCGACGTCCTCGACGAGGATGTCGTGCTCCCAGCAGTCGCCGAAGTCGTAGGTGTACAGGAACCGGGCCCCGGGGGCAGGCGCTACCTGGCCCAGCGTCACCGCGTCCGCGCTCTGAGCACAGAACTCGTCCCGGGGGTCGCCGTAGCGCGCGATTCCGGTTCTGAAATCCCACCCGTGGTAGCCGTCCCAGCCGAAAGCGAGCTGGATGTCCTCGTGCAGGTCTTCCAAAGTGGCCGCCGACGGCACCTGCAGGCGCCGCCAGATCGGCGGGCTGGAGCCGCGCAGGACGACCTTGACCGTGTGCACGGCCGCGGCCTGCTCGGCCGTCGTGGTGGCGGACCCGGCCGCCGCAGCGGCCCCGTGCACGGTGGCGTACATGGCGAACTTCTCGAGGTCCGCTGGGCCCGGCGCGGCCTGCGGGTCGATGCACCACCAGCGGTCGCCGCTGGCCACCAGGTCGCGTGCCGCGATGAACCCCGCCCAGTCATCCCAGCCGCCGTGCAGCATCCGGGTGCCCACGACCATCTCGGTTCCAGGGGCCAACTCCTGGGCGGCCCTGGGGTAGGGCCGCGCGGACACGACCACCACGGCGACCCGCCCTTTGGCCGGCGGCGCCAGGGTCCGGACCCGGGCTATGAAGGGGGACTGGGCTGCCAGGGGCGAGTAGGCGTACTCGGCCCCGGCAACCACGTCGCCCTGCCTCATGGCCCGCCCCACCGGAGCGCCGCATCTAGGGTTTCTTCTACATCGTTCATGGCTCACAAGCCTAAGACAGCCCACACGGGGCGACCTGACCGGGACTTCAGGGCTCAGCTAAGGCTTAGCGCTACTTTTCGTTCCGATGTTCCCCATGCGCCGTAACTACGTGGCGAGCGTGCAGGTCACCATGGCTGAGGACTTCGGTGTCGAGGGCCGTGGGGCCTTCTACGACGGTGTCGGAGCCATCCGTGATGTCCTGCAGAACCATCTGCTTCAGGTCGTCGCACTGCTTGCTATGGAGCCGCCGGTCAGCCCGGACGCCGACGCTCTTCGCGATGAGAAGGTGAAGGTCTTGCGGGCGATGCGCCCACTGGACTGCACCACCATGGTGCGAGGGCAGTACCAGGGTACCTGGATGAGGCCGGGGTGGGCGCCGACTCCACGGTCGAGACCTTCGTGGCCTGCCGCCTGGATATCGAGTCGTGGCGAAGGGCCGGGGTGCCGTTCTTCATCCGGGCCGGGAAGGGTCTGGCCGCCACGGCACTGGAGGCGGTCGTCGAGCTCCGGGAGCCGCCGAGGATGCTGTTCACCGACAAGGACCTGCCGAGCCCGCACGCCAACCTCTTCCGGTTCCGGCTCGGACACCAGGACGGGGTCACGCTCACCGTGCAGGCTAAACGCCCGGGGCAAGAGCTCGCGACCGAGCCGGTCGATCTGCAGGTCGACTTCAGC
>JBBRZQ010000357.1:0-2507 GCA_038236535.1 Actinomycetales bacterium
ATTGCGCCCGGTGCTTCCAGCTGGACAACGGTCACCTTGGCGCCCGGGCAGTACGAGCTGGTCTGCAACCTGCCCAACCACTACAGGGCCGGGATGTACACCCCGCTGACGGTGACCTAGTCAGTTCCAGCCATAGACAGCTAACCGGCTGCAGCGATGGCATCCGCACAATCGTGAGACGGTGCACGCTCGCGGCGGTCACGCAAGCCGCGTGACAGTTGTTCAATGGGGTGGAGTCCATATCCGAACCGGGCAGTCACCTCTGGGCTCCGGCCCAGTTCTCTGTCGTTCCGTTACCCAGAGGCGTTCTTATCCTCGATCCACCGATGGGTATGGCTCGGTGAGCGGGTCGTAACGACAGAATGCCCTTACGTACCGGGAGAATTGGACTTATCTAAGGCCCCAATTCGACCAGCCGGAAGGGCATCCCGAAGATGCAACTTTCTCACACTCGGCCCGTGCGGGCAGCGGTGTTCGACGACCCAAATCTCGTGTCGTCCGCCGGTCTGGTCCCGATGCTGGCCCTGGCCCGGTCAGCAGGTCTTGGCAGGTTGGCCGCACAGCATCTGAGCGTACCTACCGACAAGGGCGCAAACGCGGGTTTGAAGGTCTCCTCGCTGGTGGCCGGGATGGTCGCCGGCGCGGACAGCATCGACGACATGTCGATCCTTCGCCATGGCGCGATGGGCAAGGTCTTCACCGGCGCGTACGCGCCCTCGACGTTGGGCTCGTTCCTGCGGGCGTTCACCTTCGGCCACGTCCGCCAACTCGACGCAGTAGCGTCCAGGTTCCTGCGCGGGCTCGCCACTGCCACCCCGCTGGTAGCCGGGGTCGAGCAGTACGCGCTGGTCGACGTCGACGACACGATTATCGAGGTCCACGGCTACGCCAAGGCGGGCTCAGGTTACGGATACTCCGGGGTCCGGGGCCTGAACGCGCTGATCGCGACCGTGACCACCAAGGATGCGGCTCCGGTGATCGTTGCCCAGCGGCTGCGGAAGGGGTCGTGTGGCTCACCTCGGGGCGCCAAACGTCTGGTCGCCGACGCCTTGAGCACAGTGAAGAAGCTGCGCACAGATCCTGCTGGCGCCAAGGTCCTGCTCCGAGCCGACTCTGCTTTCTACGGCCGTGGTGCCATCGGCGCCGCCGTCCGTGCCGGCGCTCAGGTCTCGGTCACAGTCCGCCTCGACAAGCTGATCAGAGCCACGATCGCAGCCATAGCCGACGACGCGTGGACGACGATCCAGTACACCGACGCGATCTTCGAGGAAACCACCGGCACCTGGATCTCCCGGGCCGAGGTCGCCGAGGTTCCGTTCACCGCGTTCGCCGCCGGCAAGAAGGCCGACCAGGTGCCCGGGAGGCTCGTCGTGCGCCGGATCCCCGACCTCAATACCCACACCGGCCAGGAGACTCTGTTCGATACCTGGCGGTTCCACGCGTTCTTCACCACCAGCACCCTGGACACCGTGAGCGCCGACAAGACCCACCGCGGCCACGCGATCATCGAACAAGTCCACGCCGACCTGAAGAACTCAGCCCTGGCCCACCTGCCCTCGGGGAAGTTCACCGCGAACGCGGCCTGGCTCGTGCTGGCGGTGATGGCGTTCAACCTCACCCGCGCAGCAGGGACCCTGACCGGCAACACCCTGGCCAAAGCCACCACGGCCACGATCCGCCGCAAGCTCGTTCACGTACCAGCACGCGTCGCGTCCTCGGCCCGGCGCCTGTCACTGCACCTGCCCACCGGGTGGCCCTGGGAAGACGCCTGGACCACGCTCTTCACCGGCCTGTGCGCACCACCAACACCAGCCGCGACGACCTGACCACCCCGCCCCGCAGGGCCCGATGAGAAACAGTGGAACACCACCGACAGCGAGGTCGCAGGATCAGTCACGCCCAGCCACCAACTCAACGGCTCAGACGATGCCCACCACCGACACCACACTCATCGGTGGATCGAGGCTTAGGCCGCTGATCTTCGCCTGAAGACAGTGGGGCCACATGACTTGACCACACTCAGTTACAAACGGATGGAACAGCAGCTGCGGGGCGGGGTCTTGTGCGCCTGGGTGAGGGCGTCTTCCTTCGCTTGGCCGTGACGGTCCCACCGACCCTGGCGCCGCTGTTCACAAGAACTCTCTTTGAAGGGGGCAGGACCTGGCGGCGTGGGGCGGGCACTGGCGGGGCGCGGTGTCCGCCAGTGCCCTAAGTGGCAGGCCGCCATTGGCCCGGTCGCTCACCTGGGTATCCCTTTACCCAGCACCGCCTGGACTACACTAGGAGGTCGACTCGAGCCTGTTCAGTGGGCCGTTCCTCATCGCGTTCATTGCAGCGAGCCGCAGCTCCAGCTGGTCCATGACCACCGAGGCCAAGTCCGCCAATATCACCAGCTGTTCGGGGGTGGCCTGGTGAGGATGCGTGTCCATTACCGAAACTGTGCCCAGATGGTGGCCGTCGGCGGTGATGATCGGTGCCGCGGCGTAGAACTGCAGACCCAGCTCACC
>JBBRZQ010000358.1:0-2480 GCA_038236535.1 Actinomycetales bacterium
GAGGTTGTCCCGGGCGTCGTAGAACTTGAGGTGGCGGTCCCCCGCTCGAGACCTGCCGTGTGGTAGGTGTCGGGCGTTCCGCCAAAGAACTCCGAGAGCAGGGGACCACCATGAAGAAGAGTAACCAGAATCTGCCCGTGGACGCGACGACGCCCGCGATTCCAGAACACGTCAGTGTGGCGATGACCGAGATCGCCGAGAACATGCAGGAGGGCCTGCTCGCACTCGCCGTGGGTGCCGGTCTGCAGGTGATGCAAGCGTTGATGGAGGCCGACGTAAGCGTGCTTGCCGGGCCGAAGGGCCGCCATGACGCGACGCGAACGGCGGTGCGCCACGGCCGTGAACGCGGCTCGGTGACCTTGGGTGGGCGCCGGGTGCCGGTGACCCGCCCACGGGTGCGGGCCGCCGACGGGGCGGGCGAGTTGCCGATCGCGTCCTATGAGCTGTTCACCTCGACGGAGATCCTGGGCAAGATGGCGATGGAGAAGATGCTCGCCGGGCTGTCCACCCGCCGCTACCCGGTGGGCCTCGAACCGGTCGGGCAGAAGATCACCGAAACATCCTCGGCGACAAGCAAGTCGGCGGTCTCCCGCCGTTTCGTGGCGATGACCGAGACGGCGCTGGCCGAGCTGCTCGCGGCTGATCTGTCCGGGCTGGATCTGGTGGCGTTGATGATCGACGGGGTGCACTTCGCCGAGTCGTGCTGTGTGGTGGCCCTCGGGATCGGCATCGACGGTATCAAGCACCCGTTGGCGTTGGTGCAGGGCTCCACGGAGAACGCCACCCTGGTGACCGGGCTGCTGGTGGACCTGCGGGAACGCGGCCTGGATGTCACCCGGCCGATGCTGGTGGGCCTGGACGGGTCCAAGGCGCTGCGCAAGGCGGTCATCGACGTACTCGACCATCCAGTCATTCAACGTTGCCAACTGCACAAGATCCGGAATGTGAAAGATCATCTGCCGCAACGACTTCGGACCATCGTCGGGCGCAGAATGACCGACGCCTACCACGCCGACTCGGCGCTGGAGGCCCAGGCGGCGCTGCTGGCCCTGGCCGCCGAACTCGACCGCACCCACCCGGGCGCGGCAGCAAGCCTGCGCGAGGGCCTCGACGAGACGCTCACCGTGCTACGCCTGGGCGTGCCGCCCACGCTGGCGCGGACACTACGCTCCACCAACGCTATCGAGTCGATGATCTCGGTCTGCCGCGAACACGCCGGCAACGTCAAACGCTGGCGCGACGGGCAGATGGCACTGCGCTGGTGCGCGGCGGGAATGGTCGAGGCCGGCAAGCAGTTCCGCCGCGTCAACGGCCACCTGCACCTGCCCACCCTGCGTGCCGCACTCGAACGCCAGATCGCCGAGAACGTCGTACCCGTCGTGCACAATGATGAAGTGAGCGCAGCTTGATGCTCACCGGGCCGCCACCGAAGTTCCACGAAACTCGGGACATCCTCCACCGACACTGGTGTCGAGATGCAACGAAGATTGACAAAGCGCACTTCGTTGTTAAACAAGCTTTGGCACTCGGCGTAGGCGGACTGTCCCGTTCCCGCTGGTAGCGCAGCTTTTCATCTGTGTGAACCGCATGAGGTTGTCAATCTATCTGTCAATCTAGGCTTGAGGTGACCGGGATTCCTGGTTCACTTCTCTTTTTGGGGGTTCTCTTGGGAGAGCGATCCGCCGGAGGATCCCAAGGAGTAGTGGCAAAGGTCGGGCTATTCGCCTGCGAACGAAAGCATTCGAGAACGGTGCGCTTGCGTTCGATGACTATGGCCTTCTCGCCGAACCCGCCGGATCCCACCGTGCGCGACGACTTCCCACCACTGCGCGCCACGGGTGAGGTACGTCGGTCACGGCTTCCGGTCCAGCTGACCAGCTTCGTCGGCCGGACCGAACAGATCGCCGCCACTGGAGACCTGTTGCGGGAGGTGTCCTCAGGCTGTGGCGTCGATCGCGCTGATGGTGAGTTCGAAGGGGCCCTGCTGTTTGTCGAGAATGTAGACCGAAGCCTGGCTGATGCTTGAAGGGTCCAGAGTCTGCGGCGCGTTGGGCGCGGGATCGAGGCGCTGGCCAACCGCCTGGAAGCCCTCAATGGGCAGTTCGTAGATCCGCTGGACGGCGGCCTCGGTGGGGAAACGCTGGATATAGGACCATGGCTGCCCTGCAGTGCCCACCTTCAACAAGTAGGTCTTACCGTCGCCCAGAGCGCGCACGCGGAGCGACTTCGCGCCTGTTGCTCTTCGCCCGATATCGGGGTCCTGCGGACTGCGGGCCGAGGCGAATCCGCCATTGTTCTCCAGCGAGATGTTGCCCGAGAAAACCAGGCCACCATCGCCGAACGTGATCCTCGAGGTGGACAGACCGCCCATGACGGGGTCGTTGACCGTCGTCCAGATGGCCACCTCGCTGGCATCGTCGAGCTCGACGAGAACGACGTCGGGCCCCTCGGGTCCGACTGCCTGGGCGGACGAGCGAGGA
>JBBRZQ010000359.1:0-2478 GCA_038236535.1 Actinomycetales bacterium
ACCAGTGGGGCGACGGTGCCGCGGTAGCGGCCGTCGAGAGCGCCCAGGGCGATGGAGGGGGATGCGTCAGCAAGCGAGACCATGCCCGCCATCCTCCCAGAGTCCGCCGTCCTCCGGACCATTCCCCGCCCAGTCCCTGCCCAGTCCCCGCCTAGTCCCCGCCCAGTCCCCGCCTAGTCCCAATACCAATAACTTAAGGTGGGCTACTGATGATGCGGACCGCTGTGCCGATCGGCAGGGTGGGTGTGGGCCAGTTGCGGTGGATGGCGCGTTTGACGTTGTAGTTGCTCATCTTCCGGCGTACGACGCGGGCGTGGGCGCGTAGTCGGCGCTTGGGGAGCAGCGGGTGCAGGATCTCGGTGATGGCGCGGCGCAGGGCCTCGGCAAGGTTAACGGTGCCGGCCAGGCCGGTCCGGACGCTGCGTCGGGCGGCGTGCAGGGTTTTGGTGAAGCTGATCCGGTCGGGGTCCAGGTCGCTGTGGTCTGCGGCGGCGTGGATGAGTGTTCGCAAGGCGTAGTGCACGCACAGGTATCCCCATGCTTCTTGGTAGACGCCTTCGGGGGTGCGTGAGCGTAGGACGACCCGTGAGCCGCGCTGGTGGGTCTTGAGCTCGTCGAAGATCGACTCGATCTCCCAGCGTTGGGCGTACAGCGCGGCAAGGTCATCGGCGGGGGCTTGGGCAGGGTCCAAGATGTTGGTCAGGAGCCGGTAGGTGGTGAACTTGGCGCCGGGTCGCCCGTCGTCGTCGATGGCGTACTCCACGACCCGCACCGCGAGCACGTCCTGACGGGCGTATTTATCTGTGGAGGCGACGAGCTCGGACAGAAAGGACCCGTCGGGCAGGCGTTCCAACACTGGCAGGACCGCGTTGCTCTTGGCCCGCCACAGCAGCGCAGCGCCGGTGGCTGCGGCGGCGGCGAACATCGGGTGAGACGTGAAGCCGCGATCGGCCAGGCACAGCATGTCGGGGCGCAGCGCCGCGATAAGCCGCTTGGCCAGGGTCTGCTCCACAACGGCACAGGAGTCCATCACCGCGGCAATGACCGCGTGGGTGCCGCACTCACCCAGGGCCACGATCCGCACCTGCGGGAACGCGCTGCCATCCCCGCGCCCGGTCCCGGGCCGGCCGAACACCTGCGCGTTCGCTGGGGTGTCAGCAACGTCAATGGTCGTCCCGTCGATGCTGACTAGCCGCCAACGGCGATAGAACGCGCCACGCGTGGCGGGGGTCCCCAACGGCACACACGCCCGTGCGAACAGCTCAGCCAGCGGCTCGGGTCCCAGCCGAGCCCGGGCCTTGGAGATCGCCACCTGGGAGGGCAGGTCGTACTGCTCTCGTTCGTCAGAGGCCCAGGTCAGCCCCTCCGTCAGCGAGCGCATCACTTCCTCATAGCCAGCCGAGGAGAACAACGTCATCGCCAACACGTAGTACACGGTCAGATGGGCCGGCAGCATCCGGTTGCGCTGCTCCCGGCGCCCCGTCGCCTCGATCACCTCATCCACCAGCTGCCGGGGAAACGTCGCCGTCAACACACCCAACGCAACCCGGTCACTAAGCCGCCGCCCCGGCTCAACCCGCACCTGTCCCGCTCTCGGCATGCAGCCGAGAATACCACGGTTGTAGTTTTAAGTTATGGGTATTGGGGCTAGGCAAGGCTAAGGCTAGGCCCAGCGGTAAAATCGGTCGGCACGAGCGCCTATGTGGATCATCCCCAGGGGCGCTGGTGTCACCTTGGGGCGCTTCGCGGGCTCAGTTCAGAAAGGAACACCGGCACCAGCGGGTTAGAGCCGTTGGTCTTGTAAGCGAGCACGTAGTCGAGCTCGTCGTCCAAGCCCTCGATCTCCAGGACCTTGATGGCGTCGGCGTCGTCGAGCACGTCGATGGTCATCTGTGAGTGCAGGAAGGTGATTCCCTTACCCGTTCCCACCAGGAACAACGCCGTCTCGGCGTTGTCGACGTAGTAGGTGTATTCGGGGGTCATGCCGGTCTTGGTGAACAGACCGGTGACGTAGTCCACGGTCAGCGGCGAGACCCGGTGCTCCAGCATGATGAAGCGCTCGCCCTCGAGCTCGGTGAGGTCGATGATCTCGCGATCGGCCAATCGATGGGCCTTGGGTACGGCCACCTGCAGCCGGTTGTCGGCCACTTTCAACGATACCACCTGGGGTATCGACTTCACGCAGGTGTGCAGGGTGAAGATCACGTCGCAGACCCCGAAGAGCAGGTTCTGGCGCAGCTCGGGCGGGTTTCCGCGAGACAGGACGAACTCGATGCCCGGGTGTTTGCCGGACAGCGACTTCATCATTGAGTACATGATCCGGGTGTCGAGGAAGCTCTGGTATCCGAGACTGAGAGTGCCTGCCACCGAATCACTGTCTTGCCGGATGGTCTCCCTGAGGCCGTCGCATCTCTTGACGATGTCCTTGGCTTCGGCCAGCAGTCGTATGCCCGGCGGAGTCAGGGCCAACGAGGTCCG
>JBBRZQ010000360.1:0-2454 GCA_038236535.1 Actinomycetales bacterium
ATCTGTCCACCGGCGCCTGGAACACGGCGCCGACGCTCACGCGCTTTCTCAAGCGCCACGGGTACCCGGCCGGGCCGATGTTGATGACCGACTGGGGTCCCACCAACACCGGTTGGTTCCGCAGCGGCCAGGAGCACAAGACCCAGGCCCTGCACCGGCTGGCTCGCGAGTTCCCGCAGATCCGCTGGGTTCTCATCGGCGACGACGGGCAGCACGACC
The DNA here is from genome assembly GCA_038236535.1 of Actinomycetales bacterium. GTDB lineage: Bacteria > Actinomycetota > Actinomycetes > Actinomycetales > Dermatophilaceae > UBA4719. The sequence continues at coordinate 220 of JBBRZQ010000360.1, forward strand.
CGAAGATCTACAGCGACTTTGCCCGGGACCGCCCGGACGCCGTTGAGGCGATTGCCATTCGGGAGCTGTCCCCGACCGAGCAGGTGCTCTCCCACGGCATCCCGGTGTCCAACGAGGAGTTCGCCCCCCTGGTGCCCCGCGTGGTGCCGGTGTGCCGCTCGTCCGACGGCTACAGCCTCCTCCGTCAGCTAAAAGCCATAGGAAGCATCGCCCCCTAGCCTCGAGATTTCATGGCGGGGCGCTGTGAGTGGGTGTTGGACAGCCGAAAGGTGCCCCTGACCTGCGAAGATGTGGATTGTCTAGGTCCATAATCCGCACGTTGAAGGAGCACCTTTCAGGTGAGCAACACTACCGGGTTCTATCCGCGTATCCAGGTCGACACGACGAACTCTGGGGCAGTGGGTCAGGCCGGTGGGGTGCTGTTGACCGAGACGATCGCCGCAGCGGGTTTGGGCCCTGCGATGTCGGCGGCGCTGTCGGGTTGGCGTAAGCCGTTGGCGGTTCATGACCCGGCCAAAGTCGTCGTGGATCTGGCGGTCACGTTGGCGTTGGGTGGGGACGCCCTGGCCGACATCGCGTTGCTGCGCAGTGAGCCGGGCCTGTACGGGCGGGTGGCCTCTGACGCCACGGTCTCTCGGACGATCAGCGCGCTGGCCGCTGACGCTCCGGCGGCGCTGGCTGCCATCGACACCGCCCGGGCCGTCGCCCGGAAGCGGGCTTGGAAGCTGGCGGGCGCGCATGCCCCGAACCACGGTGCCAGCGCGCGGTCACCGCTGATCGTGGACCTGGACGCGACGCTGGTGGGCTCACACTCAGAGAAGGAAGAGGCGGCACCGACTTACAAGAAGGGCTTTGGCTTTCATCCGTTGTGGTCGTTCGTTGACCACGGTGCGGCGGGGACGGGTGAACCGTTGTCGGTGTTGCTGCGACCGGGCAACGCTGGTTCCAATACCGCGATCGACCACATCGCGGTCATCAAGAGCGCGCTGGCTCAGCTGCCGTCTCACCGCCGGGGCAAACGTGCGGGCCGTAAGGTCCTGATCCGCACCGACTCAGCCGGGTGTACCCACAAGGTCCTGACCTGGATGAGCGGCCAGCGGTTGTCATACTCGGTCGGATTCCCGTTGCCCCACAACACTTCCGACTTGTTGGAACTGATCCCCGCCGATGTGTGGACCCCGGCCTACGACGCCCACGACGAGATCCGTGACGGCGCGTGGGTCGCCGAGCTGACCGGCCTGCTGGACATGTCCGGGTGGCCGGAAGGGATGCGGGTGATCGTCCGCAAGGAACGACCCCACCCCGGTGCGCAGCTGCGGATCACCGACGTCGACGGGCACCGGGTCACCGCGTTCGCGACCAACACCAAGACCGGCGGCCCGGCCACGCAACTGCCCGACCTGGAGCTGCGTCACCGCCGCCGGGCCCGGTGTGAGGATCGGATCAGGGTCTCCAAGGACACCGGGTTGATGAACTTGCCTCTTCAGTCGTTTGCTCAGAACAAGGTCTGGTGCGCCATCGTGGCGCTGGCCGTGGAGATCACCGCGTGGATGCAGATGCTCGCCCTGAACGGGCACCAAGCCAGACGCTGGGAACCAAAACGGTTGCGGCTACGCCTGTTCACACTCCCCGCCACGATCGCACGCACCGGCCGGCAGGTCCGCCTCCACCTCGCGACCAAAGCCCCCTGGGTCGACCTCGTCAACGAAGGCGTCCAGCGGCTACGAGCCCTGGCCGTCCCCGGGTAGGAAACATCCCACCCGTCCCAACGACCACAGTGCGACCCCCGACAGCCTGGAACCGGCGCCCACCCGAGACGACACTCGGGCCACCGTCACACCCCAATGACAGAATCCACCCGAGCCGGCGACCAGCAGCCGCTGCGATCCTCAACACCCGAGGCGTGAAAGGTCGAGGCTAGCGTTTCGGTTGTTTGAGTTTCGGGTGTTTGAGTTTCGGGTGTTTGAAGCGTTGAGGTAATCGATCTGCCAGGACATTTTCCTACAGAAAGGTGATGCAATGGCTTTAAAACCGGGTTCCATCGTCCGCGTTGGGGGGTTCCTCGGGGTCAACGACTACATCCAGTCACCACTGGGTCTGTTCTTCGCGATCCAGCAGAGCGACGGGAACTTCTGCGTCTACCACGGGTCTGGTCCGAGCGACAACCACGGCGGCGTGTGGTGCTCCTCCCACGCACCGGGGGAGGGACAGTACTTCGCCATCCAGCAGAGCGAC
>JBBRZQ010000361.1:0-2448 GCA_038236535.1 Actinomycetales bacterium
CCCGCGACGTGCGGCGTGCTGCAGCAGCAGCGCGATCGCGTCCACGGGCAGGTAGCCGATGGCCGGTTGCGGGGCGTGGGCGCCCTTGACGGCCAGGACTTGCCGGGCTTGGGCGATCTGCTCCGGGGCTTGGGACTGGACATAGCGGAAGAACGACTTCATCGCGGCCAGGCGCTGATTGGCGGTGGCTGTGGAGCAGTGCCTGTCGGTGCGCAGCCAGCCGAGGAAGGCGGTCACGTTCGGCGTGGTGAAGTCGTCGAAGGTGACCCTGTCCGGCGGGGTGGCCTCCTGCTGGTCCATGTACCGCAGGAACAGCGTGAACGCGTCCCGGTAGGCGCAGATGGTGTGTCGCGAGCAGGCTCTGGTGATCGGCAGGTAGATGGTGAGGAACTGGGCGAGCATGTCGGCGAACGGGCGGGCGGTGGCAGCCATGTCAGTGCCTCACCTGCGGGTAGAGATCCGCGTAGCTGGCGGCCATGGCAAGCTCGATGCCGGCCCAGGCGGACGGGGCCAGGCGCAGGTAGTACTCGGTCGAGACGATGTCGGCGTGTCCCATGAAGGTGGCCAGCACGGGCAGGGTCGCGTGAACGTCCACCCCGTCGGCCTGCATCTTGGTCAGGGCCGCTACCGCGTAGGAGTGGCGTAGGTCATGGGCGCGAGGAGCGCGGCCGGCGGCCGTGGTGACGCCCGCTTCGAGCATCAGGCTCTGGATGTGCGCGGTGGCCGAGCCGGGGTGGTAGGCCCCGCCGCGTGGGGAGGGGAATAACCACGCTGTGGCGTCTTCCGGGACGAGGCCCACCGCGGCCGCGTAGCGGCGCGCGTACGTCGTCAGGGACGGCGACATCGGCACCAACCGGGTCCGGTGGTGTTTGGCCTTGCGGACGGTGATGACAGCCTCGGCCAGGTCGACGTCGCCGACCCGCAGGGACAGGGCTTCGCCGATCCGCAGCCCGCAGCACCACAGCAACCGAACGAGCATCGCGTAGACCGGCTGGGTTTGCGGCCCGCACCGGGACGCGGGCCGTGCGTCGGCGCAGGCGATGATCCGGGCCATCTCCTCGGCGGTGATGATCCGGGGAGCGAAGCGGCCGGGTTGGCGCGGCTGCTCGCGCTCGGGCAGCACCCACGCGTCGATGCCCTTCCACCGCAGGAACAGCGCGAACTGGCGGGCGATCCCGCGCCGGCCCGCGGCCGAGCCAGCAGACTCGCCCTCACGGGGGGCGGCGAACGCCTCGGCTGCTTCCCGGGTCAGCACCCGCTCGTCGGTGGCCTGTGTGGCCAGGAACCGAGACAGGCGCCGGACCAGGTAGAGCCGGCTGTGCGGGTAGACGTAGCCCAGGCCCCGCTTGTACTCGACGTACTCGGTGAATAGCTGCGGGAAGGCCCCGTCGATGGTGATCTCACCGGCAGTGATCTCACTGGGCATCGGGCACCTCCAGCGCCAGCGGGCGCAGATGAGCCAGGTCCACCCTCAGATACCGGCGGGTGGTGTTGGCCTCCACGTGCCCCAGCACCGCGCCGATCACCGGATACGCAGTGCCTGACTCGAGCATCCCGACCGCCACGGAGTGCCGCAGCGCGTGCAGCCCGCGGTGCCGCCCGGAGACCTCGACCCCGGCCCGGGCCAAACACCCGGTCACCACCTGGTGGAAGTGGTTGCCCGCGGACGGCGACTGGTGCGGTGCCCGACCCCGTAGGAACACCCGCGGGTCGTCGACGTTGGCGCGCTCGTTCTTCCAGTAGTCGAGGATCGCGAACGCGCACTCATCCGGAAGCGGCAGATCCAGGCGCCGACCGTTCTTGCGCTGGACCAGAGACAGGCGCCGGTTCGCCCAGTCGATCTGGTCGAACCGCAGCCCCTTGATGTCGCTCGAACGCAACCCGAGCAACGACGCGAGCAGCATCACCGCCCGATCCCGCAGCGGCGCCTCGGACCGGTTCCCGGCCTCGGCCAATGCCCCGGCCACCTCGCCCGGCCGGTAGACCGAGGGCAGGACCGCGTCCCGGTCGGTGACGATTACCGGGAACATCGCGCCCAGGGCAGGATCGACGCCGTGCTCGCGGACCGCGAACCGCAGGTACTCCCGCAGGAAGTACAGGTGCCCGGCGCGAGTGGACGCGGCCAGCGGCGCGAGCGAACGAACATAGGCGGACACGTCCGCGCTGCTCAGCGCCGCCACCTGCGCTAGCCCCGCCTCCGCGAGGAATGCCAGGAACCGACGCAGCATCCCGGTCTTGGCGCGCAGCGTCCCCTCGGCCAGCCCGCTCCCGACCAGCGAGCTGGCATACGCCGCGAACTCGGCCCCAAAGACCTCCGGAACCACGGTCATGCCGCGCCCTGCCCGCAACGCGAACCGGCCCGTCTCTGCCACATCGAACAAGCAGCCGACAACCCGACGGTAGAACACCTTCCACTGCTCGGCGCCGTCCGCGCCGACCGCCGCACAG
>JBBRZQ010000362.1:0-2442 GCA_038236535.1 Actinomycetales bacterium
GACCACACCCGCCGCGGGAGACTGAACAACACCCCACCAGCGCCAACCCGCGCACGCCACCACCCGGCGTCGTGCACGTCACTCCAGAGGAGCCGCACCCGTCTGATTCTTTTGGGTGCGGCTCCCGTGGAGGGACGTCAAGCGGCCATCGGCGGTGTCGCGTCTGCGTAGCGAAGTTCGTGGACTCGGTGTCGTTCGTTGTTGAGGTGGAAGTTCCAGTATTCGTCGAAGTCGTCGTTGGCGCGGACGGCCCGTAGTTTGAGGACGGCTTCGGCCCCGTTGAGGGACCAGCGGGCTCCGGTGATGTCCATCCGGTCAGCGACGAGGTAGCGGCAGGTCCCTTCGATGACGCCGCTGGCGACTGGCCAGCCTTCAGCGAGTGCTGTCGGGTAGTCCAGGTTGTCCGCTTTGTTGGTCAGGTACTTGGCGCAGGCGTCGGCCTTGATGCGTTTCGGTTTGGTCAGTCGTGTCGTGGTGGCTCTGCGTCTGATGCCGGCGGCGACCTCGCGGGCGTTGCCGTCCAACACGGCCAGGGCCCGGTCGTGCACCCATGCCTGGGCGGCGGGGTCTCCTTCCGCGAAGAAGCACCATGCTGCGGCCCATAGGTACTCCAGCACGTGGATCAGGTCGACCACGACGGCGACCTCGACGCCTCGGGTCTGGGCTTCTGCTTCGATGCGGTTGATCTGATGGTTGTTGCCATCGACGAGGGCCACCCATCGACGCGAGTGGCTCGGGTCGCGCCGTTGCGCCTCGTCGAAGACCTTGGCGATCACCGTGGCGGCGTCGTGGACCACGCTTGCGGTTACCCACTTGGCGCCGGCTTTCGGTGCCGGCGGTGGGGCGTCGCCGGCCTTGGTGGCCAGGACGTCGGCGGGCGTGCGGGCCGCCGGGGTGAGGTCGGAGACGGCGCCGACCTCGGCGAGGCGTTTCCGGTTGCGCTTCTCGCCCTTGGACAACCGGCACTGCAGCTTGTTGGTGGCGGCGGCGGCCGCTTTCGCGGTGGCTGGGCGCAGCGCGTCGGGTCGCATGACGATGCCCTTGCCGTCGGCGGACAGGACCAGCACGGCGCCCTCGGCGCCTGGTTCGGCTTGGCGGGCTCGGGTGGCGTAGAACGCCTCGACGTCGACCGCGGCCCGGGCGGTCAGTGCCTCGACCTGGCGTTTACCCAGGTGCTGACCGGTGGCGCGCTCCAGCGCGGCGGCGGTCTCCTCGAACGATCCCCGCGATGCCTCGGCAGCCGCCAGGCGGCGCAGCCCGTGGCTGTGACGCTCGGCGGGCAGGTTCAAGGCCGCGTCGGCGGGATACAGGTTCTCCTGACCACGACGGCGGTAGGCCAGTCGGGTCACGTCGACCTCGCCGAAGACGGTCGCCAACCGGCGGTGATGGCCTGTCTCGACAGCGCCATAGGCGCGGGCCCGGGCGTCACGGACCCCGGCCAGGCGCGGTTCGCTCATCGCCCGCAGGCTCAGGTGGTCCTGCAACATCCGCCGGAGCAGCTCGCGGCCACGACAGTCGAGCTGGTCCTCGAGCTCAGCATGGCTCAGAGCCGCGGCGTCGGGCCCTTCCAGCCACCCGAGCACCTCCCCGAAGCACTCTCGGCTCGCCCGGAAGCTCTCCTTGTTGTCGGCCCGGACCTCATCCATCGGCGCTGCTCCCCATTTCCGTCGCAGCCCTGGCGGCCACTCCTTACAGCGTGACCGCTGTAAGGTCTCAATGGTGGGATGGTCGAGGTGGTAGGAGGCAGAAACGATGCGAGACACCGAGGCGGACAAGCCCTGGCAGGCGACGCGACGCGGCATCGCCGAGGCCATGAGCGAGATCGACGCCGCGCTGCCCGGCAGCGTGGTCGTGCGCCACATGCGCTGCGGGAAGCCGGGCTGCGCCTGCACGGCAGACCCACCCGCCCTCCACGGCCCCTACATCCAGTGGACCCGGACCGTGAGCGGCAAGACCGTCACCAAGTTCCTGAGCCACGACCAGCTCGCCCGGTACCAACCGTGGTTCGACAACGCCCGACGCCTCAAGGAGCTCACCGCAATGCTCCAGATCGCCTCGGTGCACGCCCTCGAAATATCCGAAGGCTGGGCCACACAGGCCGCGGACGCCTCACCAACGACCGCTCCCACGCGCCGCTCGCCCCGCCGCACCGGCGCATAGCGCCCCCAGACAAGCGAATCCCCGCCTCAGGCTGCCCTTCAGCCGCCACCCGCAATCCCTCCCGAGTCCAAACTGCCTGGTCGCAGGCCATCCTCAGCTCCACTCACCCGTCCCTCCAGCGGAGCCGCACCCGATTCTTTGGGGCTCTTGTGACACATCCGTGGGTGGGTTCTCGGGCCGCTGGTGTGCAACACGCCGTTCCCGCATAGGTTCTGGAGTTGTCTAGGTCCCGGAGCCAGTGAAGCGGAGAACGGCGTGCGCGATGTCAGCCTATGGGCTGCC
>JBBRZQ010000363.1:0-2436 GCA_038236535.1 Actinomycetales bacterium
AAGACGGGCCAGGCGGTCGTGCTGCCGAGCGGCGTGATGGTGCCGCGTGAGTAGCCGGTCGCGGCCAGGGCGACGTCCTCGTGCGGCAGCGAGAGTTTGTTCACGCCGACGAGCGCACGTAGCTTCGCCCAGCTGATCTGCCGGTCCCCTGGCACGAGTGCGAAGAGGTAGTCACCGTCGTGCCGCTTGACGACGAGCGATTTCACGATGCCGGATGGGTCGATTCCGAGCAGTCGCGCGGCGCTCTCGAGGCTGTCGGCCGCCGGCCGGGGGACGATGTCGATCGCAAGTCCGCGGGCACGGGCATCCGTTGCCACCCGGTCTCGCCCTGATTCGGTCATGGGGCGAGTCAATCACACGTGCGCCCGAACCAATTCGACGGAGTTTTTCACCGGAACCCTCTGCGTCAAGCTGTTTGTGAGTCAGTTCACTTTCAGTAGGAGGCAAAGAGATGTCGATCACCCCAGGGTTTACCGCGGTGGAGATTCGCGAGTTTGTTCATGAGTATCACCGGCTGCCGCATGGGCAGAAGGGGACGTGGTTGGCGGCGCGGTCTGTCTCATATCGGTTGCTGAGGCGGTGGCGTGAAGCGGTGTACGAGGGCGACCTCGACCGCGGCCTGGTTCCGCGAGAAGGTAGAGCTATGACTGTTCCCCCGGGTAAACGCACAGCGTTAGAGAGAATGCGGGCCGCTGAGCGCGACGCGCACGCGGCTGAAGTCGCGAAACTGACCGCGCGGGTGCGCGACTTGGAAGAGGTGAACGGCGCCCTGGGAAAAGCTATCGGGCTCTTGCACGCAATGAGCGAGGAAGAGCCCGCAGCCACCCCGACGACACCCGATCCATCGAATTCCTGAACCTCGAGAACGAACTCGTCGCTGAGTTGACGCGGGTGACGGGCTCGCAACGCCGCGCGTTAGCGATCACGGGCGTGTCCCGCTCGACGTGGCAATACCGGCAGAAGCCCCGCGCCCGGGTGTCCGAGCCGGTCGGGCAGAAAGACCGCGCGTATCTGTCACGGATTCCCACGAACGATCGGGCTGTGATCGAGGAGAGAATCACGAAGGGCTGGAAGGCCGGGAATTCGGTGGATCACACCTTCGCGAGCGTCTGGGACGAGGGCGTGATGCTCGCCGCACGCCGGTCCTGGTGGCGGATCGCCGCCGAGATCAAGGACCAGAGCGACCGCCCCATCGTGCCCACGAAGCGGGGGTCCAGAGCACCCCGGACGAAGCCGGTGCTGGTGGCGACCGGGCCCGGACAGGTGTGGTCCTGGGACATCACCGACCTGCCCTCCCCGTGGCGGGGGAAAGCGTTCAAGGCGTATTCCATCATCGATATTTACTCCCGCAAGATCGTCGGTTGGCGGGTCGAGGACCGCGAGAGCGACTACCTCGCCGTGGACATGTTCCAGACCGCATTCCGCGAACACGGCACCCCCTTGTTCGTGCACGCGGACTCCGGCCCCGCGATGCGTTCGAACGCTCTGGCCGATCTCCTCACCGCCCACAACGTCACGAGAACCCACAACCGGCCCTACGTCTCCAACGACAACCCGTTCTCCGAGTCCGAGTTCCGCACGATGAAATACCGGCCCGGCTACCCCGGGACTTTCGACACTCTCCAAGACGCACGCGAGCACCTCGCCGGCTACGTGCCCTGGTACAACACCACCCACAAGCACTCCGGCATCGCGTTGTTCTCGCCCGACCAAGTCCACGACGGCTCCTGGCGGGAGGCCCACCGCGCCCGCGACTGCGCGCTACAGGCCTATCACCAGAAACACCCGGAACGATTCCGTGCGCGGCCGACAACACCCGCGCCAGCCCACACCGTCGGAATCAACATCCCCAAAGAAACCGTCAAAAACTAACCCAAGTGACTCCACACAGCTTGACGTTGATACTGGAAACAGCCGTTCAGGGCATGACCCTCAACTTGACTGGCGGCCCCGCGAGGGGTCTGTCTTTGCTTTGATCTGTCTGCCCTGGGCGGTGCTGAAGTGTCGGCCGGGCGCGCATGACCTCATAGGAGCTTGACCTCTTCGACCCGGTCTCGTCAACGTCTTGTCTGCTCGCCCGGCCGCCACTTCCCATTCTGAAACACGAACGAAGGGAAGTACACCATGAACGATCAGTCTCTGGTCGTCGCGGGGGTGGACACGCACAAGGACACGCACTACGCGGCCGTGATCTCCGTCACCGGGGAACACCTTGGCGCTGCCCAGTTCCCAACCACCGACGCCGGCTACCGCGCGCTTGAAAGCTTCATCATCTGCCACGGGACTCTGCTGCGCGCCGGCGTGGAGGGCACGAACTCATACGGGGCGGGCTTGACCCGGCACCTGCACGAGGTGGGCATCCAGGTCGCCGAGGTAATCCGCCCGGCACGGCAGACACGGCGGATGCGCGGCAAATCCGACGAAATCGATGCCTAC
>JBBRZQ010000364.1:0-2419 GCA_038236535.1 Actinomycetales bacterium
ATGGGTGCGGAACGCGAGCGCACGCGCTGGGTCGGCGCTATCTGAAGGCGTGGGCACGCTACGGGAACCCGTCGGCGCACTCACCGTGTTACCATCTCAGAAGAGCAGTCGCCAACAGTCCAGAGCCACGGCAGGAGGCAGGGCATGCGCCGACCGCGCCGGTACACGTCATTCGCGCCGGCGTACGACATGTTGTCCGGTGAGCGGCCGGTCTACCGCACCGGCCGGGTCAGTGGCATCGGCGCGCTGCGGCTGCGTCCGGGCGCGCTCGTGCTGGACATCGGCTGCGGAACCGGCCTCAACTTCCCCCTGATCCGCGAGGCCATAGGGCCAGCCGGCCGCATCGTCGGCGTCGACGCCAGCGCCCACATGCTCGCCCAGGCGCGCGCGAAAGCCGAACGCCGAGGGTGGAGGAACATTACCCTGGACGATGCGGACGCGACGAGCCTGACCCCCGGATGGCTCAACGGCCATCTCGGTGCACATCATGGCCCGGAGGGCGCAGACGCTGTCCTGTTCACCTACTCGCTCTCGGTGATGACCAACTGGCCCGAAGCCTGGCGTGCCGCAACGGCGGCGGCCCGACCCGGAGCACGGGTCGCCGTCGTCGACCTGCAGGCCCCCACTGGTCCCGCGACCGCCTTGACGCCGCTGGCGCGTCTTGCCTGCATCCTGGGTGGCTCCGACATCACCGCGCACCCATGGACCGCGCTCGAGCGAGAATGCACCGACGTCCAGGCATGGAGCCTGCGAGGAGGGCACATCCAGGTACGCGCAGGAAACCTTCGCTCGCCGTAGCGCGAGCCAGCACCCGATCCCAGACCCCCGGCAACCCGTGCCGGGGCACACCAGAGCCGACACGGAGAAGCATGGACACCACGATCCCCAGCTCAGACCGTCCCGTCAGTATCGACAGGCCCCGCCTGCCCGCAGTCACTCTCTTCGACGTCAACGAGACCCTCTCGGACATGTTACCCATGGCCGCACGGTTCGTCGACGTCGGTGCGCCAGCCCACCTGGCCGTGACATGGTTCGCGGCCCTCCTTCGAGACGGATTCGCGCTCGCTGCCGCAGGAAGCACCGCACCCCTTGCCCAGCTCGGCACCGGCGTCTCACGCGCGGGCCTCGACCGCCAGCCCCTGAACCGCACGGTCGACGAGGCGATCGAACACATCATGGGTGGGCTTCGACGAGCCGGCCGTGCACAGCGACATCCAAGACGGCATACCGGCCCTCGCTGCTCTGACCCAGATCCGCGGGTAGGGGTCTCGGATTCCGCTCTTCCGGTCGATCTTGCGTCGATCTTGTTGACTGTCAGCGTTTTCCGTGGTTTCGGCAGGTCAGTGTCCCGGATGGCGCTCCGGGTGGGCGGGTTCCAAGGTCCCGGTCGGGTCAGCGGGTGGGCGGCCGAGTCAGGCCGGGTCGGGGAGTTCCCGTAGCCGGGAGAGGACCTCGGCCAGGACGTGGTCGCCGGGCGGTAGCCGCAGCGTGATGCTCCGGGCGTGGTGGATGGCTCTGGCTGGGACGGCGAGCAGTTGGTGACGTAGCCGGTGCATCCGGGCCTTGCCGGCGTCGTCGTCCAGCCCGGTCAGCGACGCCAGCATCACCGACAGCGCCCCGGCCAGCAGCGCGCCCCACATCCAGACCGTGTTCACGTCGGCGTGGCCGGAGGGGAGGTGGTTGCGTCCGGCGCCGAGCTTGGCCTCCGGGAAGCGTTCCTCGATGGCGGTCCGGCCCCGAAACCAGGACTCGACCGCGACCACCTGCGCTGGGGTGCTGGTCGGCAGGTTGGTCACGATGAAGCTGACCGCCCAGGCGTGGTCCAGCCCCCCGCCCAGGGCCAGCGCGAGCTGGTCCTTGGCGATGGTGCGCCGACGGCGGGACCGGGAGTCGGCCGAGATGTCGACCGCTTCGACCCGGACCCGGCGCCCGATCGTGTACGCGTCCGGCGGCCACCCGGCCGGGGCGTAGTCCATGACGGCGACCTGCGCCCCCGGCATCCCCCGCGCCGGGCTCCAGGTATCCGCGGACACCCCAGCTCACGCCAGAACGCGCTGTTGCGTTTGGCGGCGACGGCGTAGTCGGCGCCCACCTCATCGGCCGCCCAGGCCAGGTCGGCGGTGAAGTACCCGGCGTCGGCGCGCACCCGAGGCCGGGCGCACACCGCCACCGGCGGCAACCCCTTGACCGCCCGGCGCAGCAGGTCGCCGCAGCGCGGGCGGACATCGTCGTTCCCGGCCAACAGGTCCGCCGCCAACGGCAACCCGGCCTGCGCCCAGCTGGCCAGATGCGGCCGTCCCGCGCGCTGCCCCTGATAGGTGTAGGCCACCCCCGCCTTGGCCCGCCCGAACACCTCCACGTCGGTGGAGTCCAGATCGATCGTCGGCGGACGTAGCACCAACGGCGACCGCCGCCGCGC
>JBBRZQ010000365.1:0-2417 GCA_038236535.1 Actinomycetales bacterium
CGCCGGCGTGGCGACCAGCAGCACCCGCTGCCCAGGCGCCAACCCGACCGCAGGCAGTTGCCCAGGTTTGAGCTGCAGGGGTACCAGCACCTGGCCCGCAGTCAGCAATGGTGACTGCCCGACCTGCGAGGGGTTGACCAGCGTGCCTTTGGCCAGGCCCGCTAGCGCCACCTTGCCGATGACCTGATCCTGCTGCTCCACCGTGAACGCGGCCACGCGCGGATCCACACTCAGGTCAGCCCCGGCAAGGTCATCGACGGTGATCTTGTGGCCCACCGCCACGTTCTGTGCAATCACCAACACCCGGTCGCGATGAGCGTATGAGCTCATCGCCCACATCGACACCAACCCGCCGAGAGCCACGACCAGCACGGCCAGCAGCACCTGGCGGGGCTTCCACTGTCGAGGAGCCGCGGCGGCCCGCACCGCCGGAGGCGCTGGTACCCCGGTGGCCCTCATCGGAGTCGAGGAATGCGCCGGGGCCGAGCCCAAATGGGCAGGGGGCGGCGTCGGAACCGGAGATCCAGAATTCAACGTCGTCACTTCACAATCACCGCCTGAGCTTCAGCCACAGCAAACCGAGAAGTGGCAGTGGTCGTGACATCCGGGAAGTTGCCGCCGGTGCCACCGGATCCGACCCAGGTGGCCCTCCAGACAATCCCGTAGGTAGCAGTCAACTGACCCCCTGGATATCCGTATGTTGACTGCGGGTAGGAGTAGTCACACCCGCCAGGGGCATGCGCCCACGGTCCGGCTGGCGGGGTCCATGCTCTCCCGGGTCCGGAACAGGATGTCGTGCTGCCGGCGTCGCCTGGGGCAAACGTCAGGGCCGCTGGCGTCACCGTCACTTGAGCCCACACCGGTCCAGCAGCGGCGCGGGCGGTCTTCGCCCTGTAGGACGCCGGCCTGGTCCAGTACCAGGTCGGCACCCGCACCACCGTGTATGGACGCCCGTCTTGCAACGTCGCCCCGGACGGAGACGAAGGCGGGACCGGCTTCGGCAACGTCAGCGTCGCCAACGCCTTCTGGGCCAGCTGAGCCGGTGTCACGGTGATGGGCTGAGGGGAGGTGGCGCGCCATCGCCACCCCCCGCCAGTGCCAGCCCAGGTCGGACACATGAACTGATAGATGGCACCTTGCCCGGCCGGGTGCCCCTCCCACAGCGTCGAGTCGTATGCCGGCTGAGGAGTCAGCGCTTCGTAGTAGCACCCGTCCGAGTTGGCAAACCAGCCGAACGCCTTGTCGTGGCACGGATACGGGTGTCCTTGCCACGAACACGTCCCGGGCGAGACCCCTGGACGCGCAGGCCCGGGACTCGGAGCGGATTGAGCGGGGCTGTGCACCGCGACACAGACCAAGGCGTTGTGCACAACCTTGCATTGTCTCTGATCCGCCCGGGCGGTCGGCGCGGCCGCTGCCACGACCACCGCAGCGATGACCACTCCGGCGCCGAGCCTCCCGAGGAGACTCACCGTTACCCGGAACATGTCCGACCCGAGTCCGTGGTGATCTTGGCGACGCCCCAGTGGTTCTTGTAGTTGATCACCTGGACCGTCGTCCGGTAGGGAGGTGGAACCGTTCCTGCCGGCGGCGGCACCGCAGCGTTCTTGCCGGTCTTCACATCATGGGCAACCCACTTGACCGCTGGGGTAGGACAGTCCGTGAGGACGACGACCGGGAAGGGCTTCGCCACGAGATCTATCGAGCGAACCTGCGGCCTTGGCCGGCCAGGATCACCCGCCATCCTCAGGCCTTGTGACGACAACTGTTGGACGAACGCGCTGAACTCTGACCGTTCCGGGTCGAATGAGTATTTCGTGTAGTCAGCACTCAGGGGAATGTCCTGACCCAGCGCCCGCGGCTTGCGCAGCGCGTTGTTCGAGGCAGTCATGTAGGCCAGGTAGGCGTCGACTGCGGGCTGCGCCTTCGGGTCGACCGTCGGTGCCGGGCTGCTCATCGGTGAGGAGGTCGCCGACGTGGCCGGCGACGTCGTGGCCGTGGCTTTCACGGCCACGTCCGATCCCCCGCAAGCTGCAGTCGCCAAGACCGTCAACGTGATCGCGACCGCGATCAGGTTTCGCTTCATCACCGCGTGAACACCTCCAAAGCGCGTGTGGCAGGCCCCCGCGGGGCCTGCCACACATCGGCTGCCGATTGTGCCCCAGACTCCGAGACAAATCCATACATAGTGCTTGCCCAGATTTGGCTCTGAGTTCGGCCCGTTGGCCTCAACATTCGGCACTGCACCGGCTAGAAACCTCCTCACACTCCTACTAAGAGCGCGCGCGAATAGGCCTCAGGGGTCGGGTTGAGTCGGGTCGTCTTTGACCTGCTGTAGCGCGAGGGCTGCGAGCTCGGTGGTGAGTTCGCGTAGTCGGCGGGAGTTCTCCAGCAGTGGGCGCAGGGCGTCGGCCTGA
>JBBRZQ010000366.1:0-2414 GCA_038236535.1 Actinomycetales bacterium
CGCTGCGATTGGATAACCATTAACACCGCTTCGTCGCGGTACTCCTGGGTGAACTTACGGTACTTCGACATAATGACCCCTCCTTATCTGGGAGACATTCTCCCTTCTTGGGTCACTGTCCGGTGGGAGCAACACACCTCAGGTGTATGAGTTGGAGTTGGATGAGGGGGGCTGGACGTCGGTGGGGGCGCTGGTGGACGCGTTGCGTGATGAGGCCGGTTGGAGGTCGCTGACCGAGGCTGATGTCGAGGCGATGGTGGTGGGGGCCGCCAAGCAGCGCCATGAGATCCGGGAGGGGCGTATCAGGGCGTTGTACGGGCATTCGCTGCCGGGGCGCATCGGGCGGACCCCGGCAACACCGCCGGCGGTGTTGTTCCATGGGACTTCGCCTGCCGCGGTGGCACTGATCCGGTCAGAGGGGCTGCGGCCGATGGGCCGGCAGTATGTGCACCTGTCGGCGGACGTGGAGACCGCGCGGGCCGTGGGTGGGCGGAAGTCGTCGGGTCCGGTGCTCCTGACCGTGGCTGCGGCGGAGGCGGCGGCTGCGGGGGTGGTCTTCTACTTCGGCAACGAGCGGGTGTGGCTGGCTGACGTCGTCCCGGCCGAGTTCATCACCGGTTGAGGCTGCGTCAGCTCGCGCCGCCGGCGAGGACTTTCAGGCGGGTTTTGGTGACAAGGGCGTCGATGAAGCTGGTGACGAGGGTGAGGTCGTCGTCACCGAGTTCGGCGAGGGTAGCCAGGCGGGGGCCGAGGGTGTCTTCGGGGGTGCGGTGGGGGCGCCGGGGGGCTTCGTCGAGCAGGAGGTAGTCGCAGGAGACGTCGAAGGTTTCGGCGAGGCGGACGATGACGTCGGCACTGGGGGTGATGCGGCCGTTTTCGTAGCGGCTGATCTGTGCGGCGTCGGCGCCGATGCGTCCGGCGAGGTCAGCTTGGGACCAGCCGTGTTCCTTGCGTAGTTCGTGGACGCGTTCGCGTAGCGACATGACGGGGCCTCCGTGTTCGTGCTCTCGGAGCCATTCTGAGCCCATCTCGGCACCTCCGCTTGCGTGGTTGTCCTCGCCGTTCTTGCCTGATGTGCAATAGTGACATGGGATTGATGCAAAGTAGGCATGTCAAGAATGTTCAGGAGGTCGGCGTGGCGCGAGTTCCGGAGGTCGAGCTGGCCCGGTTGAAGGCCGAGGTCAGTGTGCAGCGGCTGGTCGAGGGAGTGGGGGTTGAGCTGCGCCGGCAGGGCGCGGACCTGGTCGGGCGGTGTCCGTTCCATGAGGACAGGACGCCGTCGCTGGTGGTGAGCCCGGGCAAGAACTTGTGGCATTGCTTGGGGGCGTGCCGGGCTGGGGGTGGCCCCGTTGACTGGGTGATGAGCGCGCAGGGGGTCTCGTTTCGTCATGCGGTGGAGCTGTTGCGGGAGGACTCGGTGGCGTTGAGGGCGTTGGCGCCGGCTTCGCCGCTGTCGTCGGGTGGGCCGGTGGGGCGGTCTTCGGCGGGCAAGCTTCCTGCGTTGGTGGTCGCCGGCGGCGGCGATGGCCAGCTGTTGGCCACGGTGGTCGGCTACTACGAGCAGACCCTGGCTGGTTGCCCGGAGGCGTTGGGGTTCTTGGCCAGGCGGGGTATCGACCATCCGGGGGCGCGTGAGGTGTTCCGGTTGGGGTTTGCGAACCGGACGTTGGGCTACCGGTTGCCTGGTTCACAGACCAAGGACGGCGTGGCGGTGCGGGCCCGGTTGCAGGCGTTGGGGATCTTGCGTTCCAGCGGGCATGAGCACTTCACCGGTTCCCTGGTCATCCCGGTGCTGGACGAAGCCGGTGGGGTGGGTGAGGTGTACGGCCGCAAGGTCGCCGAACGCGGGTTGCGGGCGGGGATCCCGCGGCATCTGTACCTGCCGGGCCCGCACGCCGGGGTGTTCAACATCGCCGCCTTCGCCGGCAGCGATGAGCTGGTGGTGTGCGAGTCGCTGATCGACGCGTTGTCGTTGTGGTGTGCGGGGTTTCGTCATGTGACCGCTGCGTACGGGGTGGGCGGGTGGACCTCTGAGCACCAAGCCGCCGTGACTGCGCACGGGATCAGGCGGGTGTTGATCGCGTTCGACGCCGACCCGGCCGGCGACGCCGGCGCGACAGCCCTGGCCGCGCAGCTGATGGGGGCCGGGGTGGAGTGTTTCCGGGTGGAGCTGCCCCGCGGAGCAGACGTCAACGACGTCGCGGTCGGCGCGACCAACCCCACGGCCGCGTTGGGCAGGTTGTTGCGCAAGGCGTCGTGGATGGGTACCGGTCCGGCACCAGCCCGTGGTGTTGTTGCCGCCGCCGGGGGTGGTCTTTCCCTAGCCGCTGCTGGTAACCGGACCGTTTCGGGACCTGCGCCGGCGGGCGGATCCGTAGCCGTAGCAACAGGTTCCGTCGCCCAGACGGAACCGA
>JBBRZQ010000367.1:0-2413 GCA_038236535.1 Actinomycetales bacterium
CGAAGCCCCGGCGCCGAGATGGCGGAGCAACCACGATCTCCGCGGTGGCGCGTTTGCCCTTCGGGTCTCGATCGAGGTGGGCATAGCTCGCAAGGTGCGTGCCGTCATACGCGAGGAAGTGAGGGGCGCTGGTGGCGGGGGCACCCCGGAGGGCAAGCAGCACCTGCTCCGAAAGGGGCGCTACCTCGTCTACGCCGGTGGCGGTCTCGACGAGCGAGAGAACCTCGGAGAGCTGCCCCGCAGTGAGTCGCTGCACGTTGTCGACCGGCATGGTTGCATTCCATCACGGGCGGTTCTATGCCGTACCGCGGACCTCACGCTAACCTCGGTCATTCACGACGTGGCTGATTCGGGTCGTTGAGCTCATGGTGCTGATGGTCGTCATGGAATCGGTCAGTGGGTATGACGGAGGTCCGGGTGGCGCTCCGGGTGGCGGTTCTCCGAGGGTCCTTGGTCGGTCGGGCGGGGCTGATGCTGCTCGCTCAGCCGGGTGCCGGTATCGCTGCGATCTTGGCGAATGCGCTTACGATCGCGGTGGCCCATGGCCAGTTCGTGGGGATTCGTAGCCTGCGTCGCCGCCCGCCGGTGGCGAGTTTGGCGGGGACGTGCAGGATCCGGTAGCGCAGTGCTTTGGGTTCGGCTTTGGCCAGCTCTGGGGTCAGGGCCAGTAGCCGTAGCCAGGCGATGAGGTCGGCGCTGATCGCGACGAGCTGGGCCCAGGCGGTGTTGATCGCGAAGTCACGGGAGGGGAACCGTCCCAGGCCGGAGTCCTTGGCGTTGCGGATCCGGTCTTCGACTCGGGCGTGGGCGCGGTGGCGGGCCTCCAGGAACGCCAGCTGCCCGACCGCGGTGTTGGTCGCGACGACCTGGTAGCGCCACCCGTCGGTCTCTTCGAACAGGGACAGCTGCGCGCCGGGGTGGGGTCGTTCCCGGCGGACGATCAACCGCATCCCGGCCGGCCAACCGGACAGGTCTAGCAGTGCGGTGATCTCGGCGACGTCACCGCCCTCGCGCACATCCCCATCGGCGTCTGTGGCGGGCGTCCATACCTTCTTGGGTAGCTTCGCGATGGCAGCGCGGACCTTGACGTTGGTGGCGAACCCGACCGAATACTCAACGGTACGACCGCGTTTGGTGCCCTGGTCGGTGAGCCAGTCCAGCAGCCCGTGGGAGGAACCGGCGCCGTCGGCACGGATCAGCATGTGCTTGCGGTGGGCGGCGGGGATCTGGGCGATGGCCTGGGTCAGGACCGCGATGTGGTCGGCGACCGTGTTGGAACCGGCGTTGCCCGGACGCATGATCACCGCGAGCATCTCCTGGGTGTTATCGCACCACACTGCCAGCGGATGGTAGCCAAAACCGCCCTTAAATGTGGCAGCAGCGCCACTCTTCTCACTGTGCGAGGTGACCAGGGTGGCGTCCACATCCAGGACCACGATCTCGCCGAGGTCGGTGTCGGCGACCTGAGATACTGGCAGCGCCGGCAGCTGAGCCCACACGTGACGGCGGGTCCTGGCCCGGGCCACCTGGATCCGTTTCAACGCCGCGGGGGTCAGCGCGTCCAGGGCCCGCCATACCGTCGGCGCCGAGGCCACCGGCCCCAGCACCTGCCCCTGGTGGCGCAGCACGTTGATGTCGCCGATCGCCTCACCGCCATCGGCCAGCATCACCGCGACGTCAACCAGCACCTGGCCCCGGTCATGGACCGGGGCGAAAGAACGCCGCTTGGTGGCCTTCGACAGTTCCTTTGTCAGCCCGGTCCGGTCGGCCAGCAACCTGACCGCGACGCTCCCGGCATGCGCCACAACACCGGTTCCATCAGCAGATACGGACAATCCTGTCGACCACGTCGTATGCTTCACTTGCGAGGTGCCTCTCCCGTTGGGTCATTTGAACTCTCGACAAGTCCAAGTTTCCCTTACGCGACAGGCACTTTCGCGCATCCAGGCCCCGTGTCAGGTAACGACCCGTGAACGATCCGGGCTAGGGGAGACGTCGAAGAAAGGCCTGGGTAAAGAGAAAGTCCGATAAAGGGGCTACGAGCGTCCCTTTTTTATCCCGGCCACTATGCACTTGGCGACCTTTAGAGATTGGCCAGACGCCGTGTAATGGACTCCGGCCGGGTTCGAGTTCTGGCCCGGACGTTCGCTGCGCTCGGGTATTCCCGGCCATTCATGGCCAAATGGATGTCAACCTGCAGATCGGCCCGGTCACGACTATTGATGTCGTAGACATTGTGGTCGTGGATTTTTGATTACCGGCTCCCCTTGTGGTCGTGGATTTTGTGGTCGTGGATATTGAGGTCGTGGATATTGAGGTCGCAGAAAAGCCGGAACCACGAAGACAGGGTCTCCGTGGTTCCGGCTTTGAGCTTGTTTGAACGCTCGGCCTACACGTGCGCCTTACTGGCCAG
>JBBRZQ010000368.1:0-2413 GCA_038236535.1 Actinomycetales bacterium
ACCTCTGGCGTCGTGACCAGGAACGCGGTGTGTCCGCAGGCGAGAAGAACATGCTCGTCAAGGCCCGCCAGGTGCTCGTCTCCGAACTCGCTCTCGCCCAGAGCTCGACGAGCGAAGAGGCATCCGCCGTGCTCGACACCGTGCTGGCAAGCTCGATTCCCGCGACAGGAACGACGGCGGCTTAGACCGTCCTGCTGCGAACCGGCTAGGAGACCGCTGATTTACAACGTTTTAGTGGGCCAATCGAGTCTTTAGAGCGTTTTTTGCCCGGTGGCCGGGCCCGTGAAAGCGTCCTCGGGCCCGGAAGGTGGTTCTGGGGTTGGGCGGGCCGGGCCGTGAAGGGCGGGTGCGTCGGCGGTGGCGGGCTGGGTGTCCTGGTCTGGGGTGTTATCCAATGGCCCAGGTCCCGTTCTGGCTGGTGAGGCCGAGGCTGAGGAGGCGTTTGAGGTTGATGGCGGCAGCCCGGTTGACCCACCAGGCGTTGTTCTTGACGGTGCCGCGGTAGGGAACACGCCGAGCTCCCCGAGTCATCCAGGCGAGGGTGCGTTCGACCATCGGTCGGTGTTGTCGATACACGGCCTGAAAGCCGGGATCCTGGGCCCGAACACGGTGTTCACGGCGTAGCCGATCGTGGGGGTGGATCTGCATCTTCTTCCCCCGTTTCGCAGTCGTGCACTGGGCCATCAGCGGGCAGGACGCGCAGGAACTACCAAAACTCACGCGTCCCGTCGCGCTGATCGGCCGGACGATGCCCGCGGGACATGTCGCGCTCTGGCCGGCCTCGTCAATGGTGAAGTCATCGACGGTGAACCCGCCGGGAATAGCGCGGCCCAGCGGCATCGGCTTGATGATCGGCGTGTGACCGGCCGTCGAAATCGCCGCGAGGAGTTCTCCGCTGCCATAAGCCGAATCACCCAACGCCTCGATTTCCTGCGTGCCAATGCTGGTGTCAGCCGCGAGGAGTTCCATCCCGCGCGCCGCGTCACTGTTTTCCGGCCCGGCTGCTTTGGTCAGGGCGGCCGCGGTCGTCAAGCCGGTCTCCGGCTCCATCGCGATATGAGCCTTGAAACCGTCGATCTTCTTCTGCCGGCTCTTATGCGCGTGGCGGGCGTCGGGATCCACGGTTGAGATGACCCGGTCCGGGGCGACCCGGCGGGCGATCTTCCACCGCCCGTCCGTGCCATCAGATCCGTCTGCCGGTTCCACATCCTGCCCCGCGACTAACGCCAACAACGCCACCGTTTCCTGCTGCTTGTCGGTGAGGGCATCCGCGTCGATGCTGGCAAGCAGGGCCAGCGCGTCGGTGACGAGCTTGGAGACCAACTCGTCGCGAGCAGCGCGGTCATCCCAGGCGATATCGGGCTTGCCCGGTTTGGAATAGTCGTGACCGGTCAACCTGGCCACGGTCACGTCGGCGCCAGGGATCTCCCGGTCCACCCGGCGGATCTGCGCGACAAGCTGCGTGACGGTGTCCTGGCGGGCGACAGCGTCTTCAAGGATCGTCGAGTCCAGGGCTCTGCGCTTCCGACCAGACAAAGCCCCCGACTCTGCAATGACCTGTGTCACGGCCTCGAAGATCCTGTGCGGGCGCTTGCTCGCGGCGAGGCGTTTGCGCCAATAGACCAGCACCGTCGGGTGGAACGACGTTTCCGTCAACGCGAACCCGCACGCGGCCTTCCAGCGCAGGTCGAAAGTGACCGCCTCCGCCGTTTCGCGGTCGGAGAGGTTGTTCAGGGTTTGCAACACCATGACCGCGGCGATCACATCGGCCGGCGTTGACGGGCGGCCCCGTCCCGACGGGAACAGGTCCACGAACGCGTCATCCGGGAACAGAGCATGTCGGTGCACAGCCAAAAACGCGAACACCGACCCGGCCGGAAGCAAATGTCCCGCGATCGCCTCGACATCGTAAATCTGACGTCGACCATCATCATGTCCCTGCATGAACCAAGTCTTAACCACGCCCACAAATCCATGCAGAGGCGCGCCTTAATACGCCAGATTAATCAGCGCGCTCCTAGAACCCAGTGCCACGGAACAGTCAGTCCCCTACTCCTCGGTGGCACCTGCGAGAACCCTGTGAATTATTGCGCGGCTCGCAAAAATGCGATTGTGCATTGTTGCGCATCGTGCAAGAATGCATTTATAAACAATTCGTCCCGTCCCGGACTCCGCGAACGTAAGCGTGCGCAGACCTCCGAAGACATCCACATCGCTGCTGCGGAGCTCGCGCTCGAACGCGGGCTCGACGCCGCGACCATCGAAGCGATCAGCGATCGGGCCGGCGTGTCCACCCGAACGGTCTTCAACTACTTCCCGACCAAGGAAGATGCCGTGCTGGGCATTGACGAGGTAGCCGTCTCGGCCGAGCTCGACAAGGTGCGCGGATGCGACGGCGATCTTTTCCTCGCCC
>JBBRZQ010000369.1:0-2389 GCA_038236535.1 Actinomycetales bacterium
CCGGCGATGGCGAGCTGCAGTCCAGTGGCGATCATCGGGTGGCTCCTTCCTTGGCAGCTGCCCCGATGAACCGCGGCAGTGGGGCCCCTTTGGCCATGGACCGCATCCAGATCAGCGTCGCGACGTAGGCGAGGAGGAGGATGACGAGGAGGATCTGGCCGAGGGGGGTGGTGTACGGCTGGATGTATTCCCCTGTCAGGGCGAGGAATACGAGCACGCTGACGGTGATGATGGTGACCCAGCGGGCCGTCGCGCGCGGCTTGGCACGGTCGGCTTCGATCGCGCGCCTGGCACGCACATCGGAGGCGACCGACTCGGCCAAGGAGTCCAGGACGCTGGCTAGGCCGGCGCCGCGGCGGCGGGCGCCCAGGATGAGGTTGGCCGCGATCAGGTCGCCGGTGGCGTCGTCGAGCTGGTCAGCGAAGGCGCGCAGCGCCTGCTCTGTGCTCCACCGTGCCCGCAGCCGTGCGACGAGCTGGGCGACCTCGGGGCGGATCGCCGCCGGGGTGGACCGCAGTGTGGCGATCAGCGCCTGCTCGAGGCCGACACCTACGGTCAGCACCCCCGACAGGGATCTGGTCCACTCCTCCATCGCCTCGAGGCGGTCGATCCGCGACGCGGACGGTGGGGCGGACAGCAAGGTGGGCAGGCCGACCACGACGGCCGGGACCAGAGCGATGGCGATGAACCACCCGGTGAACAGGGCTATCAGGAGGCCCGCGACCACGCCGCCGATAAGCAGCATCCGGGTGCGGCTGGACATCGCCGCGAGCCGGCCCGCGAACGGGACCCGGGATCGCGGCGGCGCGGCGGGGCGTTCGGGTGCCGGGCGGATCCCCAGGACGACACCGATCAGGCCGGCGACGACCAGCGCACCACCCAGGCCAGGAATCAGCGGGGTCATGATGCCTCCTCCTGCAGCTGGCCCTCCCGCAGGAAGCCCTGCAGGTCGAACCCGAACTCCTCGAGGCCGCGCAGGTAGTCAGGCAGGATGCCGGCCACGGCAGGCGCGGCGGTGACGGGACGGAAGACGTGAGTGGTGGCATAGCCGCGGTCCTTCTCCCCCGGTGAGATCGAGAGGATCTCGGACACCCATCGGGAGCGGCGAGCTGTTCCATCCGTCATCGGCTTGGTCTCCAGGTGCACCTGGACGACGAGGTCGATGTGCTCGGCGATCGCCCGGGTCGCGTAGGCCTCGGTGACGTGCGCGCCTGCCTCCATGGCGCAGGTGATGAGCTTTCGGATCGCACCCAGTGCGTCTGCTGAGTGCGTGGTGCTGATCGAGCCAGCACCGGACTGCATCGCCTTGATCATGGCGATGACTTCCCGTCCACGCACCTCACCGACGATCTGGCGCGACAAGTTGAACCGGAAGCTGTCGTAGAGCAGGTCCTCGAGCGTGATCTCGCCGGCCTGGCGCCCGTTCATTCCGACTTCCCCAGACCCGGGACGGGCCTCCCACGGAACCACCCGGCGGTGCTTTTCCTTGAGCTCGTGCAAGTGCAGCTCGTACTCGGTCTCGAAGGTCCCGATCCGTTCCCACGGGCCGATCTCAGCGCACAGGGCGCGCACCATGGTCGTCTTTCCCGCACCTTGGTCGCCCGCCACGACGATGCTCTTCTTGGCCTTGACAGCGGCCCGCAGGAAGGTCGCGGCGACAGGGGTCAGGGTGCCGTTGTCGACCAGGTCATCCAGAGTCACCTCCCGCAGGCGGTGGCGGCGGATCACGATCGCCGGACGAGGCGTCACCCATGCGGTGGCCGCCAGTCGCGCACCCCCATCCAGGCGCATGTGCAGCCGCGGCTGAGCCTCCGAGAACGGTCGGGCGTTGACCTCCGACCTCGAGGCGAGGAAGGACAGGAAGTCGATCAGCTCTTCGTCCGACTCGGCCACGGCAGGTCCCGGCACGAGGGTGCCGTCCGCGTACTCGAGCAGCACACTGTCGCAGCCATCGACCTCAATGTTCTCGACCTCCTCGTTGTCGACCAGCGGCTGGAATCGCCCCAAACCGAACAGCGCGTCGTACACCGCCGTAGCCAGGGCTTCCTGCCCGGCCAAGGACCAGGACTCGCGGCCCGCGGAGAGGTTCTCCGCCGCGGCTGCCTGCAGCAGCTCCTGGATGATGGACCGGCCAAGTTCCTGCTGGGTCTCGCGATCCAAGCGGCCCCGCTCGCCGCCCACCGCGGACGACAACTGGTCCGAGGCCTGGGAGCGGAAGGCTGCGACCAGCCCCCAGTCCAAGCCATCCTCCCCCACCAAGGGGGCCCGTGACGGCTGCCCCTGGGGCACCAGCGTCTCGAGGGTGGCCGCCGGAAGACCAACGATGTGGGTCGGCAACGCGGCCGGGTGAGATGGTGCCGCGGCAAGCCTCCTCGACACCCCGGACCTC
>JBBRZQ010000370.1:0-2385 GCA_038236535.1 Actinomycetales bacterium
GGCGGCTACGGCGTGCACCACGCGAGCAACAGTCAGGCCGCTTGTCGGGGCGCCTACATCATCTGGACTGCAGCGCCGTCGTATCGAGCACCCGTTCCACGACCTGGGTTCCGCAGCTAATCGTTGTTCTGGGCCGCGCGGCGGGGTGAACGTGCAGGTCAGCGGCTTGGCCGGTGGTGACACGGCCGGAATTGCCTAGTGACACGACTTGGCGTGTTCGGCGTGCGTGGGTGCGGGTTCGGCCGGTAGCGTCTGGTGACATGTTCGTGAGGACTTCGTCGCGGCGGAACCGGGACGGCAGCATGGTGCGGTACCTGCAGTTGGCGCACAACGAGTGGGACCCGTCTTCGAAGTCGTCGAAGATGAAGGTGCTGTACAGCTTCGGTCGGGCCGAGGAGCTGGACCGGGCTGCTGTGCAGCGGCTGATCGCGTCGCTGACACGGCTGCTCGGCGATACATCTGCCCGGGATGCCGGTGGGGACGACGACGCTGGCGGTGCGGGTGGGCTGCCGGGGCTGGCGTTCACCGAGTCACGCCCGTTGGGCGGGGCCTATGTGCTGGACGCCCTGTGGGGTCGCCTCGGTGTGGCCACGACGATGCGGTCCCTGTTGGGGACGACGCGACGGGACGCGGTGACCGAGCGGGTGCTGTTCGGCCTGGTCGCGAACCGGGCGCTGGCGCCGTCCTCGAAGCTGGCAGCTGCCGGGTGGGTGACCCGCGACGTCCACATCCAGGGTCTGCCCGAGACCACGGATGATGCCTGCTACCGGGCGATGGACTGGCTGCTGGAGGTCGAGCCGGTGCTGACCAAGAACGTGTACGCCTCGGTCGCGGACCTGCTCAACCTCGAGGTCGACCTGCTGTTCTTCGACACCACCTCGACCTACTTTCAGACCGAGGTCCCCGACGAGCCCCTCTGGCGCGACGCCAAGGGCCGCCCGATCCCCACCGGGGACAGCACCGGCACTGACGGCACCGACGCCGACGGCGCTGACGCCGACGAGGCCGACGAGACCGACGGGGAGGACCTGGCGCCGGGGGTGCCGGTCGGGGCGGTCAAGCAGACCGGGTTCCGGACCTACGGCAAGTCCAAGGACCACCGCGACGACTTACCCCAGGTGGTGATCGGGATGGCGGTGACCCGCGACGGGATCCCGGTGCGGGTGTGGTGCTGGCCGGGCAACACCTCCGACTCGGCGCTGATCCGGCAGGTCAAGGACGACATGCGGGACTGGAACCTGGCCCGGGTGGTCTGGGTCGCCGACCGCGGGTTCACCTCCGAACAGAACCGCCGCTACCTGCAACGCGCCGGCGGTGGCTACATCCTCGGGGAGAAGCTCCGCTCCGGCTCCGCCGAGGCGAGCGCCGCGCTCGGCCGGGCCGGCCGCTACCAAGCCGTCGCGGGGAACCTGCGGGTCAAGGAGGTCCGGATCAGCGAGCACGAACGGTTCGTGATCTGCCACAACCCCGAGGCCGCCGACCGCGACGCCACCGTCCGGGCCAACCTCGTCGCCAGGCTCGGCGAGATGATCGCCGATTCCGACAAGCTCTCGAAGACCAAGCGGGCCGAGCTGCGCGGGGTCATCTCCACCAAGCCCGGCCTGAACCGGTTCCTGCGCGTCACCGCCGGCGGACTGCTCCGCGTCGACGCCACGGCGATCACCGCCGAGGAGAAGCTGGACGGCAAGTACCTGCTGCGCACCAACGAACCCCACCTGAGCGCGGAGGACATCGCCTTGGGCTACAAGCAGCTGCTCGAGGTCGAACGCGGTTGGCGCGACATGAAGTCCATCCTCGACCTCCGCCCGGTCCACCACCGCCTCGAGGACCGCATCCGTGCCCACGTCATCTTGTGCTGGCTCGCGCTGCTCCTGATCCGGATCATCGAGACCACCACCGGCGACACCTGGACCAACGTCCGCCGCGACCTCCAACGCCTGGCCGTGGGCACCTTCACCGGCCCCGCCGGGACCTACCGGCAGACCACCGAACCGACTGCAGAGCAGACGCGGACCCTCGCCAAGCTCGACCTGACGCTGCCGCCACGCATCCTCAGCTTGGACACCGCACCCAGGGCCTGAGCGGCCCAGCCACCCCCGCGCCCCTTCTAGTGACACGCCGTGTCACCAGCCCCGCGCGCGTCTCCGCAGGTCAACGACCCTTTTCGCGTCACTCGACCGCAGCCAGCTGCGGAACTCAGGACGGTGGCCCGACACCTTTCGAACATCTTCACCAAGCTGGACGTGCCGTCCCGGACCGCGGCCGCCGCCCTCGCGTACGAGAACCGGCTCGTCTGAACCGTCGGGATCGGGTGACCTGGTGCATGGAGATACCCAGTCCGGCCGGTGGCGGTTTGCGTCCTTTGCCCGATGCCCGCAGGTGACC
>JBBRZQ010000371.1:0-2336 GCA_038236535.1 Actinomycetales bacterium
CATCCCCGACCACCTCGACTGCTTCTTCAAAGGCGTCCTTGTGGCTTCGACTGGCGGGTTGGTGTCGGGAACTGGCACCCTGCAGTGGGCCGTATCCGTCCGACGCCCCATCCCCCAGCCCGGCATGACCGCGCCATGCTGCCTGGATGCCCGGCTTCATCGAACTGATCGTCCAACCACCATCCCGTCGCGGCCGACGCCGTCGGCGGCGTCTGACGATCACGACGCGCAGCGGCCTGCGCTGCGTGTTCAGCGACGGCATCCCGGCTGACCTGGCCGGCGCGCTGCTATCGACGGCGCTGGCCTGGCGGAGGCGGGGATGCTGAGCTTCTCATCGATGCGGCGGATCTTCGTGGCCCGGGATCCGCAGGACATGCGCCGGGGCATCGACAGCCTGTCGTGCGTTGTCGAGCACGAGCTCGGTCACGAGCCCTATCTCGGCGACTGCTTTATCTTCCTCAGCCGCGACCGGAAAAAACTGAAGGCGCTGATCTGGGAGGACGGCGGCTTCTGGATCTGCATGAAGCGGCTGATCACCGGCACCTTCGCCACGGTGTCGTCGTGGAGTGCGGATCCGGGCGCGACGGTGGTCGCCACGCCGGCACGGATCCATGCACTGCTCGAAGGCATCGACGTGCAACGCATGCGATTTCGCGCGCGGACGCGCGCTGATGGTAGCGGCAGCGCACGTCGGTTGGTAGAATACGGGCGTGCCCGTGATGATCCCCGCCGAGCAGGTCCAACACATGATCGCCGCCGCCGTGATGCAGGCGGTGGCCGAAGCGACAGCTCCGTTGGCAGCGGCGCTGGTGCAGGCCAAGCAGATAATCGCGAAGCTGCAGACGCAGCTGTACGGGACGCGGGCCGAGACCAGCCAGGTGGTGCTGACGGCGGAGGGTCAGCAACTGATCGACGCGAGTTGGGGCCTCTCGCAGGAGTCGACGGCGGCTCCGCCGGCTGAGGAGCGCCGCGAGCAGGTGGTGCGCCGCCCGCGCGACCGTCGCGGCCTGGCCCAGCGCTATCCGCATCTGCGCCTGGACGAGGTCGATGCTCCGCTGCCGGCGGAATGGGCCGAACAAATCGCCAACGGCACGTTGATCGTGCGCCGCAGCGGCCGTCATTACGACGAGCTGATGGCGCCGGCGGGCCGCCCCTTCCTGCGCCGCGTCCACGAGCTGGAGCTGGTGCGGACCGCGACCAACCAGGTGGTCGTGCAGACGACCCCGGACCGTATCGTCCCCGGTGGCGACTTCGCCGACGAGACCATCCACCGTTTCGTCACGGAGAAGTTCCTCGACGCCCTGCCGTTCCATCGCCAGGTCGCCCGCCTCGGCCGCGACGGCGTCGACATCTCGAAGCAGACGGTGAACGACGCGATCAACGCCTGGGGCCACCTGTTCGCACCGCTGTCGCTGGCCATCCTCGCGCAGGTCCTGGCGAGCACGGTCGTCCACGCCGACGCCTCCTGGCAGCGCGTGCAGGCCCCGGGCACCTGCGACCGCATCAACCTGTGGACGATGCTCGGCAACGGCCAGGTCGCCTACCGCATTACCGAAGACCTGCGCCACGAACGCGCCCGGGAGCTGATCCCCGCCGGCTTCGCAGGCCGGCTGATAGTCGACGCCTGGCCCGGCTGGCTGAAGCTCCTGCTGGGTGAGCGCCTCGGCCTGTGCAATGCCCACGCCCGCCGACCGTTCGCCGACTGGCTGAAGCGGCACCCGAACACGCCGCAGGCGCTGCAGTTCATCGCGCTCTACCGTGACCTGTACCGCTGCGAGCACGACGCCGACAGCGGGCCGCCGGAAGAGCTCCTCGACCGCCGCCGGCGCATCCGCGATGAACGCAGCCGCCCGATCATGGCCATGATCCTGAAGCTGGCCCACGAGACCCTCGCCACCTACGGCAAGGCGCACCAGCTCGGCGACGGGTCGCTCTACATCATCGACCACTGGGACGGGCTCACCCGCTTCCTCGACGACCCGCTCATGCCCATCGACAACAACGCAGCCGAGAACGCGCTGCGCGTCAACGCCCTGATCCGCAAGAACTCCATGTTCTGCGGGTCGCTCGACGCCGCCCACCGCGACGCCGTGGCCATGACCGTCCTCCAGTCCTGCCGCCTCGCCAAGCTCGTCCCCGCCGACTACCTGGCCGCCGTCACCCCGCGCCTGCTGCTCCATCGCCGGGGACGCAAGCAGGACCTCGCTGCGATCACGCCGGCCTCTATCGCCGCAGTTCGGCAGGCTAGCAAGCCGGGCTGATCAGCGGAAGGCGACGGTCGGACGGATACGCTGCACCATGGTTGTGTTCGGGATGGGATCCCGACCAGCACATGC
>JBBRZQ010000372.1:0-2307 GCA_038236535.1 Actinomycetales bacterium
CCCGACCCGGCCTGACTCGGCCGCCCACCCGCTGACCCGACCAGGACCTTGGAACCCGCCCACCCGGAGCGCCATCCGGGACACTGACCTGCCGAAACCACGGAAAACGCTGACAGTCAACAAATCGACGCAAGATCGACCGGAAGAGCGGAATCCGAGACCCCTACCCGCGGATCTGGGTCAGAGCTCGCTCGTTCTCATTCTCAGCGTCCGACTACACCACCCCGACGCGGAGTCGCCGCGGAACTCATCGGCGAGGGCGGGAGCCCACTGAGGAATGCGGGTCGGATCGGCGAGCATCGCCACGACGGCGGTGAGCCGCCCGGGTGCCCCTCGCCGCGCTTGGACGCCGGCACGGCATTTTTCGGACCTGACCGGGGTATCCCCGTTCGCTGTGCGGTGCGAGGTATTTCACCGCTGGGCACCCCTGCCGTGCATCGCGCCCAAGCTCGTCGCCGCGCCCGGCAACGGCTGGGGGAGCGTTGTTATCGGCTGGTTACGGTGACCCACCAAGTCTTGGCAGCGGGTCGCCCCCGGCGTAGTACTGGTCTCGGCTTGGACCATGACCTGGCCGGCCTCCCCTTGAACGGGTCGCTCCCCAAGGACTTTCAGCCGCTGCGCATGCAGACACGTCCATGCGCGCGGTCCCCGAACGCCTCTACCCACGATTGGTGTGTTATGAAACTACCCACCCGGCGTCGCCGCGTCGTGTTGTCCACGACGGCGGCTGCCCTGGTCGCCGGCTTCAGCCTGACCCCACTATTCACCGCCTCGGCCGCGGATCAGCCGGGAGGCGACTCAGCTTCGGCCGCGAAAGGATCCTCGCTGCTGCCCGCGAAGAAGCTGATCCTCAAGAGCGCCAAGCAGGTTGACCTGCACAACGGGACCGTCCGGTTGCCGCTGCACCGCGGGGTGGCGAACGGCAAGACGGTCTGGTACATCCTGACCGAGTCCTCCGACGTCGGCCTGGCCGCCGACCTGAACGTCAACTACGCCGCGAAGCTGACCAACCTCGGCATCGGCTGCCCGGCCTGCGTGCAGGCCGTCACCGAAACCTCGGCCCCTGACTTGAAGTTCGGGGAGGCGACCGTGCACTTCGCCGGTGCCCCCGACTTCGCACCGACCCGGGTGCTGGTCCCCGGACCGGCCACCCTGCCGGCCACCACCGTCCAACCGGGGGCCGTCGGCGGCCCGGGGTACAGCCCGTTCATCCGCATCCAGGGCTCACCGATCGTCTATAACGCGCCGATCGTCGCGACCGGCGACGGCCCGTTCGATGTCGTGCACCACACCAACACCGGCGACCGGGTCCTGGCCATCCACCCCGCCGCACCTGCCGGGCCCGGCCAGTTCACCCAGGCCACCGTCGACCTGCTCGTCGTGCGCGGCTTCGACGCCGGCCAGCCGATCCTCTACATCTCCACCGAGGCATCCGACCCGCTCGCCGCGGTCCTGGAACGCTCCACCTACGTCCCGCTGCTCAACCAGGCCTCGTTCCTCGGCGGCGACGACGCGCTCGGCTCAGGACGGGAACGGATCTTCCCGTTCCTCAACGGCCAGACCGGGGCCGGCAACCCCAACGCGCAAGGCCTGATCCACCTGATCAAGGACGGGCACGCCACCGAGGACGCCAACCTGGCCAACACCGCGCTGCTGGCGGCGCTACGCAACGGCGGGGACGCCCGCAACATCCAAGGCGACTTCCCCACCATCACCGACCCGCGCCACTCCCTGTCCTACAGCCCCCTCTGGGACGCCCAGCTCGGACAGTGGACCGACAAGGCCGTCAGGCAAGGACTGAACACGCTGCAGACCGACGAGAACCAGATCCTCAACCTCGCCGCCACCCGACCGGACCTTCTCACCGGCCCCGGCGGCGCCGGATACGGGTCCGTCGGGTTCGTCATCAACTGCCCGGTGATCGGCTACACCGACAAGGAACCCAAGGAAGACCTCGTCGACCTGGTCCCCAACGCGCAAGGCTGAACGACACCGGCCCCACGGCATCACCAGCAACACCCGACCGGCCCACCCATCGCCAGCCCGCGAAGGGTGGGCCAGTCGGTCGCGGGGGCCATCCCGGACCGGCTGGACCCGATCGTCCCCGCCAACGCGGGAGCCTCGGACTACAGGCCGCCGGCGGCCGGCAATGCGCCGAGCGACTCCGTGTTCTTATGAGGCGACGCCGCATGCGTCCCCCGTCAGAGAATGACCCGGTGCGGCTGTCCGTGCCGACCAGCGAGAGGAAAGATCCCCGTGAGTGGTACCCCGATCGCCGAGCACGCCTTCCTGTCCGATGGGCATACC
>JBBRZQ010000373.1:0-2306 GCA_038236535.1 Actinomycetales bacterium
CGCCAACACCGGCACCGAGTCCGAGTCGACGGTGGCCGGCCCGCAGGAGACCATCGCGCCCACCTGTGAGACCCCGGCGGCGACTGCCGAGTCCACCGGGACGCCGGCTGGTTCGGCCCGGGCCGGCGCCGGGGTGTACCCGTGCCGGTACGCCGGGGCGATGCTGTTGTACCCCTACCTGCACCGGGTGGGCGCCGAAGCAATCTTGGCGACGTTGAGCGGTGGGCCGGCCCGCCGGTACAGCGACCTGGCCGTGTTGACCACCGCGATGGTGGGCTTCGCCCTGGGGGTCGACACCATCGAGGGGACCAAGCACCTGCGACGGGTCGACGCGGGCGCGGCGGTCGGGCTGGGCGTGGGCCCGCAGTTGGCGACGCTACGGTCCCGGCTGTCGGCGTTGGCCGACGGGTCCGACCCGCTGGGCCTGCAGCGGGCGTTCGCGGCGGGGATGCTCACGTGTGACCCGGCGCCGGAGGCGGTGTACTTCGTCGACGACCACTTCGTGGCCTACAGCGGTGCCCGCCCGGTCGCCAAGGGCTGGAACACCAAACGCCGCCACGCCCAGCCGGGCCGGGACGACACGCTGGTGGTCGACGCCCGGGGCCGGGCGGTGGTCTTCGGCACCGGTGAGCCGACCGGGCTGGTATCGACCCTGCCCGGTGTCCTGGCCCAGCTGCGGGAGGTGCTCGGCCCGGACCTGCCCATCATGTTGGGCTTCGACCGTGGCGGGGCGTACGCGTCGGCGTTCAGCGCCTGCCGCGCTGCGGGCGCGCACTGGGTGTCCTACCGGCGGGCACCCCTGGTGGAGGCCACCGCCAAGCCGGCGCGGTCCTGGACACTGCGTGATGGGCGGCGCGTGGACGTGGACCTGGCCGACGAGATGGTCGACATCCCCAAGTACGGCCAGGCCCGCCAGCTCACCTTGTTCGAGCACGACCTGCCGGTCCTGCAGGTGTTGACCAGCGACACCACCGCAACCGGCGCCTCGCTGTTGTGCTGGCTGCGGGCCCGGTGGCGGATCGAGAACATGTTCAAATACGCCGCCGCACACAACGGCATCGACACCCTCGCTGACTACGCGATGGACATCGACCCCGACACCCGCAAGGTCAAGAACCCGGCCCGGATCGCAGCCAACAGAGCCGTCGCCGCCGCTGACACCGAGCTCGCCACCGCCGAACGCGCCCTGCCCCAGCTCCTGAACGGGCCCGGCACCCCCAAACAGAAGAACGCCGCGCTACCAGCGGCACACCGCAGGATCGAGCAAGCTATCACCGCACTGAGCGACGCCAAGACCACGCAGCGCCCCATACCAGCCAAGGTCGCGGCCACCGACCTGGACCCCGACGCCAAACTTGCCCGCCCACACCTGGCCCGCCGCAGCCTGCAGATGGTGCTGCGGCTGCTCGCGTTCAACGCCGAAGCCTGGCTCGCCGAACACTTCAACGCCTACCTCGCCGACCCCAACGAATACCGAGCCATCCTGCGCAACCTGCTCCACCTGCCCGGGCACGTCAACTACACACCCAACGCGATCACCGTCACCCTCGACCGCCCCGACAGCCCACGAGTCGCCCGCGCCCTACAGCTGCTCACCGAAGAGCTCAACACCACACCAGCGACCATCCCCGGAGACCGCCGCCCACTGACCTACCAGCTCGCCGACGCATAAATCTCAACAGAATGGCCGTCCCTACCTGAGGAGGTCTGCGTCTAGCGTCGCGAGTTTGTAGTCTCTTGCCGAGTTTGGCTTTGGCGAGGATATCGTCGGCGGTTTTGGTCCATTCGAAGGGTTCGCATCGTTGGTTCCGGACGGCGGTAAAGACCTCAATCCGGAGGTGAAGGTGCCGGGTCGGATGGCTTGGCGGGTCGGCATACGGTATCCGTGCGGCGAGGAATGCCTGGCCGACGGGCGCCCCGATTCCACCCGCACCACCGTGGCCGGTCTGGCCTTCTCGACCCCACAGGCCGGGACCAAGGCCGTGTATGACCCGACCACCGGCCAGGGTGTGGGCCAGGTCAAGCTGGACCCGGCCACCGGTGCGGTCACCACGACCGGCACCACGAGTGTGTTCGACGCCTGGGGGCGGGCTACGTCCTTCACCAGCGACGCCGGTGATGTCGCCACCACCGGTTACGACGCGGCCGGGCGGGTGGCCACCGTGTCCGGTCTGGCCTTCTCGACCCCACAGGCCGGGACCAAGGCCGTGTATGACCCGACCACCGGCCAGGGTGTTGTCCAGGTCAAGCTGGACCCGGCCAACGGTGCGGTCACCACTACCGGAACCACGAGTGTGTTCGACGGC
>JBBRZQ010000374.1:0-2283 GCA_038236535.1 Actinomycetales bacterium
ACTCTGCCCTTGGTGTCGGCGCCGGGCCGAGCCGGTTACGGTGGGCCGCGAGGCGCGGACCATCGCCGATCCCGGCCAGCAACGCCGGCCCTTGCGACACCGCGGGAGTCAGTCCGACGTCGCCGCGTACACCCGACGGCAGGGGGGTTGTGACTGTATTCATAGGGTCACCACTTTCGAACGTGCGAGTAGACCGAATCGGGCAACGGCAGCCACAGACACAGCCGCGATGCAGCCGTAGTTGATCGCCATGCCCCACTCGGCGGCGGCGTCTGTGCCCATCTGCATTCCGTGCAGCAGGCCCACACCCCATGCGACGTAGGCCAGGACGTGAATGGCGCGCCAGGGTCCATGTGACATCCGGTGACGCAGCATGCTGGTCGCTGTCACGGCGATGAGCAGGTCGAGGGCGAAGGCCCCGAAGCCCAGCCAGAGTGGCTTGTAGGTTCCACTGAACGGCACGAACGCCTGCCACCAGCGGATGTCAACGAACGTGTCGACCACGGCGGTAGCGACATGTGCGGCCAGGAAGGTCACGGCCATCAACGAGACGTTGCGGTGCAACCCCTGTGAAAGCATCCGCGGCCAGAGCCGAGGGCTCACCCGGGACGTCGAGAGCACGCCGAGCACTGTCGACAGCGTAAGCAGCAGGAGAAGGACGAAACCGGTGCCGCGGTTGGCGAACCAGAGTGCAGGGCCGTGCAGGATGTCCGTCATGTTGTTCCCTCCGGTTGAGGCCAACGGGGGGTCCGCACGATGTTGCCGTCCGGGTCGACCAGTCGGGCAGTGATGTCGCGCGCGGTCAGCCAGCCAACTGCCTTGTCACCCAACACGATTGCGGCAGTGCTGGCGGTGTTCGCAGCCAGGCAGGTGGCCCCCGTCGCCGTGACCGTGCGCCATGGACCCCTGGTCGGCTCACCGGTGCGCGGGTCGAGCAGGTGGTGCCGTATGACGCCACCACGGATCCACCGCCGGGCAGCCGTGCTGGAGGTGGCCAGCCCGCCATACGGCAGGTGCACGATCTCGTGATCGCCAAGGTCGTCGATGGTCTCGCTGATGGCCACCGGCCAACCGCCGGGGCCGGCAACGGCGAGGTCACCCCCGAGACTGATCACCACCGTCGAGTCGAACTCGGCCGCGATGGAGTCCGCGATCAGGTCGGAAGTCCACGCCTTGGCTGTGGCACCCAGGTCCAGGGCGCACCCCGGTGGCACCCTGACGGCGCCCTCTGGATCCAGCAGGATCTCCCTCCAGGCACCGACCTGCGCAGGCAGGGGAATCCCGGCTGGGTCGGGTGACGCGGCGGGGATCAGCGCGATGTCGCGGTCATAGCCGACAGCTTCCAGGGAATGACCGAGCGTGGGATCCACGAGACCATCGGTCTGGGCCGCGGCCTCCATCGCCGCGTCGATCGCCTGGACCAGCGTCGGGGAGACGTTCGTCCACGACCCGGCCCTGGCGTTGGCTCGGACGAGATCCGAGTCGCTTCGGAAGCGACTGCAGGCCCGATCCACGTCTGCGAGCACCCGGATCGCGATCTGGCGGGCCGGTCCCAGCACAGCGCTTCGTTCGGTTGAGAGATGGACGTAGGTGCCCAGGGCCCGCCAGGTTGCGGTCCCGGTGCCCTGGGCGTCCAGGGTACGCATCAGGATGCGGCCGATGGCGCAGGAGCGGCCGCCCGAGCCTTGACAGGGACCGGTGCCGGGGCGGCAGCACGAGCCGGGGCGGCTGCCCCACCCGTCGTTTGGCTCGTCGTCCGGCTGGACGTGCCGCCCTGGACGGAGCCAGAGGCAGCCTGTACGTATCGCGTGGTCACCACGGTGCGGACCGGCCGAGGGGTCACCACCGGCTGAGGGGCCACGACGGCGGGGGCGGCCGCGGCCATGGCCTCCGCCTTGGCGTGGGCTTTCTGCGCCGTGTAGTCGGACGCGAGGCCGGTGACCCAACCCGTGCCGACGAAGGCGGCAGCTGTCAGCCCGCCGGTCAGCAGAGCGAGAGAGTTCAGGGTCAGGTCGCGGGACTTGGGGTCGCGGGGCATTGAGATCCTCCAGTAAGTCGAGAGATGCCAGAGTGGCGTGCCCGACCGCAAGGAGGTATCAGTTCCGTGTTAAGTCAGGCTCAAGGCTCTCGGGCCGCCTTGACTCTGATTTGAGGTTCTCGCGAGGTGCCCATAGGGCTGGGGGCGTGAACATGTCTTCGGGAACCCACTCTTGGGTGCCTTCCGTTCGTACGTCTGGAGTACATACACATGAACCGTCTTAGCCCGCGCACTACCGTCCTGAG
>JBBRZQ010000375.1:0-2282 GCA_038236535.1 Actinomycetales bacterium
CGGCTCGACTTCGTCCGGCCCCACGGGCTCGGGCACCCGCAGGGGTGCCGGCCGCCGTGGCGCGGCCGACGCTGGACGGCGGTCTCCTCCCAGCGGGCCTGGCCACCCGTCCCGAGGTCGGGCTGGTCGATCCCCCGACTGGAGTCCAGCCACAGGCATCCGCTGACCTGAAGCAGGACGGCAACGGCCCCGGCCGGGGCCTTTCTCGTCCCTGCGACCGGAGTTGGCAGTTTGGGGACCCCCTGCCCGTTTGCCGCGTCGAGGCCACGGCTGGCTTGGTGATGGTGGTCGGGCTCCGGGCACCCGGCTCAGCCGACGGTCGTGGCCAACGTCATCCCGTGGTCCGCGGCGATCAGCTCCGCCGCGCGCTCCCCGATCATGATCGTGGCAGCGTTGGTGTTGCCGCTGACCACCGTCGGCATGACGCTCGCATCGGCGACGCGGAGCCTGGCCACGCCCATCACGCGCAGCTCGGCGTCGACCACGCTGCCCATCCGGCACGTCGACGTCTCGTGGTAGACGGTCAGGGCGTAGTGCCGCGCCAGGTCCTCGAGCAGTGCGTCGCTGGGGGCCTCGCCCTCGGTGTGACCGTGCGCCTCGGCCAACGCCGGCGGCACCATCAGGGGTCCGATGCCGGCCCCGGGCCAGTGGTCGACGATCTCCAGGGCTCGCCGCATCACCGCGACGATCACGGTCACGTCGTGCGGGTCGGTGAGGTAGTTGAGGTCGATCCGCGGCGCGTCCGCCGCGTCGTTGCTGACCAGGCGCACCTGCCCCTCGGAGTGCGGCTGCACCGGGTTGGGGAGCACGACGACGGTCTCGGCATCGGCCGACAGTGCGACATCGGGATCGTCGAAGTAGGCGGCCGGATCGATCCGGAAGAGGTGCTCCCAGATGTCGGGGGTGTAGCCGCAGGTCAGCATTCCGATCTGGGCATCGTGGGTGTGCGGGTCCCCGAGCCCGGTGGAGAAGAAGGCCACGGCGTCGTAGAAGGAGGAGGACGCCAGCCCCTGGCCCGTGGTGGCCCACTCGCTCACCCTCCGCTCGGCCTCGCCCTTGAGCGCCAGCAGCTCGGGCGGCAGGCCGTCGTCATCGGCGGGGTCGGCCGGCAACGGACCGGCAGGGCCCCGCAGCGCGTCCGGGCCGAGCGAGATCGCGATCTCCGTCATCGTCAGCGCCACACCCGGAGCGGGGAACGCGAGCGGCACGTGCAGGTGGTCCTTGAGGTGCTTGCCGACGTGCGGGTTGTCCAGCACGCACTCCACGCCCACGGACGCGAGCTCCTCCCTCGGCCCGATCCCGGACAGCAACAGCAGCTGCGGGGAGCCGATCGCGCCGGCGCTGACCACGACCTCGCGCTCGGCGTAGATGGTCGACGTGCGACCGTCCGCGTCGCGGTAGCGCACACCAATGGCGCGCAGCCCGGCTCCGTCTGGTTCCATCAGCACCTGCTCGACCCGCGCGTGGGTGATGACCGTCAAGTTGTCGCACTCCAGCACCGGCTCGAGGAACGCGTGGTACGTCGAAGAGCGCATCCCGTGGCGGGTGGTGGTCTGGAAGAGCGACGCGCACCCGACCGGGCCACCGCGGTCGCGCCCGTTGTAGTCGCCCCTCGGGATGCCGGCGGCCTCGGCGGCCTCGACGAACTGCTCGGCCGCGACCGTCCGCGGCGCGCGCACCGACACTCCCAGCGGCCCACCCGCGCCGTGGACGTCCTCGTCGATGACGACGCCCTCCGGCGGGTCCGGCCGCGCCAGGTCCTCGCTCTTGACGAAGTACGGCAGCACCTCCTCGTAGGACCAGCCCTTGCCGCCGCCGGCGGCCCACCCGTCGAAGTCACCCGGGTGACCACGCACGTAGGCCATGTAGTTCAGGCCGGAAGAACCGCCGAGCATCTTGCCCCGGGGCACCATCATCCGACCGCCGGTCAGGCCCTTGCCAGCCCCACCGGGATCCCCGGTATACATCCAGTCCACATCCGGATCGAGCTGCAGCGAGGCGACCGCCGCCGGCATCACCTCACGAGCCGGCGGCGGGCCCCCGGCCTCCACGAGCGCCACGCGTACCAACGGGTCCTCGCAGAGCCGGGCGGCGACGACAGCACCCGCCGAACCACCCCCGACCACGATGACGTCGAAACGGTCAGCCCCGGGGGCTGTGGACGCACTCGCTGCGTCACTCATCGACGCCACCTCTCATGCTGAGTCGGCGACCCGGACGGGTCACGTCGTGATGTCTACCACTCCCCCGGCAAGCAGGAAAGGCGCCCGCCCGAGCCAGGA
>JBBRZQ010000376.1:0-2277 GCA_038236535.1 Actinomycetales bacterium
CTCACCGAGTCCCCCACCGAACTCAGCGGCTCTTGGTGGCCCGCTTCGCTTTCTTCGCGGGACTCTTCTTGGTCGTCTTCTTCGCGCTGTTCAGGTTCCGAGTCCGAGCAGCACGAGCCTTTGTGGTCGCTGCCAGACGGCGACGAGTGCTGGCCTTGGCGTTCCCTCGCTTCGCTGCCTTGATAGTTGCCCTCTTGGTGCCAGCCTTCTTCGTCGCGGTGCGTGTCGGTGTTGCAGTTCGCTTGACCGGCGATCTCGTCTTGGTCTTGACCGGTTTCTTCGTCGCGGTGTGGCGCTTCGAGGTCCCGGCGCTCTTCCGTTTGGATGCTTTCGAAGCCAGACTCGGCTGGCCGGACCGCGCGCGAACCCGACTCGTCCGAGTTGTGGGCACGGATCGGCTCCCTCGGCGCTTGACGACGCTCAGAACACCCGGTCCGGGGACGAAGCTCGACGCCTCGCCCGTACTCCAACGCACGACGATCATGGGGCCGTTCACAGCGGTCACCACGCCGGACCGAGGCCCAGGCTTCGATGACACTTCGATCTGATCGCCAACGGCTGTCATGCGGCCCTCCTTCAAGGGACCCGACGCTACATGCACTGTGCCGACTAGGAGCGTTGGTTGATAACGATCACCCCGACTAGCCCCGATCGTTCACGGGAACTGCTGAGTGGTGTTCAGCGTGCGTGAGAGCGCTTGACGGCGCGCTGTGCTCGGGCTTGTCGCGGTCCGCGAGCGACGCGAGCACGGTGGGGGCCGTGTCGGGACGTGTTCGGGCGTGCGTGGTCAAGCTCCCGCCACGTTCGTGGGCGCGGGTGTGTTCAGGTGAGAAGGTTGATGCGCGTGTAGGCGCGGAGTAACGCGTCGGCGGTGGGCCAGTCGTCGAGGATCCGCACGATCTGTTGGCGGGCGCGGCGCACGATGCGGGCGGGGGCGTGCCAGAGCTGCCAACGCAACGTTTTCGGTTCCGCGACGGCGAGCGGCCCGTCCAAACACACGAGTTGGAACCAACGCACGAGATCCGCGGCGAACGCGACGATCGCGAGACGGGCGCGGTTGGCGTCGAGATCAACGAACGGGAACCGGTCCAGCCCGGAATCTTTCAACCGTCGGATGTGGTCCTCGACATGCGCGTGGGCGCGCATGTGCGCGTCGAGCGCGACCGGGTCGCCGGACTGGTCGGTGTAGTGACCCCAGTAGCGGAACTCAAGCGACGGGAACAGCGATGTTTGCGCGCCGGGATGCAACGGTTCGCGCCGCACGATCAGCCGGATGCCGGGAGGCCAGGCGGACAGGTCAACAAGATCGGTCACGTCACAGACCGCCGCGTCGGACCGTTCGTCACCGGTCTGGGTGATCGCCAACTGCCAACGATCGTCGTCGAGTTCGATCTTCGAGATCGCCCCATGAATCTGACTGTTCTTGCGGGCCACGACCGCGAACCCGACGTTACGGGCGCGGCATCCCCACACGAACCCGGCCGTCGCGCCGGCCGAATCAGCACGGACCATCACCGGCCGGGACACGCCAGCCGGGTCGTCGCCGGGCCGGTGGCCGACTGCGATCTCGGCCGGTAACTGGCCGATCGCGTCGTCGAGCACCGTGAGGTGATCGGCCGCGTTGTTCGCGGTCGCGTTCCCGGGCCGTAACCGTGCAGCCAATGTCTCGCCCGTGAGATCCGCGAAGCAGAACATCGGATGGAACCCGAACCCGCGTTTGTAGGTCGGTGCCGTCCCGTGTTTGTGTTCGGAATGGATCTCGATCAACGACCCATCGATATCCAACACGACCCGCTCGCCGACATCGACTGCCGCCCAGACATCCGCGCGGGCCTCGGCCATCGCGTCCCACAACCCCGCGAGGGTCACCGCGTCGATCTGACGGTAGGTGCGATACAACGTCGAGTCCGACGGCACCGACCCGAACAGTGCCGGCTGCGCGCGCAGGAACTCGACATCCGAACACGCGTCGCCGCCCGCCGCGAGGGTGAGCATCGCGTGCACCAACACCTTCCCGCGATCATGGAACGGGAACCGCTCACCCGAAGGCACGATCCTTGCCGACAACGCGGCGCCCAACCCGAGCGTGTCCGCGAAACGACCCAACGCGTGCAGTCCCACATGCGCGACAACCCCGACCCCGCCGGTCTCGATCCGCGCCCGTGTCGTGCTGGTAACGTTCATCCGTCAAGTGCCCTTCCCGTCGGCAATGCTTGGTGTGTCGCAACCCCAAGAATGCCTTACGGACAGGGCACTTGTCGCGCTCAGCGACCGGCC
>JBBRZQ010000377.1:0-2276 GCA_038236535.1 Actinomycetales bacterium
ACCAGGAGCAGCTGGAGCAGCCCGTTCGGAACGGCGGCCTTCTGCTTGGCTCCGGCGCCTTTGCCGTCGCCGCCGGTGGCCACGCTCTGGATCGTCTTGCGTTTGCGCCACCCGATGCTCGCGATGCTGGCGAGGTAGGTCAGCAGCACGGTGCTCACCGATCCGCCGACACCGATCGTCAGGCGGTTGGTCTGGGTGGTCGCGGAGACCAGGTGGCCGCAGGCCCAGGCCAGCGTCGGGATGCCGATGGCGCCGATGGCGGTGATGACGCTGATCTGGGTCAGGAAGACGGACGCCCGGTTAGACCTGCGGTACGTGTGCTTCTCGAGCCTGGACCACCGGGTGACGTTCTCCTGCGAGCTGGTCGGGTCTGCGCCGACACTGCCGGACGCGAGCTGGACGAGCCAGGCCAGCAGGGCGAGGAAGCCGAGGAGGCCAACGGCGAGCAGCGCGGTGGTCGGCAGGTTCAGCCCGGCACCGGCCGGGGCGGTGGTGGTGATCCCGGCCGCGTTGGCGGCAGGCGTGCCGGGCGCCAGCAGGGGGAGCACGGCAAGCGGGATCGCGTGGTAGAACCACGCTGCGGCCACCCCGATGACCACCGCGGGGGCGAAGAGCAACAGGAGCGAGGCGAGAAGCCCGCGGGCCAGGACGGCCAGGGCGACGAGCACCTCGGTCGCCGTCGTGGCCAGGTACGAGGTGTGGCGACGCAGGTGGTCGAGCTCGACACTGCCTGCCACGTACGCGGTGTCCGGGTCGTGGACCGCGCGACCGGGTGCGGTGACGTGGTGGGTGTCGCCGGCGTCGGTGAGCAGCTGGGCCAGGGCTCCCGAGGTGTAGCCGCCTCCTGAGATGGAGACCAGGTAGTCGGCCTTGCGCAGGTCGGGACGCAGCGTCTCCAGGGCACCCATCGCGACGCTTCCGGACCGGATCCCGCCGCCGGAGAGGCAGAAGCCGGTGACCTTGCTCTTCTTCGTCCGGGCGTCCAGGTCCTTCTGGTCGATGCCGGGGACGTTGTAGGCGTGTTGCCACTGCGGCCGGTCGGAGCCCGCTCCAGGGGTGAGCGCCCGAGGTGTCAGGGTGGTGGTGCGGTACAGGCGTGCGTGCAGGGACTCCCGAAGCCGGTCGATCCGGGTCCGCGCCTGGGCGCGTCTGCTGCCGGCCGGGGCGCCGGGGATCAGCGGATCCGGCGGCTGGTCCTCGGTCGCCGTTGGAAGGATCACGTCGTCGGGCTGCCAGAGCCGGTGCGCGCGCAGGCTGGCGGCAAGGCGGATGAACGTGACGAGCAGGCCCGCCACGGCCATGATCGCCGTCGGGACAAGGACGGTGAACTTGATGACGGCGGCGATGGCGGCGGCATCCAGGGCGGTGGCCGCCAGGGTGGAGGGCGTGGCCCCGGTGCCGTTCAGTGCGATGGTCAGGCACAGGTTCTCGATGAGGTCTGCCACGACCACGACCACGGCTGCCTTTCTGCCGAGGCTCGCCAGGCTGGCGGCCCGGCGCGACCAGAACACCCATCGGGCAGCGGTGGTGCCCAGCCACAGGGCGAGGCCGTAGCCGGCGATGAACGCGTAGTCCCAGGCGAGTGCGCTGGGGGTGCTGGCGGGCAGCGGCCAGTTCTGCCCGCGGCCACCGAGCTCCACCGCCACGACGTTGAACGACGGTGCGTTGGCGGCATAGACCGACCATCCCAGCAATAGGCTGGCGATGGCACCCAGGCAGACGACCAGCGCCCACCCGCGTCGCGGGACCGCTGTTGAAGGCGGCGACGCCGTCGTGGTCTTCTTCCGGCCGGAGTCCGGTGAGCTGGTCGTGGTCGTCACGTGAACTACCCCCTCGCGGCAATGAGCGCACCGTCGCACAGCATGCGCTGTTGTCACGATGGCAGCCCCCCCAGCCGATGACAAGGTCTCGACCTCACCGCCGGCAGGTCACCCCGGACTCGACCCGTCGACGCGGCGTCACTGCATCAGCGGTGACTGCTCAGGGGTGACTGCGGTGACTGCTCAGGGGTGACTGCTCAGGGGTGACTGCTCAGGGGTGACTGCTCAGGGGTGACTGCTCAGGGGCGACTGCTCAGGGGTGACTGCTTGGAAGGCCGGCAGACAACAAGGCCCGGACCAGGTGGTCCGGGCCCTGCTGTTCGCGGATCGGCTCCCGCTCAGCCCTTGAGGAGCTGCCGCGCCATCACGATCCGCTGGATCTGGTTGGTGCCTTCATAGATCTGGGTGATCTTGGCGTCGCGCATCATCCGCTCGACCGGGTAGTCCTTCACGTAG
>JBBRZQ010000378.1:0-2275 GCA_038236535.1 Actinomycetales bacterium
CGACGGCCGAGCTGAAGGCGGCTGGCGGAAGTCGCTGTCCGAGGATCTCGACCGCCGCTCGTGGCATGACCAATCCGAGCGCGACCTCCTTGGCAAAGAACTTGTAGGGACCGACCGGACCCACTCGATAGTCCCCAGACAGCACTAGGAATGCGCCGATGGCGACGGCATGGCCCGTGCACGCGATCACGATGGGGGCGGAAAACATCAGGAGCCGCTCGGCGAGACGGAATCCACCAATGAGCATGTCGACCGAACCCTGGCCGCCCGCGGACATCACACCCAAGTCAAAACCACCCGAGAACACACCCGGCCGCCCAGCCAGAACGACCACCGCACCGTCGCTCTGGGCGCGGTCCAGGGCCGCGTGCAGCTGAGCCCTGATCCACCGACTGTGATTCTTGACTGATTCCTGGGCCGCTTCTCGGAGGTTTCGGCTGGCTCGGTTCGAGGAGGCGTGGTGCAGCGGCCGGTCTGCCCGGCTCTTCCACGGTGGCTTTCGGTAGGTGCCCTTGTGGGCGGGTGGTCAGGTGAGGGTTGTGGCCGGTGGCGCGGTCGCGGCGTCGAACAGGTTCTGCCAGGCCGCTGCCCAGGGCCACTGGGTGGGTAGGTGCAGCGTGAGGCGTCTGGCCGAGGTCGCAACCCGGGCGGGGACGTTGATCAGCTGGGTCCGCAGCGTCGCCCAGCGGGCCCTCGCGTGACGCTTCGAGGCGAGTGCGCCGGCGGTGCGGGCAACGTTGAACGCGATGACCGCGTGCGCCAGCCACGCAGCGTTGGCTGCATAGGAACCTGAGGGCAGGTGAGCGATGGGACCGTCTTTGAGTTCGGCGATGACCTGCTCGACCACAGCGTGGTCGCGGTGCCGGGCGTCGGCCTCGACCATAGCCAGGGGCGAGTTGGTGATGAACCCGTGGTGCCGGTAAGCCGCGAACAACTCCTCCTGCACGCTGCCCGGCGTCCCCTGCCCAGTAGGCGCCACGGGGTTGAGCCGCTTGACGCGGCGCACGACCAGCCGACACGTGACGTGTTCGGCTTTGCGCCGGGAGGTGAACACCGTGACCGTGGTCTGGGCGACCTCCGCGTCGGAGACCCAGTGCCCGCCACCGGGTGCCTGGTCGTCGGCTTCCCAGATCGCGTGGGGGTACTGGATCGCGGTCCACGCCTCGTCGGGGATCCCCGCGATGGCGGCGCGGATCTTGTTGTTCATCCGGACCGTGACCGAGAACCAGACCTTGGCCCGCAGGGCCGCGGAGACGAACCCGTGGCAGAAGTGCGCGGAGTCGGCGCGGGCCATGATCTGCCCGACCACACCGGCCCGCCTGCTGGTGGTGATCGCCTGGGTCAACAGGCGGCCGCTGCCCTGGTGGGAGGCGATGTTGCCCTTGCGCAGACGAGCGGCGGCGACCACCGGCGCGACCAGTGGAGTCGAGAGCGCCGCGATCTGGAAGTTCAGGCCACGCACGCCGGTGTAGCCGTAGGCGGCGGCCTGCTTGGCGTGGCCGTGAACCTCACGGATGCTGTCATCGACGTCGAGGAAAGCGATCCCATCGGGTCCTCCACCCGCCAACAACCCCGGTGCCTTCTGGGCAAGTCCGGCCAGCAGACGGGAGGAGACCGCGTCGAGCTGCTGGACATGGCCGTGGGTGAAGGACCGCAGATAGGTCCCCAACGTCGACGGCGCGCGGACTCCGCCGAACAGGCGGCCCATCGCGCCGTGGCGCAGTAGGTCCAGGTCGTCGATGCTGTCCGCGCCCGCGAGCATCCCGGCGATCACGCACCCTGCCTTGGCGTCCCGGTTCGGCGACTTCACCGACAGGTGTTCGGCGAGGAAGTCGTAGAGCCCAGCTGACTCGGCCAGCCGCAGTGTTGGGACCAGGCCCGCGGAACCCACCAGGTTCGGGTCATCGAAGAGCGGGGTGATCGTGTGAGATGCTCGCAT
Organism: Actinomycetales bacterium; assembly: GCA_038236535.1. GTDB lineage: Bacteria > Actinomycetota > Actinomycetes > Actinomycetales > Dermatophilaceae > UBA4719. Next base: position 1,940 of record JBBRZQ010000378.1, read on the forward strand.
CTACGAGATGTCCCTTGCTGTTCGTTGGAATCGTTGTGTGGTAACTCCGATTCTCCTGCCCAGCAAGGGCATTCTCGTTCTACGGCACGCTCACGCCGACCCGAATCTCAACTTGGTCGGTGGATCAGGGTTCAGAGGAGGAATCGTGCCCACGTCACTGCTGGCAATCGTCGTGGACTGTCATGACTCGCTGGCCCAGGCGAACTACTGGGCGGCGGCCTTGGGCGCACAGGTCTCGGAACGCAATGCCAACGAGTACGAGGTCAGCGACCCGTCCAGTGGTGCCACCCCGCTCTACTTCATGAACGTCCCCGAGACGAAGACGGTGAAGAACCG
>JBBRZQ010000379.1:0-2272 GCA_038236535.1 Actinomycetales bacterium
CGATTCCGCGATCGCAACTCCTGACGCAATGGCCGAAGTCCGCAAGATCGCCCGTGTCCTCGGACCGCGTGGCCTCATGCCGAACCCGAAGACCGGAACGGTTACGACGGACGTCGCCCGCGCCGTCAACGACATCAAGGGCGGCAAGATCGCGTTCCGCGTCGACAAGCACGCCAACGTGCAGTTCGTCGTCGGTAAGGCTTCCTTCACGGCCGAGCAGCTGAACGAGAACATCACGGCAGCACTCGAGGAGATCGTCCGCCTCAAGCCGAGCTCGTCCAAGGGCCGTTACGTCATGAAGGGCGCCGTCTCGACGACCTTCGGCCCCGGCATCCCGCTCGACGTCAACGCCATCTAAGCACCAGCACCGCACCGAAACGAAGGGCCCGTCGCGAGACGGGCCCTTTTTCGTACCCGGCGCATCCGCTCGCGCGAACCACCGCTTGGCCCGAACCAATTCGACGGAGCGTAGCGGCGCGCTGCGCGCGCATCGTGGTGATGGAAAATGGCGTGTCGGCTCACGTTTGCCTCTGGCGGGGTGGGCAGGGTGGATGGATGATGGTGCTGCCTGTCACGGTCAAGGCCGACAAAATCTTAGTGCTGGCTGGTCAGCCTGCGACGGAGCGTGGTTTGGAGGACTCCCACGGGAACCGTGGATTGTTGCTTTGAGCACGAGTGTTAGATTCCTGACTCTCCCTGTCCTCCCCGTGGCGGGCACCCGTAATGGTTGCTCAATCAGGGAGGACAGGTCATGGATCTCGTGCACGAACGCGCAGCAGGTATCGATATTTCCAAACGCGACGCGAAGGTCTGCGTGCGCGTGCCCGGCGATAGACCGGGCGAGTTCACGTCGTCTGTGTCAACGTGGCCCGCGACGACGAACGGCATCCTCGAATTGCGGGACTTCCTCGAACGCAAACACGTCACCACCGTGGTGATGGAAGCGACCGGGGTGTTCTGGAAACCGTTCTACTACCTCCTCGAAGAAACCCTGGACGTGATGCTCGTCAACGCGAGGCAGGCGAGGAACATGCCGGGCCGCAAGACCGACGTGTCGGACTCGATGTGGCTAGCCCAACTCGGCGCCCACGGGCTGCTCCGCCCCTCGTTCGTGCCGCCGGAACCCATCCGGGAACTCCGCGACCTGACCCGCACCCGGCAAGTCCTGGTCCGAGACCGGACCCGGGAGATCCAACGCCTCGCGAAGTTCCTCGAGAGCACCGGCATCAAGCTCTCCAACGTCGCCACCGACCTGATGGGCGCGTCTTCGCGCGCGATGCTCGAGGCCCTCATCGGCGGCGAACACGACCCGAACGCCCTCGCCGACCTCGCCCGCGGCAAGATGCGTGTGAAGATCCCAGAACTCTCCGAAGCCCTCCTCGGCCGGTTCAACGCGCACGACGCTTTCATGGTCCGCGCTCACTTGACCCAGATCGACGCGTTCACCGCGCAGATCGCTCTCTTCACCGAACGCATCGAGGAGGTGATGTTGCCCTTTCGCGCCATCCGAGAAGCACTCATCACGATCCCGGGAGTATCCACCCGCGTCGCCGACACCATCATCGCCGAAACCGGCGGTGACATGAGCGTGTTCCCCACCTCCCGGCACCTCGCGTCCTGGGCTGGCGTGTGTCCCAGCTCCAACGAATCCGCCGGCCGGGTCAGATCGACCAAAATCCAACCCGGGAACAAATACCTCAAAGAGATGCTCGGCATCGCAGCGATCTCAGCCGCCCGCACCAAGAACACCTACCTCCACGCGCTCTACTGGCGTCTCAATCCCCGCATCGGCAACCTCAGAGCCATCGTCGCCCTCGAGCACAGCATCCTGACCTCGGTCTATGAGATGCTCAGCACCGGCCAACCCTACGACGACCTCGGACCCGACCACTTCACCCTAACCGACCCCGCTCGCACCCGCGCGAAAGCCCTCCGAATGCTCCGCACCATCGGACTCCAAGCGGAACTCACACCCATCGAGGCAGCCTAACAACAGACATTTTCGTATTAGTTTTTCGGTTCTGAACCGGTTTAACAGCCCGCCCACGTAACGAAAACCCAAAATCTCCGTCGAATTGGTTAGCGGGGGTTGCGGACACGCGCTCGGTACTCTGGAAAGATGACGATTCGAAAAGACATCGGCCTGACCGTCAAACTGGTCAGGGACGTTGTCGCATCGCGCCGGGCACAGAGACAGCTCGCCGACCGTCTCCAGGGTGACGGCCCGCTCCCGATCGGCCGGTTCAAGATCGCGGTCTACTTCGCCGACGGC
>JBBRZQ010000380.1:0-2246 GCA_038236535.1 Actinomycetales bacterium
CCACCCAGCCGTAACCGGCACAACCGCAGGACCCAGTGGAAGAACCGGACAGACCGGTAGCTGCCTGACGCCTGCTCGCCTACACCGACTCAGAATCATTGGCGACCGCCTGCGGACACTTCAGCGGTGGATCGAGGCTCAAACATGCACCAGCAAGAATCGGCCGTTCGGCGCGCCTGGCCGCGATCGGGTCAACGAGTATTGAAGGAATCACGCTCCGTGGCCTGCTGACTCCAGGCGTTGCCGTAGTGGCCGACGAAGAGCCGTACGGCTCGCAGGTGGCTCGCGGTCGTGCATGGGGTATTCCGGGGTCGGGGGCCGCCCATAGCGACTAATGTCCCAAGCGGTAGGACTCAGCCATCACCTATGCGCCATGCGCGCCCTGACCTGGAGGACTCGTGACCACCACGACGGAAAGCCATGATGTCTGGTCCACGCCCCTCACCCCGTTGGCCTTCCTCGGCCGCGCCGCGGAGGTGTTCCCCGACCGGGAGGCCGTGGTGTACGGCGAGCGGAGGATGACGTACACGCAGCTCTCCGAGGAGGTGACCCGCGTCGCCCATGCGCTCCGCGCATGCGGGGTCGAGCCAGGTGACCGGGTGGCATATCTGCTCCCCAACATCCCCGAGATGCTCGTCGCCCACTTCGCCGTCCCGCTGGCTGGCGGCGTCCTGGTCGCGGTCAACACCCGGTTGGCGCCGCCAGAGGTCCACTACATCCTTCAGCACTCCGGCGCCACCGTTCTGGTCGTCGACGCCGCGCTGCACCGCCTGGTCAAGTCGGTCCTGGCCGATCTGCCCGAGCTGCGGCAGGTTGTGACGGTTGTGGACCCTGCAAGCGGCGCGGAACCCCTGCCCGAAGTCGCGGGAATCGACTACACCCAGCTGTGCGCAATGGGTAATGACGACCCGCTGCCGTGGACCGTGGAGGACGAACGGTCGACCATCTCGATCAACTACACGTCAGGCACGACGGGCCGCCCGAAGGGCGTCATGTACCACCACCGTGGCGCCTACCTGAACTCCCTGGCCGAGATCATCCACTCTCGGCACGGAGCGCGAACCCGCTACCTGTGGACCCTGCCGATGTTCCACTGCAACGGCTGGTGCACCGCTTGGGCGATTACGGCGATTGGCGGAACGCATGTCTGCCTGCGGGCCGTGGACGTCGATGTGATCTGGGACCTGCTGGACAAGCAGGGCATCACACACCTGAACGGCTCCCCGACCGTGCTGGTCTCGATTGCCAACTCGCCGAGGGTTCACACGCTGGGCCAGGAGGTCGTGATCACCACGGCTGGGGCTCCTCCCAGCCCGACGGTGATCTCGACGATGGACGCCATCGGCGCGACTGTTGTGCACGTCTACGGACTGACCGAAACCTACGGGCCCTACACCATCTGCGAGCCGCAGGACGGCTGGGATGCCCTCGACGTCCCAGCGCGCAGCAAGCTTCTCTCCCGCCAGGGCGTCGGCATGATCGTCACAGATGGCATCCGCGTGGTCGACGAGCAGATGCGGGACGTCCCCCGTGACGGGGAGACCCTCGGTGAGGTCGTCATGCGCGGCAACAACGTCATGAGTGGCTACTTCGCCGACCCCGAGGCCACGGCGGATGCCTTCCGCGGTGGCTGGTTCCATTCCGGCGACCTGGGGGTATGGCACCCCGACGGCTACCTGGAGCTGCGCGACCGAGCCAAGGACATCATCATCTCCGGCGGGGAAAACATCTCGACCATTGAGGTCGAGGCAGCCATCGACTCCTATCCCGGCGTGCTCGAGGTCGCGGTGGTCAGCCACCCGGACGCGAAGTGGGGTGAGCGGCCGAAGGCGTTCGTGGTGCTCAAGGCGGGCCACGCTCCGACGGCCGAGCAGATCATCGCCCACGTCCGAACGCAGATTGCCCACTACAAGGCGCCCGACCTGATCGAGTTCGTCGAGTCGCTGCCCAAGACCGCGACCGGCAAGATCCGCAAGGTCGAGCTTCGCGATGCTGAGTGGGTCGGTCATGACAGCCGGGTGCAGGGGTGAGCCGCCCGGCATAGCAAGACTGGAGGAACACGGACGACCAGTCCTGCTCCCGCGAGGTCACTTCACCTCGGCGGCCGCCTGAACTGCGGCCACGGCATCGGTGAAGGTGGCTTCGGCGGTCGCCTTGTCGACGCCGAGCCCCGCAAGGACTCCAGTGCCGTCTCCCAGCTCCAACAGCGCGAGCAGGATGTGCTCGGTTCCGATGTAGTTGTGGCC
>JBBRZQ010000381.1:0-2238 GCA_038236535.1 Actinomycetales bacterium
CAGTCCACGCTGAGATCCCGCTCGGCCTGCACCATCCGGACCCATTTGCTGGTCAACCAGCAGAACGGGCAAACCGGGTCGAAGTAGAAACGGATGTCAACCGGAGTCATCGTCCAACCCTAGACCGCGTGGCTGCCGGGCTTACCCTCTCGCGGACGCTCATCCTGAGCCCCGGTGTCGGCGCCATGGTGTGAGGGCGTGGAGATGTGGGGTGGTGGCCCCGCCGGAGCCGGACTCCAGCGAACTACCAGCCCGTCGCGGCGACCGATCTGTTCGAGCCGCCCGGCCACGCCGCGCTGGATCCGGGCGAGGCTCTCGGTATCGGGGGCCTCGGCGCGCAGCAGCAGCCCCAGCGGGTCCGCGCGCATGCTGCAGGTCCCCGTAGCGATCTCGGCGACGAGATGGCGGTCGCCGTGGAGTTGCACGCGGATCCCTCCCGGGCCGTGGCCGAGGTGTTTACCCAGCTGAGCGAGGTATCGCTGCGCCCGGCTGGTCTCGACGTAGGCTTCGGAGAACGGCATGGACGTGTTCCTTTCGGTGGCTGGGTCGGCGTCAGTCGTGCTGTCCGGCCGCGGCCGCACCGGTTAGCGGCGTGCGCTGGTCGAGTTGCTTGCGCTGTCCGTGGCGGGTCATGCCGCGCGGTTTGTACACCGAGAGCGCGGCGGGCACGATCAGCACCAGCAGGCCGCCACCGGAGTGCAGGACCAGTTCCATCTGGGTGCCCACATCGGCAGCCGACGGCGTCGTCTGCGCGGCGACGCGGGCGAGGTGGCTGATCAGTGGCAGCTTCGCCACGAAGACCACAAAGGCCACCACGGTGACCCCGAGCTTGATGAGGACCCAGTAGTGGCGCACCAACCCCCACCGCGACCCCAGCGCCTGAACTGTCCCGATCAGCAGCGAGGCCACCGCCAGCGGCAGGATGACGTACCAGGCGCTCACTTCCATCGCGAGATAGGCCCCACGCACCACAGGAGTGTCCTGGCTCGTCACGCCGGTCACGGCGAGAGCGAAGAAGGCAGCGACGGCGCCGATCCAGCCGACCGAGGACGTGATGTGGGTGATGAGCACGACTCTTCGCAACCGCGGGCCCATGATCATCGCGGGGGCACACCATGACCGGTGACGCTTGAGCTCGGAGTGTCCCCGGACGGCGGATGACGCCCCGGGCCGTGCGCGCCACCACTGATCAGGCCGGTGAGCATCAACACCACAAGCATCCCCACACGACGATCTCGATGACCCGCGAGACCTCTACCCCACCGTGGCGTGCCGGCGGGCGAGCCGCCCGGCGGTCAGGGGTGTCGGGGAGCTGGTCAGTCATGGGTGTCCCCTCTGGGGTGCCGGGTTGCGTCCACGAACGCAGGCTAACGATACGGTGAGTCTTCTGCAATACACTGTGTCTCGGTATCGGCGGTGCGTATAGTGGGGTGGTGCCGAAGTTGTGGAACGACACCATCGAGGCGCACCGCCGCGCGGTGATCGACGCGACCCTGGACTCCACTGCGGCGCTGGTGGCCGAACACGGACTGCGCGCGGTGACGATGACGCAGATCGCAGAGATGACCGGGATCGGGCGGGCCACGCTCTACAAGTACTTCCCCGACGTCGACGCGATCCTGCTGGCCTGGCACGAACGGGCAATCACCAGCCACCTGCAGCAGCTCGCCGCGGTCGCAGACCAGGCCAGCAGGGCCGGCGAGCGACTCGAAGCGGTTCTCACTGCCTACGCCCTCATCTCGCATCGGTCTCAGAGCTCCCACGGGCACCACGACGCCGAACTGGTGGCGTTTCTGCATCGAGACGAGCAGATCGCTCCCGCACAAAAGCAGCTCCGCGACCTGATCCGGGACCTGCTCAGCGACGGAGCTCGGGCCGGTGACCTCCGCGACGACATCGCCCCCGACGAGCTTGCGAGCTACTGCCTACACGCCCTCAGCGCCGCCAGCAGCCTGCCCTCAGAGTCGGCGGTCCACAGGCTTGTCACGGTCACTCTGGCCGGGCTGCGACTCTCGTCATAACCTCGTTCTGACCCCTTGCCCACAGCTGCCGTGCCGAGACCGTCGGTCCGGGAAGGACCCCAGATCGTCGCTCGCGCTAGCCCGAAGTTACGTCTGTTGGGACGTGCGAAACCCCTGTTGAGCAGGGGTTTCGCCATTTCAGTTGTTGGTGGTTCTGGCTACATGAGGTTCACGGGGATGCGGGTGCCGAGCAGTTCGAAGGCTCGTCGCTGGGTGG
>JBBRZQ010000382.1:0-2237 GCA_038236535.1 Actinomycetales bacterium
CACTTCGCCCGCTGATCTGGGGACATCTTCGGACACGTGCGGCCAGACGTCCCACTTCGCCCGCTGATCTGGGGACATCTTCGGACACGTGCGGCCAGACGTCCCACTTCGCCCGCTGATCTGGGGACGTCGCCGGGACGTCTACAGATAGGAGTGCGGTGCTCGAGTTCTCTTGAGAGCCTGACGCGAACGTGGTCGACGGGGACGGGCGATCCGCCGCCTGTCCCCCTAACAATTTAGGGCCCGAGGAGCGCCAGAGGGACGACCGCAACGCCATCGGCTCTGCGGTAGGCATCGGTCCCGGTCGTGACCACAACCGAGTCGACGAGGTCTGGGCCCAGACTGTCCGCTAACCACTTTAGGTGCCGGACGTCACGCTCCTTAACGACCTGGGCCAGCTTGACCTCGACGGCCACGATCTTGCCGCTGGGCGCCGTGATGATGAAGTCGATCTCACGCTCCCCGCCTTTGGTCCGCAAGTGATGCACAGTCGCCTCGGCCGCTTGAGCGAAGACTCGCAGATTGAGGGCGACGAGGGACTCGAACAGGGCTCCTAGGAAGGTCCCTTTACGTGGGATAACCGGACCGGGCTGGCGACCGCCAAGTACCTCGTCGAAGGAAAGTCCGGTGAGTGACACTGCCAGCGCCGGATCGGCTAGGTGATGCTTTGGCGATTGCGTTAGTCGTGTCAGGTGGTTACGGGATGGGACCCACGCGGGTATCGGATCGGAGATCCAGATCCGTTGGAGGGTGTCCTGGTAGGGGATGGTCGTTGATTTCGCAGGCTTGTCTGCGTTGCCAGCGCTCGCTGCATCCCTGATGGTTTCAAAAGAGGCTGTTGTCGAAGTTGCGGCTGCGTATGCCGTCAGCCAGCGACGCAACAAGGCAGGGTTTCGTACGGCCAGGCCTGCCTCGGGGAAATCCCGGTCAACAATGAGGTCGACGTATGACGTGAGGGACGCCCGCCGGCCTCGGGCGGTGGTGGCACGCATGCCAGGGAAGCCACCGTTGAATATCCGCTCGGCGTAGGTCTGCAGACCCACCAGCGTCGACCCCGAGACGGGACTCAGCTGGCCCTCCTTGCCTCCGCTCAACAGTGCTGCCAGCGACACGGTGGGCGTTTCGAGGCCCTGCTCAGGCACTGTCAAGGGGCGCATCCGGATGCCCACGATCCGCCCGGCTCCCGAGTGGGTTGCCGGCGCTTGGGGCGACGCCGATCCGGTGAGCAGGAAGCGACCTGGGTCGGGTCGGGCGTCCACGGCCCGGCGGACCAGGTCCCAGGATGCGGGGTAACGCTGCCACTCGTCGATCAGGGTTGGCTCGCGCGCGCCGACCAGCCGGTCCGGGTCGGCCTCGATCAGTTCGAGCGTTGCCGCCCTATCAAGAGAGAAGGCGGTGGCGGCCCGTTCCATAGCGGTTGCTGTCTTGCCAACGCCCTTTGGGCCTTGGAGACTGAGCGCCGGTAGATCCCCAAGGAGTGCGTCGAGCTCGTCATCAACGACTCGTCGCTGGTAGTCCGGGACACGGATGATGGCCTGACTCATTCGCTGAGGCTACCATCTGTCGGGTTGCTACGCTACCGTTCGTCGCTTATCTACACTACCATCCGTCATCTCACTACTTGCTTGTCTCGCCGTCCAGGCACACGGCATACGGCGGAGGGATGCGCTCGCGGGCGGCGCTGACTCAGGAAGTGCTGCAGGTGCCAGCTTGTCGGTCGAGCGCATCGTGGCGTCGCCGACGCTCAGCCAGCCGCCGCTGCCGGTGCACACGATGAGGATGCGCGCGTCGTCGCCGATGGCCAAGATCCTGTCAGCGCCGGGCGGATGCCTTGCCGGGCAGGGCAACGAGGGCGTACGGCATACGGTGCCCGATGCGGAATTCGGGGTGGGTGCGCAATTCCGGGTAGACTGGCGCCCTGCCGGCGTGGGTGATGACCCACGATGCGCCCAGAGGGGCTACGCCGGGTCAGCCAACCAATTATTCAGTCAATGAACATGGAGAGTTTTCCTATGCCTTTCGACTACAAGGTTCGCGACCTGGCCCTCGCCGAGGCCGGCCGTCACCAGCTACGTCTGGCCGAGCACGAGATGCCCGGCCTGATGTCCCTCCGCGAGGAGTTTTCGGCCAGCCAGCCGCTCAAGGGCGCCAGGATCGCCGGCTCGCTGCACATGACCGTGCAGACTGCCGTGCTGATCGAGACGCTCACCGCGCTCGGCGCGCAGGTGCGCTGGTGC
>JBBRZQ010000383.1:0-2222 GCA_038236535.1 Actinomycetales bacterium
AAGGACGGCGCGGGCGTAGCTGCGTCGTTGTTGCTTGATCTGGGCTGCCACGCTGCGGTGGGGTGATGGGGTCCGCGGCCGGAACGGGGCCGCAGGGGAACCGGTGATAGCGGTAGGCGTTGTGGTCATGTGGCTTCCCCTGAGTCGCACTGGTGTTCGAACCAGTATGACCGATGACCGATCCAGGCAGCGTGCGGCACGCCGACTACTTAGCGGCGAGCGCTGGATCGACGACGCAAAGGACTGGGATGCGGCTATAGGCCGCCACGGGCTGCCTGTTTCTCGTGTCGCTGCAGCTGCCGTTCGAGGACCGTCAGGTGGTGCACGACGTGCCGCACTTGGGTGGAGGCGTCAGCGGCCAGCTGCTGTGTCGTGAGGTCAGCCACCGCGGCGGCGGTGGCGCTCAGCTTGTCGGCACGCCGGGACAACGATCGAGCCTCGCGCAGGAGGGCGGTGATCGCTCTCGCCGTAGAAGGAACGGGGCTGCGCACATCGTTGTCGGCCATGTCGTTGATTCTCCGGTCATGGGGCCCGAGCTGGCGAGCCCGCGAGCCCCCCGGGGGGCGCAGGGGCGCAGGGCGAACCATGTGCGATGAAGACTGCGCCGGCCGGCCCCCGAGGAGCACCGGGGTGGCCGCCGTCGACATGACCACCCACCTCCACTGCCGGACGAGTCGTGCGCAGGGACGCTCGGTGCCCTTTCCCTTCCCGACCGAGACCGCTGACCACCGTCAGGACCCCCATTCACCTATCGAGAATCGCCACCCCCGCAACCTTCGAGCGCCGGCCCATCACCCGGGGCGAGGCGGCACAGCCGATGTCCACGAGCGATCGTTAACCCCGCGGGAGCCCACATGAGCAGGCCGCCGACTTCGCAGCACCGCGCACCGGGCACTGATTCGGTGTACTTGGGGCGTCGGTTGCTGCTGGGACTCGCTGGGGCGGCGCTGGTCTCCAGGTGCACCTCCAACCAGGTCACCACTCCGGGTGGTGACCACACCTAGCACCGCCGGCGGGGGGCAGGGTGGCGACCTGTCCACCCCGCCCGGCGACTCCCATCCCGGGGATCCCGGGGACGCCGGGGAGACCGTGTTCCCGCCGACCGCCGGATCGGCCGGGCCGCCGACCGCGGTCACTACACCCGTACCCGATGTGAGTCCCCCGGTGCCCGTGTGAAGGAGCGGCCCGGCGGGCCGCAGCATGACCTGCCCTGCCACGGCACCAACATCGCGTTGACCATCGACGACGGGCCCGACCCTACCCACACCCCCCTGATCCTGGCCCTGCTCAGCCGGTACAACATCTCCGCCACCTTCTGCATGATCGGCGCCCGGACCGCCGCCAACCCCGCCCTGGTGGCCCGGGCCGCCGCCGCTGGACACCACCTCGCCAACCACACCTACACCCACCCGCTGAACCTCGCAGCGCTCACCCCCGCCCAGATCCACGACCAGATCAGCCGCACCTTCGACACCCTCAGCGGGCTGACCGCAGGCGTCCGGCCTACCCTCTTCCGAGCCCCGGGCGGCGGCTGGTCACCGGCCATCCTGGCCGCCTGCCAGGGCGCCGGGCTGCGGCCGCTGGACTGGTCAGTCGACCCCCGGGGCTGGTCCCAACCCGGCGTCCACCGCATCACCCAGGTGATCCTGACCAACACCCGGCCTGGAGCCATCATCCTGAACCACGACGGCGGCGGGAACCGACAACAGACCATCGACGCGCTCGGCATCGCCCTACCGCGCCTCATCGACGCCGGATACACCTTCCGCCCAGCCCTAACCCACCAGCGCCAACTGGTAGACGGGACGGGTACCGCTCCGCCGGCCATAGCGAGAATGTCTGGGCGTTCTCGAGGGGGGTGGGGCATCGTTCAGTGCTTTGGGCAGGGTCGCGTCAATGGTCTCGACCAGGCTGGCATTCGCGTCCGGGCGATCAAGCCGACCCGTCAAGCCCCGGCGGGCAGGTCGCGGACGGTCCGGCCGCGGCAGTCTGGTCGCGGGAGGACGCGAGCCAGCCGGCGGTGATTTTGCTCGCTGGCCGCGCGCCTCTTCCGGTACTCCTCGGCGTCGACATGGGTTTTCTGGCTCTCCCGGCATGAGTGTGGGTCGGATGTTGGACTCAGGGCGGGGAATGCGTTGGGGTGAAGGGGGAGCTGCGGTTCGGGGGCTGGTTGCAGGACGCGCACGGACGGTGACCTAGGTTTGGCGGTTCTCACGCCAACC
>JBBRZQ010000384.1:0-2219 GCA_038236535.1 Actinomycetales bacterium
GGCAGCGCGTTCATGCTGCTGCAGGTGTTCGGCGCGCGGTTCGTCAGCGCCCAGGTGAATCACGGCAGTGCCCTCTACGGCACCTTCGGGGTGATCCTGGCCGCCATCGCCTACGTCTACCTGCAGGCACTGGCCGTCATGCTCGCCGCGGAGGTCAACGCGGTGCTGCACCTTCGGCTGTGGCCGCGCTCGCTGCTCACACCGTTCACCGACGACGTCGAGCTGACCGCCGCTGACCGCCGCGCCTACTCCCTATACGCCGCCGCCCAGCAGTTCAAGGGCTTCGAGACCGTCCACGCCGACTTCACCCGCGACCCCTGACCATCTGTGCGCAGTGGCTGCGCAGCGGCGGGTGCCCTCCGTCTCGGGCGACCCGGCCGCAGTCGATCACGGCGCGGGGTGGCGGTGGCGCTCGCGGCGCTCAGCCCTGATCCGTAAGTTGGTGGGTGGCCCGGGAGGGTCGGGTGTGGCTGAGCCTTGATCGCCCTTGGTGGCTCCGGTGGATTGGCCGCCCGACCCTCCGGGGCGCCCTGGCTGCTGATTGAGATGTGCGTTCTGGTCGCTGTTTACGGATCCGTCGGCGGGGTGTCCTCCGGGCCACTGGATAGAGCTCGAGCCCGTTCGAGCTCCCTGCTGAAGGAGGAAGAGATGGACGAACCAGTGGCCCAGGGATGGGCGGGTATCGACGTCGGGAAGGGGCACCACTGGGTGTGTCTGATCGACGAGACGGGTTCAACTTTATGGTCGAGCAAGGTCGTCAACGACGAGGCCGCGATCCTCGACGCGATCGGTGAGGTCCTGGGCCGGGCGCAGCAGGTGTCGTGGGCGGTCGACATCACCGGTACCAGCAGCGCCTTGCTGCTGGCCCTGTTGACCGCTCATGGGCAGCCGGCGACGTACGTGCCGGGACGGACGGTGAACCAGATGTCCACCGCGTACGCGGGGGAGGCCAAGACCGACGCCCGGGACGCCTACGTCATCGCCGAGACGGTGCGCCACCGCGGCGACCTGACACCGGTGGACGTTCCGGCGACGCTGGTGACCGAGTTGCGGCTGCTGGTCACCCACCGCACTGATCTGGTCGCCGACCGGGTCCGGATGATCAACCGGCTCAGGGACGTCCTCAGCGGCTACTTCCCTGCATTGGAGCGGGAATTCGACTACTCCACCAGTCGCGGAGCCGTGGTCCTGCTGACCGGCTACCAGACACCGGCTGCGATCCGAGCACGCGGCCGTTCTCGCCTGACCAGCTGGCTCACGGCCCGCAAGGTCCGCAGCGGCGAGCACATCGCGACGGCCGCGATGGAGGCCGCCAACGCCCAGCACACCACCGTCCCCGGCCAGGACGTCGCCGCGAGCATCGTCGCTGAGATCGCCGCGGCCCTGCTGGAACTCGACCAACGCATCCGCGCCCTGGACGCGCGGATCGGTCAGACCTTCCACGCCCACCCACAGGCCGAGATCCTTGAATCGATGCCCGGCATCGGCACCATCCTTGGCGCCGAGCTCATCGCCGCCGCAGGGGACCTCAGCCGTTACGCCGACGCCGGACACCTCGCCTCCGCCGCCGGACTGGTCCCCGTCCCACGCGACTCCGGCCGACGCACCGGCAACCTGCACCGCCCGATGCGTTACTCCCGCAAGCTGCGCCGGGTGTTCTACCTGTCCGCGCAAACGGCGATGATGCGCGAGGGACCCAACCGCGACTTCTACCTCAAAAAACGCGGACAAGGCCTCAAACACGTCCAGGCACTCATCGCCCTCGCCCGCCGCCGCGTCGACGTCCTGTGGGCCCTCCTGCGCGACAACCGCGTCTTCACCCAGGCCAAACCCGAGCCCCAGGCTGCTTGACAACGTCATTGAGAATCCACCCAAGCTGGTGCGGGCGTGGGCGTGGCGTGAGACGAGAACGGCCCCCTGAGCAGGCAGGATGCCGATTTTGACGTAAACATCCAGCCACCAGAAGGGCCACCTCGTAAGTGAAAGCATCCACTACGGCACACCGGGCTATGCCCTCGACGACCGCGACGCCGTCATGCCCGGCCCGCACCTCGGGCGGACTCATGTGTTTCATGGGGCTTCTCGATGGGGCTGGGGCGCCCGGTGGCGAGGCTGGGATGGCGGGGGATTGTTCGGCGGCGTCTGGTTGGGCACGCTGACGGGGCTGCCGGGGGACACCGTCAGTGGTTGTCCGTGGTGCAGCAGCGACAGCGGTTCCC
>JBBRZQ010000385.1:0-2211 GCA_038236535.1 Actinomycetales bacterium
TGCGCGGCGAGCATCTCCGCCGGCAGGTTCGCCGCCAAGTACCGGCGCAAGCTCGACAAGCTCGCCTCCAGGCCGTGCTCATCACGCAACCGCTGATGGATCGTTGTTTTGCGTCTGAGTCCGTGTCGTACTTCCGGGGTTTGATCAGACAACATCTGGCGGGTCCTCCACCCCTCACAGGAGGATCAGGTCATGACCGAAGAACAGGCCTCACCGGTAGGCAGGAAGCGGCGGTTGAAGCGGTTCCTGACGCCGTCTGCGAAGTACGAGATCTGGCTGCAGCTGGTCCGCCAGGAGCTCACCATGGCCGAGGCCGCCGAGGCCAATCAGGTCGACCGCTCCACGATCGTGCGGATCCGTCAGGTCGCCAAAGACGGTGCGCTGGCCGCGCTGGCGGCCTCGAAACCGGGGGTCGCGGGCAAGGCCCGCGACGCGGAGCTCGCGGCATCTCAGGCCGAGGTCGCCCGGCTCTCGGAGGCGATCAAAGAGATGGCCGTGAAGTTGACGTTGGCCGAGGGAAAAGACGGTTGGGGCTAGGTGGCCGAGTCCCCGACCGGGTCGATGCGGTCACCAAGTCCGAGCTGCTCGGTCTGCTCGACCAGGCGCTGGCGGCGGGCTGGACCTGGCGCCAGGCCTGCCGCGCGCTGGACCTGCCCGAACGCCGCGCGCTGCGGTGGCGAGCACGCCAAGGAGCCGGCCGGCTCACCGACGCCCGACCCGGCGGGGGCCCGGTGCACGCCGTCCTGGACTCCGAGACCGAGGAGATCCTGGCCGTGTTCGAGGCCTGGTCCCACATCGACCGCTCGCACCGCAAGCTCGCCCACCGCGGCTCCTACCTGCACCGGTTCTGGTGCTCACCGTCCACGGTGCGCCGCGTGCTTGTGTTGGGAGACAAGCACTTCCGGCCCGCGCCGCGCCCAGCCACCTCGAAGAAGTCACCGTGGCCCGGCTGGGCCGAGCAGGTCCCCAACTCCATCTGGATCTACGACTCGACGCACTTCACCGCGTGCGGGATGACCGTGCTCATCATCGAAGACCTCGTCTCCCGCAAATGGATCACCCACCTGGTCTCGGTCGAGGAGACCCACACCCAGGTCGAGAACGCGTTCACCGCTGCCCTGGAAGCCGAGGGCCTGCTCGAGCCTGCTCTACAACGGGCCGGGACCGGGCGGGTCGACCCCGACGCCGAAGACGGACTCAACCCGATCCTGCTGGCGGTCTCCGACAACGGCTCCCAGATGATCTCCCGGGACACCCGGACCTTCATGACCCTGCTGGCCATCGCCCAGCACTTCGGCCGGCCCTCCACCCCCACCGACCAGGCCTGGATCGAGTCGCTCAACGGGACCATCAAAGCCGAGTGGCCGCACCTGCTTGCGATCACCGACCCGAAGGTCCTGCGCGCCGAGCTCGACACCGCCCGGGTCCACTACAACTCGGTCAGGCTCCACCAGGGCATCGGCTATGTCACCCCGAACGACGAGCACGAAGGCCGCGGCGAAGCGATCCGCCAAGCCCGCCGCGAGGGCATGGCCCAAGCCCGCCAGCACCGCCTTGCCCGCCACCGCGCCGAGCGAGACAATCAACCCATCCCAGGGACCCCCGATGTTGGGTGATACATCTCGAAAGTCGGACATTAACCCAGACACACCTCAGTTCAGCGACGACGCCGCCGACCTCATCCACCAAGTCAGTCGAGGCCTCCCGCGGGCCGTGAACAACCTCGCGATCCAAGCCCTCATCGCCGCGTTCGCGACCAACAAGAGCATCGTCGACGAAGCCTCCGCCCGAGCAGCCGTCACCGAGGTCACGACAGACTGACGACCACCACGACAACACGACCACGAACCCCGCCGGTCCCCGACCGGCGGGGTTCAGCCTTACCTACACACCATCGCCAACGAACGCGACGCCGTCACCCTCATCGGACGCGTCGGCCTACACCTGACCGCGTCCCGTGGTTGAGGCCCCTTCTCGGATGCGCTGGGCGTGCTGAAGCGCCTACGCATCCGAGAAGGGACACCGTGAAGTCTGCAGGGGAGATCATGAAAATATTGGAAGCGTTCGATTTGACGGGGTCGCTGCGCGCGGCTGGGGAGCTGGCGGGCTGTTCGCATCACACGGTCGCGGGGCATGTCGCGGCTCGTGAGGCGGGGGGTTCGTCCCTCCCGCCGGCTGCCCGGGCGCAGCTGATCGAGGAGTTCCTACCCA
>JBBRZQ010000386.1:0-2211 GCA_038236535.1 Actinomycetales bacterium
GCACGTACCTGCCGGCTACGGCCCTTCGCCAGATCGAGGCCTCAATCCGGTCGGACCGCGCTCGTGACGACACGGACCCGTTCGGGGTCGCCCAGGCCGCGCTGCGGAGCGGGTCGCTCCCGCTGTGGCCGGACGCGGCGCTGGGCCAGTAGGGCACGAACGGGTCGGCGGGGGACAATGCGGCCGGGTTCCGGGCCCGCATCGACCAGCTCCCAGATGATCGCTGGGCACACCGCATCATCGAGACATATCTCCGAGAAATGCTGGGGGAGGGCGCCCGCCACGACCCCCCAGTCGCTGCCCATCCCCGCGATGCATCGACGCCCGGCGCGACTGGTGGCCCGTGATCACCACGGCCGCTGCTCGATCGGGACCTCGACGAGACGTATGGTGTCCGCGCGGTTGAATCCAGTCAGGCGCGCGCACCGTTGATGCCCCAGTCGGATTTCACCATTTCGACCACCGCCTGAGCGGACCGATCCTGTCGCATCCCGGGGTCGCTCGCCCTCGGCGCTGGCCAAGGAATGCGACCACGCGACCCCCGACGGCCTGCCGGTCGGCAGCTTCGGGGGCCTGATGGACGAGCTCAAGACGCTCACCCGCAACCGGGTCGTGCCGGCCGGGCTCGACGAGGCGGCGGCGTTCGAGGTGCTGTCGGAGCCGACCCCGTTCCAGGCCCGGGCGTTCGCGCTCATCGACGTCGCTCCCGCGTTCGTGTAGTCAGAGCGCCGCAGTCCCATCAGTCGGTTTCGTGCTCAAACATGCACGGCGAGCGCTGGAAGTTGGGCCTAGAACCAGAAGCCGAAGCTCTGTCCACGCTCGACGGGTATCACGGGGTCCGCGCGCCTGTAGCTCAGCGGATAGAGCGTCGGCTCCGGAGCCTGGCCGCCTGAGCGCTGTGGCCGCCCGAGTGGGACCCCGAGCGAAACGGGTGGAGTTTACGCTCTACGTTCGCGAGCGGCGTCGATTGGGCCAGGCTACCCGAGTGTCAGGTGCTGCCAGCGGAGGCCATGCGCCTCGAATCGGGCGAAGTCGGCGTCCCGGCTGACCCACGTCGAGCCCTCTGCGATCGCCAGAGCAGCATGCTGCGCGTCTGCCACGAGCTTGCCGGTTGCGCCAACGGCGCGACACAGGCGGGCCGCATCGGCGAGATGGCCGGCTCCGGGCGTCGCGAGGCGACACCGCGGGTGAGCCGCAAGCTGCTCGACGGCGGCGAGCGCCGCGGGCAGCGGTGTCGGGTCTTCGTAGATGCGTCCGTTGGTGACGATCCTGAGGAACCCGACCGCCACCAGGACGCTCAGCGCGAACGGCTCCGGGCCGTCGACGACCTGCTTCAGCCAGTCTGCATATGGCTCGTGCCACGCCTCGTCCTGCCGATGGGCGTAGACGAGGACATTGACATCGGGCATGAGCATCCGTCAGGCCAGTCGTCGGCGGTCTTCGTCAACGAGCTCCGTCGCGAAGTCCGCCGGTTCGTGTCGCACGCGGCGACCGGCGCTGCCGTAGGTCACCAGCGAGAACGGAGCCGCGGCCCGTGGCGTACCCCGGAAGGACTCGCGCAGGGCCTCGTTGACGACGTCGCTGACGGTGAGGTCGCGCTCAGCCGCTCGGCGTTTCGCCTGGCGAAGCAGCGTGTCGTCGATCACGAGGGTGGTCCGCATACAGGTGATCATACATATGCGACGCCATGTCAACGGCATCCCGCATGTTGGCGCAACCGGCCTGGATGCCAAGCCCCACTGGATCGACGGCGCCACGATGGCCGACGCGAACGACTCCGCCGTTGGCGGCGGAGAAGGAGTTGGCGGCGGGCCGGCATGCGATTCGGCCGTGGCGGTGTTGATGCGGCTCGGCGTCAGGCGCTGTGACAGTCCCCGTCTGGTGTTCGGGCAGTTTTACGCTCTACGAAGATTCCGACCACGGAACCCGTGCTTGCGACACCCGCCCCATCGGCCTTCGAACCATAAGCCGAAGCTCTATCCCCGCTCGACCGCTATCATCGGAGGCCGCGCGCCTGTAGCTCAGCGGATAGAGCGTCGGCCTCCGGAGCCGAAGGTCGCAGGTTCGAATCCTGTCGGGCGCGCCACAGCAACCTTGTCCGGCAGCGAGACCGCCAGCCCGTGCGCGTACGCCGACGGCGTCAGCCTGATCGACACGATCGTCCTCCCTGTGACCACGATCCGTTCGTGGATGGCGTGAAGCACTTCCGCC
>JBBRZQ010000387.1:0-2204 GCA_038236535.1 Actinomycetales bacterium
CCTGCTCCAGGTTCGAGACGAAGAGGCCGCAGGTTCAAATCTAGTCACCCCGACCAGTCACCCCGAACCGTTCGGCAGGTCTCTGACCTGCACGAATGCCGCGCCTCGGTGGGCTGCGTCTCACTCCAGCCCCCCAGCAGACGCCCGAAGGAACAGAGAAGGAACACGAGGGAACCCCAGGGAAAGCCGGGGCCGAGTTCGGCAGGCAGAAGAACACCCGGCCTCCCGCACGGCACAGCAGACCCCACGGGCACGGCAGGGACCCTCAGGGCATTCTGATCCCCCCTCCGCAACGAAGAGGCCGCCTGGTCGGAACGCCCGCCCGCCAGGAGGCAGTGCCGTCCGAAGTCTTGGGGTAACCCTGTGACGGCGGCGGGCAGTCAGATGGCTCGTTGCGCTGGCAAACTACCCAACAGAACCCTTAATCTACATAAAATGATCATCGGCTAGCGTGTTTATTGGTTTCTAAAGGGGTTCCGTTGCTGTCGTTTGTGGATCTCGACCGGTGTCTGGGGTTCGTGCCCGGCCCCGTCGTCATGCAGCTTGCCAACGTCGACATCGGCCGCGGCCGACATGAGCTGTTCCGCAACCAGTTGCCTGCCCTGCTCACCGAACTGGCGAACCGGGCCCGGATCGCGAGCATTACCGCGTCGTCAGCGCTTGAGGGTGTGGTGGTGGAAGACCAAGCACGCGCGGCCGCGATCATCGCGGGCAAGGTGACAACACTGCGGACCCGAAGCGAGCGGGAGCTCGCCGGCTACCGCGCAGCCTTGGACTACCTATTCGGCCAGGACTGGCGGCCGCTGAACATCGGCCTCTTGCTGCACCTACACCGGAACCTGTTCGAACAGACGAAGGCGGACGGCGGCCGGTTCAAGGACAGCGACAACCTGGTGGTCGACCGATCACCGGACGGGTCGGTTGAGGTCAGGTTCGTCCCCGTCTCGGCAGCCAGCACCGAGTACTTCACCGTTGAGCTCATCGATCGGTACAAGGACGCGCTGACCCAAGGCCGGCACCACCCGGTGCTGTTGGTCGGCTTGTTCGCGCTGGACCTGTTGACCATCCACCCGTTTGCGGACGGGAACGGTCGTGTTGTTCGGGCGCTCACGAACGCCTTGCTCGATGACGCCGGATACACGATCGGCAGGTACGTCTCCCTCGAGCAGCTCATCGCCGAGTCGGCGAACGGGTACTACGCGGCTCTCCTGGCCTCCACCCACGGCTGGCATGAGCAGACCAACGACCCGTTGCCCTGGCTGGCGTACTTCACCGAGGTCCTGGCCAGCGGCTACCAGAGGTTCGAGCAGCGGGCCGCGTCCGAGAGGTCGACGGGGACGAAGCAAGACCGTGTCCGTGAGTATGTGCTCGAGCACGCGCCGCGGATCTTTAGGATCGCCGACGTGCGGGTCGCCCTTCCCGGGGTCAGCGACCCGACAATCCGGCTGACACTCGAGCAGTTGAAGAACGAGGGCAAGGTGATGCCAGAGGGTCGGGGCCGGTCCGCGGCGTGGGTCAAGGCCCCCCGATCCCCGTGACCATGAGTACCCGTCGATCCCTCCGAACCGGACCTGAAGCCAGGGAACAGAAAAGGAACAAACCCAAGAGCACCCAGCCGCGCTGGACGAACCAGACGCACTGCTCCCGTGCTCAGACCCAGATCCGCGAGCAGGGGTCTCGGATTCCGCTCTTCCGGTCGATCTTGCGTCGATTTTGTTGACCGTCAGCGTTTTCCGTGGCTTCGGCATGGCAGTGTCCCGGATGGCGCTCCGGGTGGGCGGGTTCCCACGACAACAACCCGGTGGCCTCCAGGGCGGGCATCGCCAGCAGCGGCCCCACCAACGGCACCCGCCCGGCGGGGGCGAACACCGGGTCCGCGGCCTCCAGCAGCCCCCACCGGGCCGCGGCCCGCTCACCCGCACGGTCCGCCGGCTCCGGCAACACCGGCAAACCGACGACATCAGCGTCGTCGACGTCCTCGACGGTGGCATCGGCGTCGGCGTCGGGCTGCAGCGGCGTCGCCTCGGCCGCCGGTTCGGGATCGGGTTCGGGTTCGGGTGGTGGTAGGGCCCGGCGGACGGTGTCGGTGGAGACCCCGACCTGCTCGGCGATCGCTCGCAGCGTCGCCCCGCCCGCGCGGCGGGCGCGGATGTCGGCGGCCAGGTCATCGCGCACGGAGGGGCCCTTGGGGCCCGGCTTGGCCG
>JBBRZQ010000388.1:0-2202 GCA_038236535.1 Actinomycetales bacterium
GACGATGATGATGTTGCCCAGGCCCAGGCCGAAGCCCGACGTGCCATGGAAGGACTTCAAGGCGTCGTACGTGTTGATCAGTGAGACCAGGACAGTTGCCATCCAGAAGTAGCGGTGCGCGTTCTGCATGATCAGCGGGAAGCGTGTCTCTCCGGTGTACTTGCCGCGCGGCTCGGGCACTGCGCAGGCGGCTGGCGACATCCAGAACGCGCGGTAGTAGGCCTTGCGGTAGTAGTAGCAGGTCAGCCGGAACAAGAGGATGAACGTCAGGGTGACGATCGCCAGCGGAACCATGGCCGGGAACTCGCCGAACCACTGGCCGAAGTGGCTGGATCCCTTGACGCAGTTCGCGCTCACGCACGGTGAGGCGAAGGGTGTGAGATAGGAGTAGCTGGCACCCTCAGCGAAGTAGGCGCTCTGGGTGACCACACGGATCGTGGCGTACAGCACGAAGGCCGACAGACCGATGAAGGTCAGGATGGGCGACTTCCGCCAGTTGTCAGTTCGCAGGTGGGGCTTGGAGATCGGCGCCCGCCCTGGGGAGTTGACTCCCACCGAGGTATCGGTAGCCACTCAGGCCACCTCACCGATGGAGCAGAGGCCTACGGGAGAGAAGAGTTGCGCCGTCACCAGGTCCACGGGATCTATCCGGCTCAACTCCACGCGTTCGCGCAGTTGACCCACGTTAGGTGTCGCGGCCTCCATGTCATACCTCGCCGACATCAGCGCTCCTGTCATCAGTGGGGCGCCCGGTTGCACACCACATCCGGTATTCTCGCGCAACCGGCGCCCGGAGCACCAACCGGGTCGGCCCAACGTGTCCCTGCCAGCGTTGGCCTGCCGAGCGTCTGGGACCCGGCGGCTGCCTCACACCACGGGACTTCGTACAACACGCCGTCTCAGGGCAACTTGTTGATGAGAGATTCATCACTTGCCCGGGATGCGGCCGGGTCAGCTGTCGCGAACTGACCGGTGACCCCGAACGCCGCCCGACGGGTGCCACGTCGCAGGCTGGCCAGCACAGGCCGCCCGGCGACCATCATCAGGACCGCGGTCAGCACCCCGCGCGGGAGGTCCCAGGCCAGGCTGGTGGTCAGGTAGAAGGCTGCGTAGTGCGAGAGGTTGGCGGCCACCGGGTCGCCGGGGACGAAGGCCATGGCGGCGGGCACCCCGGAGGTGAGGAACGGCCAGAACCAGAGGTTCATGACGACCCCGAACAGCAGGCCCGCGACCAGGCCGTAGCAGGCCAGGATCACCCGCTCCGTGCGGCCGCTCGCCCTCGGCAGGCAGCCCGCGCCGAAACCCACCCAGCCGGCGGCGATCATCTGGAACGGCGCCCACGGGCCGATACCGCCCGTCAGGAACGCTCCGACGAGCACCGCCAGTGCGCCGAGCACGAAACCCATGCCGCGCCCCAGCACCCGTCCGGCCACGACGACCAGGAAGAACATCGGCTCCAGCCCGGCAGTCCCGGGATCAAGCACCCGCAGCGCCCCGCCGGCAGCGGCCAGAACGCCGAGCACGGCGACGGTCTTGGCATCCAGGCCGCCGGTGGACAGCTCAGCCAGGACCAGGGCGGTGAGCAGGGCGATGAGCAGGACAAACAGCCACGGCGCGTCCGAGCTGTGCGCCAGGCCCGAGCCCGGCTGGGCCAGGAAGGGCCACAGGAAGGCAGCCAGGCCGACCAGCGTGGTCGCAGCCAGGGTGGCGGCCGCCCGCCATCTGACAGCAAGGACCGGCTCGCCCCGGGCCACCACGTGTCGGCTGTCCGGAGCCTGCTGTCGCTGCAGAGGCGGCTGGGAGTGCCGGGATGGCTGGGTCTGCAGTGGGGGCGGGACCGTCATGAGGCCTCCAGCGCGGCCGCCACATCCGCGACGGTCAGCCACGGCTGCGGGTGCATCACCTTCGCCACCTGGGGCGCGAAGGCAGGGGATCCGGCAAGCACGGCAGCGGCGGGTCCGTCGGTGACCAGCTCGCCGTCGGCGATGACCATGACCCGGTCGGCCAGCTCGGCCACCAGCTCGACGTCGTGCGTGGCCACCAGAACGCCATGTCCTTCGGCGGCCAGCGAGCGCAGTGAGCCGACCAGCCGGGTCTTGGCGCCGTAGTCAAGCCCGCGGGTGGGCTCGTCGAGCAGCACCAGCGGCGGCTTTCCGGCCAGCACGATCGCCAGCGCCAGCGCCAGCCGCTGCCCCTCCGAGA
>JBBRZQ010000389.1:0-2199 GCA_038236535.1 Actinomycetales bacterium
TCAAGGCAGGCGCGGCCACCGAGGTCGAGCTCAAGGAGCGCAAGCACCGCATCGAGGACGCAGTCCGCAATGCGAAGGCTGCTGTCGAAGAGGGCATCGTCGCCGGTGGCGGCGTGGCTCTCGTGCAGGCAACAGATGCTGCGTTCATGAAGCTCGTCCTTGAGGGTGACGAGGCCACGGGCGCGAACATCGTCCGGGTCGCTTCCGAGGCTCCGCTCAAGCAGATCGCCATCAACAGCGGCATGGAGGGTGGGGTCGTGGCTGAGAAGGTCCGCAACCTGCCGTCCGGCTGGGGCCTGAACGCGGCCAACGGCGAGTACGTCGACCTCATCGCCGAGGGCATCATCGACCCGGCCAAGGTCACCCGCTCGGCCCTTCAGAACGCCGCGTCGATTGCCGCGCTGTTCCTGACGACCGAGGTTGTCATCGCCGACAAGCCCGAAAAGGCTGCTCCGGCAGCCCCGGGCGGCGACGAGATGGGTGGCATGGGCTTCTAGCCCACGCCGCTGGTCAGCTCAGCAGGTAGCAACACGCAGAGGGCGGTTTCCCCGGAGACGGGGGAGCCGCCCTTCGTGTCTGACCTTCAGCCGATGCTGCCGGCGGCTGAGCGGCCCGCGGTGCGTCCCGAGAACAGGCAACCGCCGAGGAAGGTGCCTTCCAGGGCGTTGTAGCCGTGCATGCCGCCGCCACCGAACCCGCTGACCTCGCCGGCGGCGTACAGGCCGGGCACTGGTGTGCCGCCACTGGTCAGGACACGAGCGTGCAGGTCGGTCTCCAGGCCGCCGAGCGTCTTACGGGTGAGGATGTTGAGGCGTACGGCGATCAGCGGACCGGCCCTGGGGTCGAGCAGCTTGTGCGGGGTCGCGGTCCGCAGGAGCCGGTCGCCCCGATACCTGCGGGCGCCGCGAATTGCGGTGACCTGGGCGTCCTTGGTGAACGGGTTGTTCATCTCCCGGTCGCGGGCGGCGACCACCCGGGCCAGAGGGCCGGCCTCGATGAGAGGCTCGCTGGTGAGCCGGTTCATCCCGGCGGCCAGGTCGCGGAGGTTGTCGGCGACGACGAAGTCCTCACCGTGCCGCTTGAACGCCTCCACCGGCCCGGGGGCCCCTGACCGGAGGCGTTGCAGAAGCAGCCTCACGTCCTTGCCGGTCAGGTCGGGGTTCTGCTCGGACCCCGACAGCGCGAACTCCTTCTCGATGATCTTCTGGGTGAGCACGAACCATGAGTAGTCGTAGCCGGTGCTCATCAGGTGCCGCAGGGTGCCGAGCGTGTCGAAGCCCGGGAAGCAGGGCGCCGGAAGCCGGTTGCCCTCGGCGTCCAGCCACAGTGACGACGGGCCGGGCAGGATCCGGATGCCGTGGTTGGCCCAGATCGGGTCCCAGTTGCGCAGGCCCTCGGTGTAGTGCCACATCCGGTCCGAGTTGATCACGTTGCCTCCGCTGGCCGCCGCGATCCCCAGCATCCGCCCGTCCACATGGGCCGGCACGCCGGCGACCATCCGGCTCGGCGGCTGCCCCAGCCGGGCCGGCCAGGCCTTGCGGACCAGGTCGTGGTTACCGCCGATACCACCAGAGGTCACGATCACGGCCTGAGCGGTGAGCTCGAAGTCGGCGATCTCGACCCGCGAGCTGGGCTGGCCACGTCCGATACCGCTCGGCTCGAGGATCCTTCCGGTGACTCCGGTCACCGCCCCGTCCCGGGTGACCAGGGCGTCGACGCGGTGGCGGAACCTGAGCTCGATGAGCCCGGCCGCCACCTGCTTGCGAACCCGCCGCTCGAACGGCGCGACAATTCCGGGGCCGGTGCCCCAGGTGACGTGGAAACGGGGGACCGAGTTGCCATGCCCCTCGGCCCGGCCGTCACCGCGCTCGGCCCAGCCGACCACCGGGAACAGCCGGTGACCCATCTGCCGCAGCCAGGACCGCTCCTCCCCGGCGGCGAAGTGCACGTAGGCCGTGGCCCACTCGCGTGGCCAGAAGTCCTGCGGCCGGTCGAACTGGGCGCTGCCGAACCAGTCCTGCAAGGCCAGGTCGAGCGAGTCGCGCACCCCCATCAGCCGCTGTTCGGGGGTGTCGACCATGAACAGGCCACCCAGGGACCAGAACGCCTGCCCGCCCAGCGACACCGGCGGCTCCTGGTCGAGGATGACCACCCGCCTGCCGGCGTCCGCGAGCTCAGCGGCGGCGACCAGCCCGGCCA
>JBBRZQ010000390.1:0-2198 GCA_038236535.1 Actinomycetales bacterium
GCTGGCCCGCCCCGTCGCCCGCGGGCCGCTCACCACGAAGAACCTGGCTCCACGGCTCTTGGCCAGACCGGTCAGCTCCTCGACCATCAGCTGGTCCTTCTCGGAGTGGGTCCGGTAGATCAAGGTGACGTCCCCGGGGCGGAGCTTGTCAAGTTAGCTGTGTAAGTGATCTGGGTCACAGTGGGTTTAGAGGTGGGCGTTGATTCGGTCGGGGTAGATCAGGGCGAGCTCGGACAAGGCGGTTTTCCAGCCTTGGATGGTGGCGCCTTCGACGAGGCGTCCGGGTGCTTTGCGGGGTTGGCCCTTGGGTGTGCCGGCTTCCTTGGCGCGTTCTCGGGCGCGTTTGTCTTCGATGGTGCGGATCGCGAGCCAGAGCAGTTTGATCGCGGCGGCGTCGGAGGGGAAGTGGCCGCGGTTCTTGATGATTTTGCGCAGCTGGTAGTTCAGCGACTCGATGCTGTTGGTGGTGTAGATGACTTTCCGCAGGGCGGGCCCGAAGGCCAGGAACGGGGTGAACCGGTCCCACGCGTTCTCCCAGGTCGCGACCGCGGCGGGGTACTTCTTGCCCCAGGTCGAGTCCGCGAACGCGGTGAATGCCATCAGCGCGGCGTCCTCATCGGGGGCGGTGTAGATCGGGCGCAGCATCGCGGCGACGGCCTTGCGGTCGCCGTAGGCGACGAACCGCATCGAGGCCCGGATCAGGTGCACGACGCAGGTTTGGACCATCGTGTGGGGCCAGGTGGCCTCGATGGCTTCGGGGAACCCGGTCAGCCCGTCGCAGCAGACGATCAGCACGTCGCGGACTCCGCGGTTGGCGAGCTGGGCGCACACCGACGCCCAGAACTTCGCGCCCTCAGCGGCC
This sequence comes from Actinomycetales bacterium, assembly GCA_038236535.1. GTDB lineage: Bacteria > Actinomycetota > Actinomycetes > Actinomycetales > Dermatophilaceae > UBA4719. The sequence goes on from JBBRZQ010000390.1 coordinate 863, forward strand.
TGGATCCAAATCCCCAGAACGGTTTTCACGCCGTCCATGTCGACCCCGACCGCGATGTGCGCGGCCCTGTTGGCCACGTGGGCGCCGTCGCGGATCTTGACCACGAGGGCGTCGAGGTAGATCACCGGATAGAACGCCTCCAACGGTCGGGACTGCCATTCGGCGACCTCGTCCGCGACGGCCTCGGTGACGTTCGAGATCGTCTCGTGGGACAGTTCGGTCCCCAACGTGGCGGCGAGGTGGTGCTGGATGTCGCGGACCGTCATCCCGCCCGCGTAGAGGCTGATGATCATGTCCTCCAGGCCGCCGAGGCGCCGAGCCCCTTTGGGGACCAACGCCGACCCGAACGACGAGGCCCGGTCCCGCGGCTGGTCCAAGGTGATGTCGCCGACCTCGGTCCCGACCGTCTTCGGGGTCGTGCCGTTACGGGAGTTCCCCGAGCCGTGACCGGACCGGTCACCCCGGTCGTACCCCAGATGCGAGGTCAGCTCGGCGTCCATCCCCCGCTCGAGGACGGACTTAATCATCTCGGGCAGGAAACCGCCCTTGCCCGTCAGGGCCACGCCCCGCTCCCCAGCCCGGGCCAGCAGCTCGTCGACCAGGTCGTCGGAGAACAACTCCCGACGCAGCCGCCGAGCCTCCGGATCCAGCTCACTCCTAGGGATACCCCGGCCGTCCCGGGCGATATTTGTGTGGTCATCGGCCACGGTCATAGCGAACTCCTTCAACATCAGACCCACCGCTTACACAGACCATCTGACACCCCCACCGGCCCCGCTGGACGTGCTGCCCGATCGCACCGCGGACACGGTCGCGGACTGGCTCAAGCAGCATCCCGGTATTCAGATCGTGTGCCGTGACCGGGCCGGTGCCTATGCCGAAGGGGCCCGCATCGCAGCCCCGGACGCGGTGCAGGTCGCCGACCGCTGGCACCTGTGGCACAACCTGTGTGAGGCGGTCGACAAGACTGTGGCCGCGCACCGAGGCGAGCTGCAACCGGACCTGCCCAAGCCCACCGAACAGCCACCACCGGACAAGGTGATGCCGGACAAGGCGATGCCGGACAAGGCGATGGCCGGATCAGCCAGCCTCGCCAGCTGATCCAGCGGTCGCCGAGGGAACTCTGATGGTGCGCACTCGTGAGCGGTACGCCGCGGTGCAGGCGCTGCGTCAACGTGGCCGCTCGATCACCGCGATCGGCCGCGAGCTCGGGCTGGACCGGCGCACCGCACGCCGCTTCGTCCGCGCCGAACACGTCGAGGACCTGCTCGCCAAGGCACGATCCCGCGAGAGTCTGCTCGATGCGTTCAGGCCCTATCTGCATGAGCGGTTCAAC
>JBBRZQ010000391.1:0-2189 GCA_038236535.1 Actinomycetales bacterium
CAGCCTGGCACCGGGCAACCTGGCACCGGGCAACCTGGCACCGGGCAACCTGGCACCGGGCAACCTGGCACCGGGCAACCTGGCACCGGGCAACCTGGCACCGGGCAACCTGGCACCGGGCAACCTGGCACCGGGCAACCTGGCACCGGGCGGAGAGTCCGCATGACAACGGTCTACGTTCCCCGGGACTCCTCAGCCCGCTCCGTCGGCGCCGACGAGGTCGCGGCCGCGATCGAGCTGCGGGCGATCCGCCTGGGCGCTGCCGTCGAGGTGGTCCGGAACGGCTCCCGCGGGATGATGTGGCTGGAGCCGTTCGTCGAGGTGGAGAGCGCCCGCGGCCGGGTGGCCTATGGCCCGGTGACCCCGGACGACGTGGCGAGCCTGTTCGCCGCCGGGTTCCTGGACGGAGACCCGCATGAGCTGGGCCACGGCCGCACCGACCAGATTCCCTGGCTCGCCCTGCAGGACCGCCTCACTTTCAGCCGGGTCGGCATCATCGACCCGTTGTCCCTTCAGGACTATCAGGCGCACGGCGGCCTGGTGGCGTTGCGCCGAGCCCTGGCGATGACGCCGGTGCAGATCTGCGACGAGGTCACCGAGTCCGGTCTTCGCGGCCGCGGCGGCGCCGGGTTCCCGGTCGGGGTGAAGTGGCGCACGGTCCTGGACGCACCGGCCTCGCCCAAGTTCGTCACCTGCAACGCGGACGAGGGCGACAGCGGGACCTTCGCGGACCGGATGCTGATGGAGGGCGACCCCTTCATGCTGATCGAGGGGATGGTCATCGCCGGGATGGCCACCGGTGCCCACGAGGGCTTCATCTACGTCCGCTCGGAGTATCCCGACGCGGTCGCCACGATGCGGGCCGCCGTCGAGACGGCCTACCGGACGGGCTGGCTCGGCCCGCGGATCCTGGGCAGCGAGCACAGCTTCGACCTGGAGGTCCGGGTTGGCGCCGGCGCCTACATCTGCGGCGAGGAGACCGCGATGCTGGAGAGCCTGGAGGGCAGGCGCGGCATGGTCCGGGCCAAGCCTCCGCTGCCGGCCATCGAGGGGCTGTTCGGCAAGCCGACGGTCGTCAACAACGTGCTGTCACTGGCCAGTGTCCTGGTGGTCCTGGCGCGCGGCGCCGGCTTCTACCGAGACTTCGGCGTCGGCCGCTCACGCGGCACCCAGGTCTTCCAGCTCGCCGGGAACGTGGCCCGCGGCGGGATCGTGGAGACCGCCTTCGGGATCACCCTGGGACAGATGATCGAGCAGTATGGCGGGGGCACCTCCTCCGGCCGCCCGGTCCGGGCGGTCCAGGTCGGCGGCCCGCTCGGGGCCTACCTGCCGCCGTCCCGCTTCGACCTGCCGCTGGACTACGAGGCGTTCGCCCAGGCGGGGGCGATGGTCGGTCACGGCGGGATCGTGGTCTTCGACGACACCGTCGACCTGGCCGCCCAGGCCCGTTTCGCGATGGAGTTCTGCGCGGCCGAGTCCTGCGGCAAGTGCACCCCGTGCCGGGTCGGCGCCGTCCGGGGGGTCGAGGTGATCGACCGGATCATCGCCGGCCAGGACGCGGCGGCCAACGTCGTGCTGCTGGAGGATCTGTGTGAGGTGATGGCGGAGGGCTCCCTGTGCGCGATGGGCGGGCTCACCCCGATGCCGGTCCGCAGTGTGCTCCGCTACTTCCCCGACTCGTTCGACCAGCCGGCCGCCCGGCGAGACGCTGCTGACCGAGACGCTGCAGACCCTGCAGACCCTGCAGACCCTGCAGACCCTGCAGACCGGCCAGCCCGAGCAGAAGGTGCACGGCCATGACGCTGAAACCCGAGCCCGACTACGGCACGCCCGCCCGCCCGGGTCCGGCCTGGGTACGACTGGTGATCGACGGCGCCACGGTGAGCGTTCCGGCCGGGACGTCCGTGATGCGCGCTGCCGGGCTGGCCGGCATCGAGATCCCCAGGCTGTGCGCCACCGACTCGCTCGAACCGTTCGGCTCCTGCCGGCTCTGCCTGGTCGAGATCGAGGGCCGTAAGGGCACCCCGGCATCGTGCACGACTCCCTGTGACCCCGAGATGATCGTGACCACCCAGTCGCCTCGCCTGCAGAGGCTGCGCCGGGGAGTGACTGAGCTCTACGCCTCCGACCACTCCGCCGACTGTCTGACCGCCCAGCCCGCGACCACACCCATCGCGGACGACAGCAGC
>JBBRZQ010000392.1:0-2187 GCA_038236535.1 Actinomycetales bacterium
CGAAGCCCAACACGTATTCGAGAAGGAAGTCGGGCCAGAAAGACATGGCCAACCCCGCGCCGATGGCCGCGCCGACGATGATCCCGATCCCGTCGCCCGCGGCGCAGTGCATCGTCGACCCCAGCACCTGGCGCCACCGGACCGATACGTACTCCTCATGGGTCCCGCTGAGCGGCTCCCGGCAGCCGAGCACGTAGAAGAACGCCCCGAGCGGGCCGGTGAAGACGGTGAGGATGACGAAGGCCCACTTCAGGACCGTCGCCGCCGGCGTCCGCCAGATGTCAATGGCCACGAACAGGAACGACGGCACCGTAAGGACCCACCACAAGAGCATGACGCCGTTGAGCACCGTCAGATGCTACTACGACAGGTGGTTGGCGCTCACCAAGCAGCCCATTCCCGACTCCGGGCTGCCGGGCGTTCGGCGCGCGGAGTCCCTGCCCGAGGACACCGTGGCGGAGGAAACGCATTGAACCCACCCAGTGACGACGACCCGTCATCGACGACCTGGATCTCCAAACACCAATCCTTCTGGAGATGCCTTGACCACCCGTGACGTGCCCTCGCCAACCGGCACTGTCGGCACAGACGAGACGCGCCCGCTGCCGGGGGAAGTACCAGGCAGGCTGGACGCCCACTGGCGGCCAACCAGCTACCTGTGCGCGGGCCAGATATCGGCTGGACGACCGGTTGCTGCGCGAACCGCAGCGCCTAACCTAGGTCAAACCCCGGGTTTGGGCCACTGGGCACGACGCCGGGGTTGAACCTGAATCTATGACCACCTCAACCGGATCATCGTCAAGCGTGCCCCGAATAGCGATGTGTGTGACCGGGCCCGGGCACGGCGGCTCCGGGAAGGTGGCCAAGTTTTACCCTGAGGGCACCAACCCTGAGGTGAGCCGCGACGGTCTACCCCGAGGTGAGCCGCGACGAGAATGGCTTCGCTGGCAGTTCCGGCAGTTGTCCTTCTTCGGATCGATATCCAGCCATGTTGCCGCAGAGACGTCGGGGGTCCACCACGAGTGCCCGCTCGCTGCCAGCGGACCAGTCTCCGCTTCTGCGTCACCTACCACGCACAGCACCAGTAGACGGCGTGCTCCATCACTTGACGACACGGTGACGACCTCTGACCAGCCGTTCATCTCAGCACCGGCGCCAGCGCGCTGAGCGTGTTGATGACGCGGTCGTCGGCGTTCGGGTGCCAGCCAGTCACAGGTAGGCCTGGGTATGACTGAGCCGAAGGGTGCGCGGAGTCGAGTGTTCCTGCCTTATCCGGCAGACCTGCCCGTTGCGTCGGCGAGGCTGTTCGGGGTCCCATGGCGAGGTGCACCCGGGGTTGGGTCGAGAGTTGGCTGGGCTCGGGCACGAGGGGTTAGCGGAGGGTTAGCCGGCTGCGGGACGGGACCGGTGTAGGAGTGGGCGCAGGGTGGCTGACCTGCAGCGGCGGCGACGGGTCGCGACCATCGCCCGCAGACGCCTGGACCCGGCTCTGGGCGGCCAGGGCGGGGGCCAGGCTGTCGGCGATGAGCGCGTATCCGCGACTGGATGGGTGGAACGAGTCAGCGCTCAGCATCGCCGGTTGGCGCCGGAACGTTGGCCCGGCCTGGGTGCGGACGTCGACGAGGGTGACCATCGGCCGGATATCAGCCTCCTTGCGCTGTATGGCGTTGACGGTGCGTGCATAGCCGCACAGACCGTCGCGCAGGGGCCGGGGTATTGCCCGCATGGCGCGGAACTCGGGAAGGTTCGACATCACCACCGGGTTGCCGGTACCGGTGAGTGTGTCCAGCAGCGCGGCGGTATCGCGGCGAAGCGCCCACAACCCCGTCAGGTGCACGATGTCGTTGGTCCCGACCAGCATGACGATGCCGTCAGGAGGTGACATCTTGGGCACCTGCTCGGCCAGCACATCACCGGTCCGGGCCCCGGCGCGGGCGTGGCTGGTCACGTGGACCGACCGTCCCAAGGCGTCGGCGAGGCGTTGGGCCACCTGAACGGACAGGACCCCGTCCAGGTCGTCGGCACCGACCCCGCTCATCGCGGAGTCGCCCAGGGCGACCAGACGGTACGCCGTCCCGGGCGCCGCCCCGCTCGTTGGAGAGACGACGAGGTCTACGACAGGGTCAGGGGGCGGGTCGTAGCCATGGCGTCGCCACCCCCACCACGCCTGCGCCGCAAGGAGCCCCA
>JBBRZQ010000393.1:0-2184 GCA_038236535.1 Actinomycetales bacterium
CGATCCCGCGCATTCCGTTCCAGCCGCCCCATTGGACCAACCGATCGGCGCGGTAGGCATAGATACCCTGCTGACGGTTCCACTTCAGGGGGCCAGACAGACGCTCGAACTCGCTCGCGGATGAGAACTTGTCACGCGGCGGCAGCACGTACGGATTGAGTCGCACCTCACCTGTGAAGTCGCCGACCGCGACCTCGTAGGACTGGACGGGGAGCGATTTGGGGTCAAGTCCTTTGAGGTGGTGTACGGGTTCTGATCCTTCGCCTGGGGTCAGGCCGTGAGGGCTTGCAGGGTCAGGTCGTCGGTCACCTCCAGGGTCGTGGTGTTTGACAGCTGTGATCGGGCAAGGACGTCGAGGCCGAGGTAGCGGCGGCCTTCGGCCCAGTCGTCGTGCTGTTCGGCGAGGACGGCACCGACGAGGCGGATGATCGAGGTGCGGTCGGGGAAGATCCCGACGACGTCGGTGCGGCGGCGGATCTCGCGGTTGAGGCGCTCGTTGGGGTTGTTCGACCAGACCTGGCGCCAGACTTCTTTGGGGAACGCCGTGAACGCGAGGATGTCGCCGCGGGCGTTCTCGAGGTGCTCGGCGACCTCGGGGAGCTTGGTCGCGAGGGCGTCGACGACGCGGTCGAACTGGGCGTGCACCGAGGCGGCGTCGGGCTGGTCATAGACCGAGTGCAGCAATGCCTTGACCCACCCCCAGGACGCCTTCGGGGTGACCGACATCAGGTTCGCTGCGTAGTGGGTGCGGCAGCGTTGCCAGGACGCCCCGGGCAGGGTCGCCGCGATCGCGCCGGTCAGCCCGGCGTGGGCGTCGGAGGTGACGAGCTTGACCCCGGACAGGCCGCGAGCGGTGAGGTCGCGGAAGAACGCCAGCCAGCCGGCGCCGTCTTCGCTGGTGGTGACCTGCAGGCCGAGGATCTCCCGGTGCCCGTCGGTGTTGACCCCGGTCGCGACCAGTGCGTGCACGTTGACCACGCGGCCGCCCTCGCGGACCTTGAGGACCAGGGCGTCCGCGGCCACGAACGTGAACGGCCCCGCGGCGGTCAGGGTGCGGGTGCGGAACTCCTCGACGTGGGCGTCGAGGTCGCGGGCCATCACCGAGACCTGCGACTTCGACAGCCCGGTGATACCCAACGACTGGACCAGCTTGTCCATCCGCCGGGTCGAGACCCCGAGCACGTAGCAGGTCGCGATCACCGAGGTCAGTGCCCGCTCGGCGCGCTTGCGGCGCTCGAGCAGCCAGTCCGGGAAGTAGGTCCCCTCCCGCAGCTTGGGGATAGCCAGATCGAGAGTGCCGGTGCGGGTGTCAAGGTCGCGGTGCCGGTATCCGTTGCGCTGGTTGACCCGATCAGCCGACACGGTGCCGTACTCGGCGCCGCAGACCATGTCGGCCTGCGCCGACATCAACGTGTTCACGAAGACCTGCAGCAGCTCACGCAGCAGATCGGGGGACGCCTGGGCGAGCTGTTCCTCGAGCAGGCGGGCAGGGTCGATACTGGAACGGACGGTCATCGCGGTGTCCTTCTTCGAGTCGGTTGTGGAAGATCACTCGAAGGATCACCCGATGACCGTCGCTGTCGTCACCGCGACACGCTCACCGGGACCCGTACACCACTCTGCTGGACGCCACTCTGTCCGAACGAAGGTCGGAGCAGCCCCGGCCCCGCCCTGGTCCACCCCGCTGGCCAGACTCACGACCTGGCTGGCTACAACGGCGAAGGCCACAGCCGCGAACACTAGACGCATGCCGCACCTCCTGAGGTCCTTCGGCTTGTCGAATCGTTGCAGATCTGGCCTGGGAACGGAACGCGGAAATGCACTCAGGCGCGCCCCAGACAACAGTGCGAGTGCAGCCCCGTATCGGCGGCCGCAGGCTGCTGATACTTCGCGTCCGAGTGACCTGGACCAGCCGGGGTACCGTGGCACAGAGGCTCCCGAGGCTTGTCGAATCGTGGATCGTGACGCGGTGCATACCGGGACGGCAAGCCATCTCCCTCCTCCGCCATAACTGTCGGCTGCCGGTTTGCGCGCCCCCGCATCCGCTGCCTCGTAGGCCCATCCGGCCCCACCCAGCGCACCGTCAGGAACCGCGTCTCGCGCTGCCGCTCCTCGCGGCAGCAGAACCACCAATCGCCCGCGACCCGATTCGCGTCCTTCACCCGGCCGTTCGAATGCATTGTC
>JBBRZQ010000394.1:0-2175 GCA_038236535.1 Actinomycetales bacterium
GTCCAGTCCCAAGCCCCGGAGCAGATCGCCCAAGCCCGGCAAGTCCTGGCCGTCAAGGGCGCCCACGCCCCGCAACCGGCCATCGGCTACCTGCCCGTGGACGCGATCGCGCTGCTGCTGCAGCACGCCGCACGTCGCGGGCACCGCGACCTGGCACTCCTGACGGCGCTCTACGACACCGCAGCCAGGGTCCAAGAAGCCTGCGACCTGACCATCGCGGACCTGCACCTGGACAAACCGGCCAGCGCCACCCTGACCGGCAAAGGCCGCAAGACCCGGATCGTGCCACTGACTCCGCAAGCAGCCACGGTCCTGGCCCAGCACGTCGACACCCTCCCCGACGACCCTTCCGGGCCGGTGTTCACCAACCGGGCCGGCCAACGGCTCGGCCGCGCCGGCGCGGCCTACATCCTCGCCTGCTGCGCCCACGACGCACACGCCGAACGCCCCGACCTCGTGCCCGAGAAGGTCTCCCCCCACGCCATGCGTCACTCCAAGGCCATGCACCTGCTGGAAAACGGAGTCAACCTCATCTACATCCGAGACATCCTCGGGCACGCCTCCGTCGTCACCACCGAGATCTACGCCAAAGCCAACCCGGAAATGAAACGCCACGCCATCGAAACAGCCGCCGCCAAGACCCTCGGCCCAAGCCGCTACGACCACGCCGCTCGGCAGGACCTGCTGGCCTGGCTCCGCGTAACCGTCTGAACCAGTCAGTTATGCGAAGAAGCCCGGCCCCGCCGAGCCCCTGACCAGCACCGACACCAACAACTTCACATAACCAAGGACTTCACATCAGACGAGTTATGCGAAGCTTCGCATAACTCGTCCACACACAGGACGACCGCGCTTTCGGGCGGATCCAGGTAGAGGCCGACGACGTCGTAGACCTTCTCCACGAAAAGGGGGTCCGTCGACAGCTTGAACCCATCGACGCGGTGCGGCTTGAGCTCGAAGGCCTTCCAGATCCGCCCGATCGTCGTCTTGGACAATCCCGACCGCTTGGCCATGGACGCCCGCGACCAGTGGGTGGCATTCTTCGGTGCCTGTTCCAACGTGGCGACCACGACCTGCTCAACCTGCTCGACACTGATCGAGGGTGGACGACCCGGCCGGGGCTCGTCCACCAGCCCGTCCAGGCGCTCAGCCACAAACCGGCGACGCCACTTCCCGACCGTCGCCTCGGCGCAGTTCAGCTGTGCTGCCACGTCTTTGCTGTCCGTGCCCTTCGCACAGGCGAGCACGATCTTAGAACGCAGCGCCAACGCCTGGGAGGACTTGGCCCGGCGCGACCACCTCACCAGCTGCGCGCGCTCATCCTCGGCCAGGGTCAGCTCGGTCTTGGGTCGGCCAGTTCTCGCCATGCCAACAGTCTACAACTTATCCCGCGAATTTACGGTGCGACACACTAGCTTGGTGAGTAGCGCTTCAGCTCGCGGCGGGCCAGTGCCATCTTGTGGACCTCGTCAGGTCCGTCGGCCAGGTGCAGCATCCGGGCCTGGGCGTAGAGCTCAGGCAGGGGTGTGTCCTGGCAGACCCCCATGCCGCCGTGGGCCTGCATGGCCCGGTCGATGACCCAGGTGGCCATCTCCGGGACGGCGACCTTGATCGCTGATATCTCCACGGCAGCGCCGCGGTTGCCCACCGTGTCCATCAGCCAGGCGGCCTTCAGGACCAGCAGCCGGGCCTGTTCGATCCGGATCCTGCTCTCTGCAATCCACTCCTGCACCACTCCCTGCGCCGCCAGGGGCTTGCCGAATGCGACCCGCTCCTGCACCCGCACGCACATCAGGTCGTAGGCGCGCTCAGCCATCCCGATAGCCCGCATGCAGTGGTGGATTCGCCCAGGCCCCAGCCTGGCCTGACCGATGGCGAACCCACGGTTCCACTCTCCCAGGAGGTTTTCGCGCGGGACCCGCACGCCGTCATAAAGGATCTCGGCGTGACCGCCGTGCGGACCGTCGGTGAAGCCCAGGACGTGGGTGGACCGCTGCACCTGAACCCCAGGCGAGTCCAGCGGGACGGCCACCATCGAGTGGCGCTGGTGTCGCGCCCCCTCCGGGGCGCTCAGGCCCATGACCACGGCCACCTTGCACTCCGGAGCCATGGCACCGCTGGACCACCACTTGCGCCCGGTCACGACCAGCTCGCCGGCGGCTTCATCGAGCTCGA
>JBBRZQ010000395.1:0-2159 GCA_038236535.1 Actinomycetales bacterium
AGCAGGTCTACGTGACCGGTCTCGGCCCGGGCGCGCAGATGTCGCTGCTCAATCGCCACGGCCGCACGGTTGCCACCCAGCGAGCCGACTCGCTGGGCGGCCTTCTGTTTCGCGACGTTAAGCCGGGGGGTGGATATCGCGTTCGTCCCGCAGGCGGAGGTACTGAGTCTGGGCCGCTGACCGTGCTCTCAACCCGGCCGGCGCCGCCGAGCACCGACATCTACAACCAGCAGATCCCGCCGAGTGGCTACGGGTATCTGACGACCCGCGACGGCACCAAGCTGGCCATCGACGTGCATCCACCGTCGGACGTGACGAATGCCTCCCCCGTCCCGCTCCCGCCGATTCTCCCGCCGAACCCGACCCGCCCCACCCCGACCTTGATCGAGTACTCGGGCTACGGATACGCCGATCCGGCCGGTCCGCAGAGCGGCATCGCGATCCTCGCCAACCTGATGGGGTTCACGGTGGTCGACGTCAACATGCGGGGTACCGGCTGCTCGGGCGGCGCGTTCGACTACTTCGAGCCGCTTCAGAATCTCGACGGCTACGACGTGATCGAGACGATCGCGCGCCAGCCCTGGGTCCTTCACCACAAGGTGGGGATGATGGGGATCTCCTACGGCGGCATCAGCCAGCTGTTCACCGCGCAGACCGATCCGCCGAGCCTGGCCGCGATCTCGCCGCTTTCGGTGCTCGACAACACGCAGACGACCCTCTACCCCGGCGGCATCCTGAACACGGGATTCGCCGTCAACTGGGCCGAGGAGCGGGTCCACGACGCCCAGCCTGCAGGCCCCGACGCCGGGCAGGGCTGGGCCTACAAGCGGATCCAGCAGGGCGACCAGATGTGCAAGGACAACCAGGTCCTCCACGGCGAGGCCGCCGACCTGCTGACCAAGATCCGCGAGAACGACCACTACGACCCCGCGGTCGCCGATCCGCTGGCGCCGATCACCTTCGTCCACAAGATCAATGTGCCGACCTACATGGCCTGCCAGTTCACCGACGAGCAGACCGGCGGTCACTGCCCGGACCTGGCCGAGCACTTCACCGGCACGCGGCGCAAGTGGTTCACGTTCACCAACGGCACCCACGTCGACTCGCTGGACCCGGAGACCTTCAATCGCTGGTGCGACTTCTTAACGCTCTACGTGGCCCAGCAGGCGCCGATGACCAACTGTGCGCCGACTCAGGTGCTGGCTCCGGTGATCTACCAGCAGGCGATGGGGATCAACGGGGTGACGATGCCGCCCGACCCGATCCAGCTGCAGCCGACCTATCAGGGGGCCCTGGCGGCGTTCGAGAACCTGCAGCCGATCCGCGTCCTCTTCGACAACGGCGCCGGCAGCCCGCAGGCCGGGGCCCCGGTTCCAGGCTTCGAGCAGTCCTTCCCGAGCTTCCCGATCCCGGGCACCACGGCCCGCAGCTGGCACCTGTCGGGCGGTGGCGCGCTCGGCGACACGCCGCCCGCCGCCCCCGGAGCGAACTCGTTCACCTGGGACGCGCATGCCCGGCCGCTGACCGACTTCACCGGAGACACGGCTGCGGGCTCGGGTGGCCTGTGGACGGCGACGCCGCCCTACAAGTGGGTGCAGAACCCCGCCGGGAGCGCGCTGTCCTACGTGACCAGCCCGCTGAGCGGCAACACGACCGTCGTCGGCGCCGGTGCCCTGCGGGTCTGGGTCCGCTCCTCCAGTCCGAACGTCGATCTTCAGGCCACGATCTCCGAGGTCAGGCCCGACGGCAAGGAGACCTTCGTGCAGAACGGCTGGGTGCGAGGCAACGAGCGCAAGCTCGACCGTCGGAAGAGCACGCTGCTCGAGCCCGTCCTCAGCCTCAGAGAAAAGGACGTAGCGCCGCTGCCGCCCGACCGCTTCGTCAAGGTCACGATCCCGCTCTACTACGAGGGGCACGTATTCCGTGCCGGTTCGCGCATCCGCGTGACCCTCGCCGCCCCGAACGGCGACCAGCCGATCTGGTCGTTCAGCGAGACGCAGCCGAACGGGCAGGCGACGGTTTCGATCGCCCATTCCAAGCGCATGCCATCGAGCCTGATCCTGCCGGTGGTGCCGGGCGTGAACGTTCCGACTGGGCTGCCGCCATGTCCAGGTCTCAGGGGCGAGCCGTGCCGGGACTACCAGCCCTTCGTGAACCGC
>JBBRZQ010000396.1:0-2157 GCA_038236535.1 Actinomycetales bacterium
AGTGAAAAGAAAGACTCTTGCCGTTGCGTTAGCGGTCCCGTTCCTGGGTTTCCCGCTACTGGCAGCAGCGCCCGCGTTCGCTCAGACGGGCGGGACGCAGACCTACACCGCCAAGCTGACCCCGGTACCGCTGAACGGACAGAACGCGGCAACAGCCACCGTCACGCTCACCCTGAACGGCAGCGTCGCAACAATTCACGAGCAGGCGTCAGGCCTTGCCGCGACTTTCATGGGCGGCCCCTTCCCGCACGTGCAGCACATCCATGGCGGAGCGATGGGTGTCTGCCCGACCGCGGCGGCCGACACTAACCACGACGGTTTGATCAACACCACCGAGGGCGCGCCGTCCTACGGGGGGATTCAGACGACACTGTCGACCTCCGGTGATACCTCCCCCGCCTCCGGGACCGACGTCAAGATTGCGCCGAGTGGCGCCAGCTTCACCTACGACCGCACGGTCACGCTGGACTCCAACACCCTGGCCAGCCTGCAAAAGGGCATCGGCGTGGTCGTGGTTCACGGGCTCGACCCGGCGACCGCACCCAAGGCGGCAACCACCCAAAAGAGTGAACTGGTGCCGTCGTTGCCGCAGGCAGCGACCTCCCCCGCACTCTGCGGGACTCTGGTGGCCTCCATCGGCGCCCCCGCGACCGGCGGCGGTTCCACCTCCGGTCTGCAAGACGGCGGCCTGCTAGCCCTCGGTGGCGTGAGCATCGCTGCCGCTGCCGGCGCTGTGGGCTACCGCCGCCGGGTCACTGCCAACCGGTAGCCCCCGCGGTTTCTCCGGTCTGCACCGGGCCGGCCCCCCGGCCCGGTGCAGACCGAACCAGCTGTGCTGACGCAAGGAGAAGGTGATCATCGTGCGGGCTTCGTTTCGCCGAGGCGGTAAACGGGGATTGATCGCCCTGCTCACCGCTGCCGCTCTCGCCGTGTTCGGTGCCGGCGCTGTGGGCTGGGTCGCGACGCACCAGTCACACGCACCCCAGCCGGCCGCCGCCGCAGCTGGCTCCATTGCGCCTCAACCCGCACCTAGCTCCGTCCCCAGTTCTGCAGGTTCGGCGCCGATACGAGTCGCCGCCGAACCGATCGTCGGACCGACGTTGCCGCGCTCAATCCCCCAAACGATCACCATTCCGGCGATCAACGTCCAGTCCAACCTGCTGATCCTGGGTAACAACCCGGACGGAACCCTGCAAGTCCCGCAGCCGGGACCGCACTACAACCAGGCCGCCTGGTACGACGGCCTCCGAACGCCCGGCGAGCTCGGCCCCGCTGTCATCGAAGGGCATGTCGATTCCGCCGCCGAAGGACCGTCGGTGTTCTACCGGCTCGGTGCGCTTCGGCTCGGCGACAAGATTTACGTCCCCCGCGCGAACGGAACCGTCGCCGTCTTTGCTGTTAACGCGGTCCGCAGCTACCCCAAGACGCAATTCCCGAACAACCTCGTCTACGGCGCCACCAACGACGCCGCCCTTCGCCTGATTACCTGCGGCGGCAACTTCGACAACACCACCGGCAGCTACCGATCCAACATCGTCGTCTTCGCTCACCTAACGGGCACTAAGCCGCTGCACGCCGCGCTGTTGAACGGCACCCCAGCTGATGACCTGCATGCCTTGTCGCGTCAGTGATGGTGAGGATGGGTGATGGTGACGTTGTCGCCGGGTGGTGCGCGACAGTCGAGCGCATCGGCAGCGGACGCGTCCACTGCCCGGTCATCACCACGTTGTCGGCGATTTGCAGTTGATCAACACAGCGGCCAAGCTACAACACCAATAGCCCCTGCCGGTGTCGGTGTGGCCGGGCGAGGATGTCGTGGTGCAAGGAGCCGCTGGTCGTGATCCTGGTGCTCGACGAAGCGCGCCCCGCCGACCAGCTGTCTTGTGTTGGCTGCGCTGGCTCGTTCAAGCCGTGGGGCTACGGGCGGACCCGCAAGGTCCGCGAGCGCGGCGGGATCTGGCGCCCCGTGCGGCCACGGCGGGTGCGCTGTGGCGGCAGTCGTGTCACCCACGTGCTGCTGCCCGCACAGTTCGTGCCGCGGCGCGCGGACTCGATGCCGACCGTCGGTGCCGCGTTGCTGGCCAAGGCTGGCGGGCGCGGGCACCGAGCGATCGCTGCTGAACTGGGTATGCCGCGGCCGGCATGGTGCGCGGCTGG
>JBBRZQ010000397.1:0-2140 GCA_038236535.1 Actinomycetales bacterium
AGGCGACCGCACGAGCACGGGTGCTGGCGGTTCTGGCCCTGGCGGCCGACCTGCTGCTGGTGATCGCGCTCGTCACGTTCCTGCTGCACAACGGGCTAGGTGGCTGGTGTTGAACGGGTGTCTACGGGGCCGGTGTGATCGTTGCGGCGGTCGTTAGCGGGCTCTGTCGGTGTTCGTGACGGATGAATCCTTTTGGTGGCAACGGGTTTCGGGGTGGCTGTGAGCTGTTGGTGGCGGTCCGCAGTGCCCGGTAGGCGGTCTCCCAGGTCCTGTCGGTGCCCCTTACCCGTTCAGCTGGGGGCTACTACCCACCGTGGCCCTGATGCTCGGGTGAGTCCGAGCACCCCGAACCGGGCCAGGTTTACTGCGGCAGCAAGGAGAGAGAAGTCGGCGGCGACCTTGGTCTGTCCGCGGACGCGGGCTCGCCTGCCGCCGTGTCGGCGGTGCATCAGGTGGCCGATCTTGCGTTCCACCTTTGGCCTGGTGGCCCGGTAGTCGGCCCGCCAGGTGGGGTCGGCCTGAGCGGTCCGGGCCCGGACGAGCTCTGCTTCGTAGCGGCCGATCCGGATGACCCGACCTGCCTTGGCGGCCGTGCACCCGGCGGCCAGCGGGCACCGGCTGCAGGCCTTGCCGAAGGCCGCGGTCCCACCGCCGGCTTTGGCCGCCCGGATAGGCACGGCAACCCCGGCTGGGCAGGCCACGGTGCCGGCTTCGGTGTCTACATCGAAGCGGTCCTTGGCGAAGCGACCCCCCGGTGCGACCGGAAGCTGGACCTTGGTCATGATCTGCGCGTCAGCGGCCTCCAGGTCTGCCAACAAGGCGCCGGCTCCGTACGCGGCGTCGCCATAGACCGCCAGCGGTGCCTCCTGGGACCCGGCTGCGACATCCTGGCCATCATCGCCCTGATCATCGTCGGTGCTGTCGGTGCTGTCGAGGTCGGGTATGTCGCCGGCGAGCAGCCCAACCGCGCAGGCCGCGTCGCCGATGTTGCCCGCGCTGACCGCGGTCGCGGTGATGAGCTCGGCGTCCGGGTCGATCGCAATGTGACCTTTGTACCCATCGAATCGGTGGGCGGAGGTCTTGTGCCCGTGGCGGGCTTGGGGGTCCACGGTGGAGATCACCCGGTCTTTGGCGACCCGGCGGGCGATCGTGAAGACCCCGTCGGCCCCGATGTCCAGGTCCTGACCGAGCACGGTCGCCAACAACGCGCCCGCCTGGGTCTCGGCCGGATCCAGCTGGCGACCGTCCAGCACCGCAAGGACCGCTGTGCCGTCCTTGGCCAGGGCGTCCACGAGGTGTTTGCGGGCGGCGGCGTCGTCGTAGTCACAGACCGGCTTCCCCGCGGCGGCGTAGTCGTCGTCGCGGCGGATCACCGCCCGCAACTCAGCTTCCAGGCCCGCGCCAGCAGCCTTCAGTACCCCGCGGATGCCCGAGCGGATCAAGGTGACGGTGTCCATCGTGGCCACAGCGTCATACAACGGTGTGGAGTCCAGGACCCTCTTGCGCCCGACCAGCCCAGCCGCCTTGGCCGCCGCAAGCGTCACCTCAAAGATCCGGTCCGGACGCGTCGAGGCGGCCAGCCGGGCCCGCATGTCCACCAGCACCGTGTGCACGAAACCCGGGTAGTCAAAGGCCAGGCCGCCCGCGGCATACTTCCACCGGGCGTCGAAGGTGAACCGGTCCACGGCCTCCCGGTCGCTGCACCCCTCGATCCGCTGCAACACCATCACCACCGCCACGATCATCGGCGGCACGCACCGGCGCCCCACGTCGGTGAACAAGTCCGCGAACATCTCATCGGGGAACAAGGTGAAGCACTCCCGGTTCAGCACCGCGTAGATCGAGTCCGCCCCGATCCTGCTTTCGCAGTACCCCACCGTCGTGCCCAACAGGTCCCCCTGTTTCGGCGCCAAACCCAACGTCATCGCGAACTCCCAAGCCAGACAACGAAACCCGTCGATCTCATTGTCCCAAAGTGCTCACGTCATCCGGGTTGGCGACACGCGAAAAACACCACCGTCCTAGAGCTCTTCATCGCGCTGGTCGGCCTCATCCTGGCGGTCAGTGGCGGCTGGTGGATGGTGACCGAGCAGATGCCGCGACGTGGCGTCGGCATCGCCGGGCTGGTCGCCGGGTTCGG
>JBBRZQ010000398.1:0-2133 GCA_038236535.1 Actinomycetales bacterium
ATCATCAGCGGCAACAGCAGCAGCAGCACCGCCGACGCCCAGAAGAACGCCCGTCTCGCCTTCCAGTACACCGACGCCTCGGGGCTGGTCACCGATGCCCTGGCGGGCACCTTCGGCGGGACCCGGACGAGCGATAACGCAGGAGCCATTGCCGCGGTGCGGGCTGGAACCCTCGAGGCGTACTTCGCGTTCCCCGCCGACCCGGCGAAGCAGCCCATCCGCGTCTACGGGACCGACAAGGGGGTCTTCGACAACGGCAGGTACGAAGCAGTCGCCACACAGATCCTGGTCTCCGCCGCTCAGCAGAAGATCGACTCGCCGCAGCTCACGGCCGTGACCCAGGGCAAGGTCAAGACCAAGTCCCAGACCTACAAGGACGGGCAGGTATCCGGCGGCATCGGGGTGGTGATCCCCCCGCTCTTGTTCCTGGTGATCTTCTACCTCTGCATCATCATGCTGGGCAACCAGATGCTGAGCACCACCCTGGAGGAGAAGGAGAACAGGGTCACCGAGATGATCCTGACCACCTTGAACCCGACCACGCTGATCATCGGCAAGGTCACCGCGCTGTTCATGGTCGGGCTCGTTCAGATGACCGTCTTCGCCCTGCCGGTGGTCACCGGATACGTCTTCTTCCGCTCGAAGCTGAGCCTTCCCGACGTCGACCTGTCCACCCTGAGCCTGCAGCCAGGGCCCATGATCGTCGGGGCGCTGCTGCTGGCGGGAGGCTTCCTCCTGTTCACCGGCACTCTGGTCGCGATCGGCGCGGTGGTCCCCACCGTCAAGGAGGCCGGAACCGCGTTCGCGCCACTGATGATCATGCTCTTCCTCCCGTTCTACGCCGCGTCCCTGATCGTGAGTAACCCGGGCGCACCAATCGTGCAGATCTTCACGTACTTTCCGTTCACCGCGCCCGTCACCGCGATGCTTCGCAACGGCCTCGGGTCGCTCAGCCCGGCTGAGTCAGCCATCGTGATCGCCGAGATCTTCATCCTCGGGCTGATCGCCCTCCGACTGGCCGTGCACCTGTTCCGCTACGGATCCCTCGAGTACTCCAAGAAACTGTCCATTAGAAACACGTTCCGCCGCCGCAGCCAGACCGCCAGCGCGCCAGTACCAGAGGTCGCCGGCTTCGACCACTGGTCCGACCCGCGCCTGGCGGGCATCGAGGACGAGGTGATGGCCGGTCACGAGATCAAGGCGACCCAGATGTACTGCAAGGCCACCGGCCTCAGTGTCGGAGAGGCAAAGCTTGCGGTTGACGCTCTTCGTGAGAAGTCTGGCGTTGCCTGAGAGCCCACCCTCCTTGGGCGTCCCGAGACCTGCGGACGCGGTCGAGATCGCGGTATGACGGGTCCGATATAGCCCCAGCGTCCGTAGCCAACCCCACCGCTCGCCGAAGATGCGATGAAGCCGGCGAGACGGCCGCGAATACTTCGCGCGTGTGCGCACTCGGTCTCCAACATCCTCACCGTCCGCGTGGCCATGTCCGAACGTCGCCAGAGCGGGGCTCAGAGAGAGACCACGGCCTTTGCTGGTGCCTGGAGGCCCCAAGATTTCGCCCTGGTGAGGACGGATGGACACCGCGCCTCTCAGTGGCCGAGGATGGCCCTGTGATCAGGGAGCCGGTGCAGTTTCAGGTCCCGTGCGCGCGCCTGTCCGCGGATCGATGGGAGGGCAGTGGGGCGCCCGTGGTTCTCCTGCACGCCGGCGTCGCGGACCGGCGCAGTTGGTACGCCACGGCGGACCAGCTTATGGGGGTGGGGACGGTGGTGGCCTACGACCGCCGCGGGTTCGGGGGCAGCCCACCAAGCCAGGTCCCTTTCGAGCACCTGGACGACCTGATCACCGTGCTTGACCAGCTGGGTGAGGGGCCGGCCTGGCTGGTCGGCAGCTCCGACGGAGGCAAGGTTGCCCTCGACGCCGCTCTCGCCCACCCTGACCGGGTCGCCGGGCTGGTTCTTCTCGCGCCCGCCATCAGCGGGGCCCCTGCCCCCGAAGGCCTCGACGCCATGACCCAGCAGCTCGGCGACCAGCTGGACGTCGCCGCCGGTGCTGGTGACGCCCAGGAGGTCAACAGGCTCGAGACGTGGCTCTGGCTTGATGGACCGGCCAGCCACGAGGGACGTGTCA
>JBBRZQ010000399.1:0-2126 GCA_038236535.1 Actinomycetales bacterium
CTGTTGGAGGACCCCGACGGCGGTGTGGTCTTCGTGTTCGGGTTGGCCACGTTCAGCTACGCCGGTGCCGACCAGGCCGGCCGGAGGTTGGCCGCGGTGCAACTGGTGACCACCAAGATCGCCTCGGTGGCTGAGGTCGCGTCCGCGTTCGGGGTCAACGAGGCCACGCTGTGGCGTTGGAAGCGGGCGTTCGGCACCGGCGGGGTGCTGGGGCTGGCGGGCGAGCGTCCCGGACCGCGGCGTCCCAGCAAGCTCACCACGTCCCTGGCCGGGCGGATTCTGAAGCTGGACGCGACCGGTCTGACGTTGCAAAAGATCGCCGTCGCGACGGGGGTGTCCACCGCGACGGTCCGGGTCGCGTTGGGTCGAGTCACCCCACGGGATCAGGTCCCGGTCGAGCCAGACGTCGAGGTGGACGAGCCCAAGGACGACGCCGAACAGGACGCTGACCTGGTCGTGCTGGCCCCGCCCGTGCCACGGACCGCCGAGCGGGTCGCGGCCCGGTTCGGGGACCTGGTCGAGGCGCCGGTGGTCATCACCGAAGGCGCCCAGCTGCCATTGGCTGGGCTGTTGTTGGCGTTGCCCGCGTTGGAGATGACCGGGCTGCTGCCTGTCGCCGCCGAAGTCTTCCCACCGATACGCAAGGGCTTCTACGGGCTAAGCGCGGTGTTGCTGATGGGCGTGTTTCTGGCACTGCTGCGCGAGCCGCGCGCCGAGGCCGCGACCCGGATCCGACCCGCCGACCTGGGCCGGGTGCTGGGGTTGGACCGGGCCCCGGAGGTCAAGACGCTGCGCCGCAAACTGTCCGAGCTCGCCGGCTACGGCAAAGGCGCCGCGCTGCAGGCCGCGTTGGGGCGCCATCACGCCGCAGCCCGCCCGGACGCTGTGGGGTTTCTCTACCTGGACGGTCACGTCCGGGTGTACACCGGCACCCGGGCGCTGCCCAAGACCCACATCGCCCGGATGCGGATCGCCGGGCCGGCCACCGAAGAGACCTGGGTCGGGGACGCTGACGGCGACCCGGTGATGGTGATCACCGCCGCCCCCTCCCAGTCTTTGGCAGCCGAGCTGGCCCGGCTACTGCCCGACCTGCGCGCCCTCATCGGACCCGGCCGGGCTTGCACGGTGGTCTTTGACCGCGGCGGCTACTCCCCAGCGGTGTTCACCACGATCATCGCCGCCGGCTTCGACGTACTGACCTACTTCAAAGGCTCCTGGGTTCGCACAGCCTCCGAAACGTTCACCACTGTGAACTACCAGAGCCCCGACGGGACCGCGCACACCTACGAGCTGGCTGAACGCCTCATCGACCTGCCCGTCCCGGCCCAGCCGGCGACCGGGGTGCAGGGCGCGAAACCAGCCAGCACGTTGACGTTGCGGCTGGTCGTGCGACGCAGCCCCGGCGGGCACCAGACCCCAATCCTGACCAACCGCACCGACCTGACCGCAGCGCAGGTCGCCTACCGGATGGCCGCCCGCTGGCGCCAGGAGAACTACTTCAAGTACGCCCGCCAGCACTTCGCACTGGACGCCCTGGACAGCTACGCCGACCAACCCGACGACCTGACCCGACTCGTACCGAACCCGGCAAAGGCCTACGCCGGCGACCATGTCAACGGCGCCCGCGCCCAGCTGGTCGCCGCCCAAAGCGGCGTCGCAGACGCGATCGACGACGCAGGATTTCGGGCCCGCCAACCCGGTAGCGGCGGCAAGGCCACCGTTGACCCGGCCGCCGGCCAAGCCCTCACCCGCGCCGCCAGCGACCTGGTCGTCGCCAAGGCAACCTCGGCCACCACAGCCAGCCACCTACCGCTAGGGCAGGTCCGACCCGGCAGCCGGCTACTGGAAACCGAAACCAAACTGCTGACCCACGCCATCCGGATGAGCGCCTACAACACCGAAAGCGCCCTAGCCCGGCTCCTACGCCCGCACTACGCCCGAGGCGACGACGAAGCCCGCGCCCTGCTGCGTGAAGCGTTCACCCTGTCCGGCGACCTACAAATCACAGGCGACACCCTGCACGTCCGGCTCGACCCCGCCAGCGCACCCCGCCGAAGCAAAGCCCTCGCCGCGCTCTGCACCGAACTGACCGACACCGCGACCCGCTACCCCGGCACCGAGCTCAC
>JBBRZQ010000400.1:0-2115 GCA_038236535.1 Actinomycetales bacterium
AACCGGTGATCCCGGGAAGTGGGTGGCGTGCCGGGTGGGCGTCGGAGGCGGCCGTAGTACTGCTTGAGCCGAGCGGACAACACAACCGTCGGTGAGGGAAGGGCCGCTGCTTCGTCGGTGCGTAGCGTCTGTGGAGGAGTGTCGGGGCCGGGGCCGCGAAGTCCGTACCGAGCTCAGCCGCGACCACCCCCAGCACCGCCAGCACCCGCTGCCCGACCACGGCGATCCGGCGCAGCCACCCCCGCACCGTCGAGGCCGGCACGTCCAGCAAAACCGCCAGCCGGCGGTGCCCCACCCCGCCGGCCTTGCCCAACAGAGCCGCACCGATCACGGTCACCGCGTCCGCCCGGCGCAGCAGCACACTCGCCGGCAACAGCACCTGCGTCCCTCCGCAGCCCCGGCACCTGCCCCGGCGCGGCCGCAACCGCCCCACCCCGCGAACGAGGCGCTCCCGCGCCCAGCCCCACGACCCGAGCGCCGCCCCGCAACCGGTCGCCGGGCATCGCAAGAGTCCAGCGCACAGGTCGCTCTCGACCTGTGCGGCGTCCACCCCTACCGTCATCACGGGTGCACTCCTATGCACCAAGACGGCCCTCCCGTGTCCGCCAAGACATGCGGGAGGGCCGTCGCCTACCTCACGACGTCCTCACCCTGACGTCGCACACCAACAACAGCAAGCCCCGAACGACCAAGTCCCCGAACCGACTACAGAATCAGCCCACGACGACGCGGTCATCCTCAGCCAGACTGACGTTCAACACCCCTCACCGGTAACCCCTGGATGGAACAGGGGGCCCTTGGGCTTCTCCCTCGAGCTGCGCACCCCGCCCTTGCAGGCAGCGCACGTCGAGGTGGGGACGGGCCATCGAACACTGACCTGGGCTACGTCATCAACGTCACCGCCGACCTCCAATCAACGAGCCACTCAACGCATGCGACCTCGTGTCGCACCACTCGCGAAGTGCCTTCCGAACAACGAAACTGGATCCTCAACAAGCTCAGTATCTCGCTGCAGGACAGGCACTTTCGCGCTATCCGGGCACGATCTACATCACGATGGGTGAAGCATGCGGGCTAGCAGAGGGCCTTCACGAGCCTGGCGCTGCTCAGCGGTGGCCGTCCTCCCGGGACGGCACCGGATCACGCACAAGCGAGGGTGCACCAACCGTGGTGGACCATTCGGTGTGGCTGGGGGCGGCGTTTGGCCGGGAGGGGCCCACTGCTCGTTGTTCGTGGACGTCATGCGGGCACGAGGGTTTTCCAGATCAACAGGACCGGACCGCCTGCCCGTTCTCACCCCAGACGGCTCGGGCCTGCGCGAGGGACTGCAGCACGAGGATGGTCGGCAATCCGGAGCCACCGCCGTCGGACATGAGCGACGGCGGCGACGGGAGCGGATAGTTCGCGACCTCGTCGAGGATGAGCGAGAGGGAGGGTCGAGGCGCGATGCGGGGGAGCCCGCCGCGATCCGGCGCGCGGCCTCCACTACGTCCTCGACGAACGCGCCGACGAGGCCGGCGGTCGCGGAGAAGCCGGTGGAGGTGCGGGGGAGGTAGACGGTCCCGTTGTTGCGCAGGAACGTCTCGGGGTCGAAGTGCTCGCCCGGTCCGGGGGAGACTGCGCCGAGGACCTTCGGGTCGGCCAGAGCCTAGAACGCGATGGTGACGATCGCCCAGATCGAGTCGCGCTGACGGGCGTCGTGGCCGACGATCGACTCCAGCGCCTCGTGCCATGCGTGTGCCGCTCGCTGGTCGGTGGCCAGGATCGTTCCAGCGATGCCAACGTCATCCTCTCCATAGGCTCACCCGGCCCACGTCAGCACCCCTCGCAGCATTCACGGGGGTCCGGGCCTGGTCCGGGCCCCGCCCAGGCCCAGCCCACCGCCCCGCAACTCCCTCTCCCAGCCGAGCGGGTCACGCCAAACGGTCTAAGACTTTGCCGTGGCCCTGGGTGTCGCCGCCTGGGGGGAAACACCAGGGCCCCGGCAAGAACGGCTTGTAGGGCGCTGACCTGCGGGTCCGTAGTGGCTTGACCGGTGTGGCGTGTGGGACGGGTGTGGCTTGTGGGGCTTGGATGGAAGTTCTGACACAAACCGTCCAGCCGGAGAGCCACACC
>JBBRZQ010000401.1:0-2110 GCA_038236535.1 Actinomycetales bacterium
CGCCCGCCTGGTCGACCTCGAGCTGGTCCTGGCCCACCGGCTGGACTCCGGGGCGTACGGGTACGAGCTGACCTGGCGCGGCGAAGGCACAACCGGGCGGCCGTTCCTGGCCGGCCTGACCGACCCCACCACCTTGAAACATCCGACAGCGACCGCCTATGACGGGGACCGGTCGGGCCCAGAGCCCGACCGGTCGGCCCCTGGTCGGCCCCCGGTCGGCCGGTGGTCGGCCCCCAGTCGGACCGGCCCCGATGCCACCAACGGTGCCTTACTGGACGCTGATGAGCACGAGGGTGGCCACCTCAACGGGCACGCCAACGGCCGCGACGGCAACGGGCACGTGAACGGGCAAGAAGGCAGCGGTGCCTTCAGCGCCGCTGTACCGGGTGGGCACTGATGGGTAGGCGCGGGCAGCACACCCCGCTTAGGGTTCCCGGTGACGGTGGGGACGCCCATGGGTTCCCCGCGTTGGTGGAGGAGTTCTGTACCGACCTGGGTGCTCGCGGGTATTCACCGGCGACGATCCGCAACCGCCGCCAGCAGCTGTCCGCCCTGGCCGGGTGGCTGGCCGACCGGGGTGTGAGCCGGCCAGTGGAGGTGACCCGCCCGATGCTGGTGCGTTACCAGCGGTGGCTGTTCCACTACCGCAAACCCGACGGGCACCCGCTCTCGTTCCGCTCCCAGAACCAGCGGCTCCTGCCGGTCCGGGCGTTCTTCAAGTGGGCGGTCAGGAACAACCTCGTCGGCTCGAACCCGGCCAGCGAGCTGGAGCTGCCCCGGGTCGAGCAGCGCCTCCCGCAGCCGGCGTTGAGTATCACCGAGGCCGAACAGGTCCTGGCCTGCCCCGACCTGGATACACTGTCCGGGGTCCGGGACCGGGCGATGCTCGAGGTGTTGTACTGCACCGGGATCCGCCGCGCCGAGCTCGCCCACCTGGCCCTGATGGACCTCGATATCGACCGGGCCACGTTGATGGTGCGCCAGGGCAAGGGCAAGAAGGACCGGATGGTCCCGATCAGCCCAAGGGCCATCGCCTGGGTCGAGAAGTACCTGGTCGAGGCCCGGGGCCTCCTGGCCGCCGAACCGGACGACGGGACGTTGTTCCTGACCCTGGACGGGCACGGGTTCTCCCTGGACCGCCTCACCCAGCTCGCCCGCGGTTACGTCCAAGCCTCCGGTGTGGGCAAACAAGGGGCCTGCCACCTGTTCCGGCACACCATGGCCACCCTCATGCTCGAAGGCGGGGCGGACATCCGCTACATCCAGGCCATGCTCGGCCACGCCGAGCTGTCCACCACCCAGATCTACACCCAGGTCAGCATCAGGGCGTTACAGGCGGTCCACGCAGCAACCCACCCCGGCTCGGCCAACACCCCACGAACAACCCCGCCGAACGGCGACGTCGGTGTGCTCAATCCAGCCGATCCCGACATTGCCAGAGGTGGCGGTGATCTCGTCACAGGTGTTGCTGGCCACTCACTGTTGAAAGTGTCGGCCCAGCAGTTACTTGCTTCTTTAGACCAAGAAAGCCAAGAAGAGAACCGCCCGCCCACCGGATCACCAAAGCCGACCCGATGACCAGCCGACGCCAGGACCACAACCCAGACGTCCCGATACGACTGACCGCCGTGGTGTTGGACCCGGTCGACGCCCAAGACCTGGCCCGGCTCCTGTCAGTGATCGAAGACTGGTTGATGCACGCCGAAGACGCGACCCTGGCCGACCTGGCCGCGTTCCTGGACGGCGACGCCGCCCGCGCCGCCTGGATCACCACCGTCGCCGGCGACGCCGCCGCGATGCTCCTACGCCAGCTCCGCACCCACACCTGACCCAGCACCGACCAGAGATTCGTAGAACTCGCCCCGTTTATCGCCACACCGACACCACCGAGCTGGCTTGAAAGCGTGACCGTCATCGCGGACGTTCCCAGCCCTGCGCACCCCCTGCGATTTTGCCGAAGTCGATGTGGGACACACCTCATGCATTGTCGGCCCGCTAAAGTCGTTGGCACGAAACGAACGGGCGGGGGTACGCGCATGAACACCGGCGACGAGGGCACCACCACCGATACCAGCCCGGCCGCCAACGACGTCCCGAGGCGGTCGCCGCG
>JBBRZQ010000402.1:0-2093 GCA_038236535.1 Actinomycetales bacterium
GATGTCGACACGACGACGCCCGCACTGCTGCGCCTTCCGCGTGCTCACGGGGACAACAGATCCAGAGAGCGGATTGCATCCATTTCCGCCAAACGCACAACCGACAGCCAGTCGACCATCGCCTCCTCACGGTCCGTCCACAGCACCATCGTCACACTGACCGTCCGTCCTAAAACCCTTGAACTTCTGACTTAGCTCATCCTGCTTCTCTTGTTCCTTCTTCTTGTTTTTTGTACTTAGCCTGAATCCACCGGTTGACCGCTGACGAAATCCTGATTTTGATTTGATGTCGTTTCTGGGTTTTGGGCGCAGCTGAGACTTGGGCCTCGATGCCGTGTGTGTTCCACTGGGGTTCCTGGTTGCGCCCGTCGGGGCTGGATGGTTAGGTGGCGGCGCGGCCGGGCGGGCCGCAGGCGTGGGTGAACAGCTTGGTCCAGCCTTCTCCCCAGGGCCAGTGTTCGGGCAGGTGCAGCGTGATGCGGCGTGCGGAGGTCGATACTCTCGCGGCGACGTTGATGAGTTTGCGTCGGACGGTCGCGGTGACGGCCTTCCCAAGAGCGGGGCTGGCGAGGGTTCCGGCGGCGCGGGTGAGGTTGAATGCGATGCACGCCAGCACGAGCCAGGCCGCGTTGGCCGTGAAAATGCCAGACGGGAAGTGCGCCAGCGCCGACGCTTTCATATCTGCGTTTAGGTTTTCTATGACGGCATGTTGGCGGTGGGTTTTATCGGCGTCGACGGTGTTCAGGGTGCTGGTGGTGAAGAACGCGTGGAAGCGGAACAGGTCAAAGAGGGTGCCTTGCCCGGCGGTAACGGTTTTGTTCAGTTCGGGGATGCGTCGCACGACCAGCCGGCCGACCACCTGCTCGCTTTTCTTTTTGGACCCGAACGCGGTGAAGGCAATCTCGGCGACTTCCGCGTCGGAGATCCACCGCCCGGTTGTGTCGTCGAAGATCGCGTTGGTGTATTTGATGGGTGTCCATGCGGTGTCGGGGATCGTGCTGATCGCTGCCTTCACCAGTGAATTCAGGCGGGCGGTGATCGACACCATCGCGTCGGCGCGAATGGCAGCGGTGATGACGGCACTGACGTAGTAGGCGCTGTCGGCGCGGAGCAGCAGCAGCCCCGTCGCGGTCGGGCTGCGCAGGCGCTTCACTGCCGCGAGGGTATCGGAAACGAACTTCGCCGCCCCGCGGGCGGAGTTGGTGGGGCCTTTGCGCAGCCGACTGGCGATGATGATCGGTGCGGCCAGCCCGGTGCTGACGATGGCGAACAGGGCGTTGAGGCCGCGGACGCCGGAATAGCCAAATCCGGCGCCCTGCTTCTGGTGCCCGTGCACTTCCTTGATGGTGTCGTCGATATCAACCAGGGCGATCTCGTCGATACCGGCGGCGATCGGTGTGGCGGCGGCGAGGTTCACCAACCACCGGGAGGCGGCGGCGTCGAGTTGGCGGACATGGCCGAAAGCGAACGCACGCAGGAATGACCCCAGGGTTGAGGGCGCGTAGGTCCCGGTGAACAGTTTCCGTAGGGCGCCGTGCCTGAGTACGGCCATATCGTCGATGGAATCTGCCCCGGTGAGCATTCCTGCGACCAACGCCATCACTTTCATGCCCGCGTTCGCACCGAAGTATCCGGGTAGTTTCACCCACTCATCGACGAGGGCACGGAGGCCCGTTTTCGCCGCCAACGCCATCGTGGGAACAAGCCCCGCAGACGACACGAGATTCGGGTCGTCAAAGGATGCAGATATGGACCGGTGAGTGTGAGAAAGTTGCATCTACGAGATGTCTCCCTGAGCGTTGAATAGTTTGTCTAAGTAACAACTATTTTAGCTGGTCAGAGAGGCATTCTCGGTTTAACGCGCCGTCAGAACCTCAGGCCGACCGGTGGATTCAGGCTTACCCGCGCCACTCCGGCACTGTGCACTACGACCTCGCCGTGGTCGGTGGCGGCTACACCGGGCTGTGGACCGCGCTGCAGGCCGTCGAGCGGGATCCGGGCACGCGCGTCATCGTGCTCGAGGCGAAGACCATCGGCTGGGCGGCATCCGGGCGCAATGGGGGCTTCTGCGAGGCATCCCTCACCCATGGAGA
>JBBRZQ010000403.1:0-2055 GCA_038236535.1 Actinomycetales bacterium
GCGGCGACCTCGACGGCGCTCGGGGACTTGTTGTTCTATATCGAGGCGTTCCCGACCAGCCCGTTGATCATCTCGCCGTTCCGTGACCAGCTGCCGATCCCGAAGGCGATGGCGCCGACCCCGAAGTCGGAGTACAGCGCGTGGGCCAAGCCGCCTGGGCCTGGGGCCGGCCAGCAGAACTCGATGGGCAACCAGCAGCATCAGATCTGGTGCAGCCAGGTTGGTTCGCCGGATCCGATCGTGTACAAGATCGACCAGGTGGTTTCGACCCATGCGTTCACCACCTCCCAGGTGCTGCCGATCAACTCCAGCGGTCAGCCGACGGTCTCGTTCGACGCGGCGGGCAAGACTGTGGCGGCGGGTACGCCGCGGACGTTGCCGCTGAGCACGATCTATGGTTTCAACGGGGTGTTCCCGGGGCCGATGATCAACAACGAGTATGGCAAGCCGTCGCTGGTGCGTTTCATCAACCGTCTGGATGAGAACCCGCAGAACCTGGACCGCCAGGACTTTGGCGCCCCGGACTATTCGGCCCTGATCCATCTGCACAACGCGCACACCGCCCCCGAGAGCGATGGCAACCCGCACTACTCGATGAACTACGGGCCCAAGCACGAGGGTTTCAGGCCCGGGGAGTGGGTTGACCAGCTGTACCTGAACTGGCCGGCCGGCGGCGACGACCGTGAGAAGCAGAGCTTCTTCTGGTTCCATGACCACCGGATGGACCACACTGGCTCCAACGTCTACAAGGGCATGGTCGGGCTGTTCCCGATGTACGACCCCAAGGACGGGACCTCTGTGGGGCGTCCGGGTGGTCTGGACATGGGCGACGAGCGACAGGGCTACCGGCTGCCAGGGGTGCGCACGAACAACCCGGACGGGTCCTTTGACGTGGCCTACGACATCCCGCTGGCTTTCTTCGACGCCCGCCTGGACGATGGGGTCACCACCCACCAGGACATCCATGACGGTCTGGGGGAGTTCCCGGCGGCCAAGAACCCGTCCACCCACCCCGAGTGGTGGGGCAAGTCGTTCTACAAGCACTTCCCCAACCACGGTTTTGTCGGTGACATCTTCACGGTCAACGGCACCGCTAACCCCGTGATGACCGTTAAGCGGCGCAAGTACCGCTTCCGTTTCCTGGACTGCTCGATCGCGCGGATCTACGACTTCAAGCTGATGAGCTCCACGCAGGGCCCGAAGTCGGCGGCCTCGCTGGGCTACTCCGGTGACGAGCTGGAGGGTCAGTACCGGATCCCGGACGGCCAGCAGTGCATGAAGTTCACCCAGATCGCCAACGACGGCGGGCTGCTGCCGTTCCCGATCACCCGGGACAACTTCGAGCTGTGGCCGGCCAAGCGCCGTGAGGTCATCATCGACTTCACCCGCTACGCCGACGGCACACCCACCGTCAAGGGCGACGTCATCTACCTGACCAACACGATGAAGATGCCCAACGGGCGGATGTGGGCCGCCTCGTCGCGGTTCAGCCCCGACCCGAACTACAAGGTCCCGGTGCTGAAGTTCATCATCGGCGACTCGGCCCCCGACAACAGCCAGATCCCGACCCAGATGCGGGCGCTTCCGCCGCTGCCGAACAACTGGCAGAGCCTGCTGGACAACCGGCTCATCTTCGAGGTCCAGCGCGGCAGCGCCGGCGGGGAGATCGAGTGGTTGATCAACGGCAAGCCGTTCGACCCCACCACCGTCGCGACCAGCCTGAAGAACAAGGCCGGGCTGACGCCGCTGGCCCAGCAGAAGAAGAACAGCTTCAACCTCTGGGAGATCCGCAACGGCGGCGGCGGCTGGGTCCACCCGTTCCACCTGCACATGGAGGAGCACCGCACCGTGATGCGCAACGGCAAAGACGTCACGGTCTCCAGCCCCGGCCATCCCGACGACATCGGCCGTGAGGACCTGATCGCGCTGGACCCCAGCGAGTCGGTGATCGTCTACCGAGGGTTCCGGGACTTCACCGGCCCCTACGTCGCACACTGCCACAACCTGGCCCACGAGGACCACGCCATGATGTTCGGCTGGGAGATCACCCCCTGA
>JBBRZQ010000404.1:0-2044 GCA_038236535.1 Actinomycetales bacterium
CGAACTGGCGACACAACGAGCATCAGGCCGTCAGCATGACCACCAAGGCCCCGCCCCGAAACCCGGGACGGGGCCCTCGTCACGCAGCCACATCCGCAGCCACAATGACGCGATCATCCTCACCCAGCGTGGCGGCTAACAGTGCCCAGCTGACCCTCGATACTCCTCAGAGTCCGCCGCCGCGTCCACAGTGCTGATGCCTGGTACTCCAGAATAGTCGCCTCGCGGTGTAGTGACGCATTCACGCGACGGATCTTGGCACTTTTCACCCCTCTCACCCGCCTCAGCAGGGTCGGCCAGCGGGTCTGGCAGCACACGTCGCGGTCGGTGCAGAGCGGACGGTGGCAAGCGACATCCGCACGTTTCGTGTGCTCGCGACCGAACCGGGATCGTGGGGGGGTCTGCGGCACTTTGTCCCCGACGAGAGTCCGTCCTCCCAGGTTCCGGGGGTCAAACGGGGTTTTGAGGCTGGGCCCCGGCTCCTTCCTGCGCAGCCCCCGTCATGGCAATGCTCAGCTCCGTCATTCCCGGTGTGCCCCGCAGGCCATCTTGGGTGGGGTAGAGCCGGCACGCCAGCGCGACGGGAGCGTCAACCGTCGCGAACGGATCCGTGCCGTTCAGCAAGATTGTGGGGGAGCCGGTGAAGCCACGGCTCGTGGCCTGGTCCTGGCTGGCAACGATGGTGTGAGTGACCGAGCCCTCGACCCCTGACTCAGCCATCGCCGCCGCGATCAGTTCGTCGGCGACACTCTCGTTCGGGCAGTCCGGCACGACGAGTAGTTCGATCTCTAGTGTCACGGGAGGTGCCTCCCGAGTCGACGAAGGGAGCCCCCGAAGAACCTGTGTTCGTGCCATCTCCTGCGCACAACCTCATCGCGAAGGGTGCGGAGCCTCTCCCGAGCGAATGCCGCGGGCCCTCGGCTGCCTCGGTCCTCAAGGGCCCAAGCCTGCTGGTGGACGTAGTGCGCGCATCCCCGACAAAGGTGCACCTCGGGGTGGTCGCCGAGATGGATCATCCGCTCCGGAGCGTCGGGGCGGCCACAGCACCAGCACCCCGCGCCTCCATCGTCATGCAGGTCAATCGAGGTGACGCGTTCTGCGCTCATCCGACAGTATGCGTGCCGGTCGATGAATCCTTTGAGCCTGCGTCGTGGAAGGGGAGATACTTCAGCAACCGCGCCCTGGTCCTGAACGAGCGACCGCAGTCCCCAGCCCCAGGAAGGTGGGTGACGCAGCGCCGCCTCGGCCGACACGCGCCACGTGTGCGACCCGGCGAGCGTACGAACTCATCCCTTCGGCGCTGGATGATCCGGAGACCATCCGCCCGGGCTATGGGTTACGTTCAGACCACTGATCCTACAAAGGAGTGCCATGAACACCGTTGCCCTGGTCGTCAAGCTCATCGCTAAGCCGGGAGCGGAGGACACGGTCGCGGAGTTCCTCAAGGGCGCCCTGGAGCTCGCCAACGCCGAGCCCGGTACCGCCGTCTGGTTCGCCCTCCGCACCGACAGCGCGACGTTCTGGATCGTCGACGCGTTCCCCAGCGACACCGAGCGGCAGGCGCACCTGGCCGGGCCGATCGCCGCGGCGCTGATGGAGAACGCCGACGCGCTGCTCGCGGTCGCACCCGAGATCATGCCTGCGGAGGTCCTGGCCGAGAAAGTCACCTGAGCGGCCCAGGCATTGAGCGTATGCCGGGGACCCCGCGACCACTCGTCGGTCACTGTTGAGGAGTTGATCGCCCAGAGGACACGGCGGCTCGAGACCTGCGACTGCGCCGTGTAGGAGAACGTCTTCGGCAGCGCGGCAGGCGGGTCACGCTCTTGCGGCTCTTGTCCGGTAGCGGGCACGTCACCCTCGCCGAGTGAGCAAAGTACGAGATGTGCCGGAAGCGTGGATGGGATGTCCGTGGCCATGAGAAAGTCCCCGCAGGTGGCCATTAAGAAGTCCCCGCTGGTGGCCAAGTAAAAGTCCCCACCCCTTGCTCGTCGTGTCGAGCCGGAGCTTGAAGCCCTGGGCGGTGACGGTGGCGGTGTCTAGCCAG
>JBBRZQ010000405.1:0-2042 GCA_038236535.1 Actinomycetales bacterium
ACCGGGGCGCCCGGCCCGTGGGCCGGGGACCTGCTGGCTGGCGTCCTTTATCCCGGGGTTTGGTCGGGGCTGGTGGTCTGCCGTAGCCCGGGATGGCTTCCCCTTGGAGCATGGTGGTCGGATGGGTCTTCGTGTGAGGTGGTTCGACGGGGACGGCGGGCGCCACGGGGTCGGCGGTCTCGCTGACCTCGACCATTCTGCGGGACGCGATCGGCGCTGTGTAACGCCAGGGCCGGCAGCCGGGCCGCTGTGGAGCCGCCGCCCCGCTTAGCTCGAACCTCGCCGTCACGGCCGGGCTCATCGCGGGTCACCGCCGCGGTCTGCCAAATGGTGTACCCGAGCGGCGTTTCCACGTTGCGGGCTCCGGCTAGTGGTCACGGCCGTAAGTTCGTCGGGGGTCATGCGGCTTGGTTCCCGAGTCGGCGGAGGAAGGCGTTGAGGTCGTCTCGGGTGTAGGTCCAGTCGAACGGCTCGGCGGCTTGGTTGTACCGGTCTTCGAAGGCCAGGACTCGTTCGGCGAGGTGGTCGAGATCGCGGAAGTCGTTGGGGCTGATGGCCTTGCGTTGCAGGATGGAGAAGTAGATCTCGACCTGGTTCAACCAGGACGCGTGCACCGGCAGGTGGACCAGCGTCGTGGTCGGCCAGGCTGCGGTCATCCGGTCGATCGAGGCTTGCCCGTTGTGGGAGGAACCGTTGTCCACGACCCAGAACACCCGGTTGGCTGAGGCGTACGGCTCGGTACTCATCACCTGGGCGACGAGGTCTTCGAAGGGTGCGATTCCGGTCTTCGGGGCGATCCGGCCGAGCACCTGCGCGCGGTGCACGTCGTAGGCGGCGAAGTAGGCCAGGGTGCCGCCGCGGGCATACTCGAACTCCACCCGGCGGGTCCGCCCGGGCCCCGGTGGTAGGCCACGGTGTCGGCGGCGCAGTGCCTGCAGCTGGGACTTCTCGTCGGCGCTGATCACGAACTCGTCCTCGCCCAGCGCGACGCCCTGCCAGCGCCGGTCGTACAGGTCCAGCACTCGGGCGGCCTTGACCTGAAAGCGCGGGTCGCGGGGGAAGATCCACGACCGGTGCTGCCACGGCTTGATCGCGTCCGCCGCCAGCCAGCGGCGCACCGTCGAGGGCGAGATCGCCTCGACCAGGCCCCGAGCCCTGGCCTCGGTGGCCAGCTCCGTACTGGACCACCGCGACAGCGGCACCTGACTCTCGGCCGGCACGGTGCACGCCAACGCCTTCACCTCGGCCACCTGAACCGGCATGAACCGGCGCGGCCGCCCGGACCGGGGCAGGTCCTGCAACCCCGGTAGGCGTTTGGTCGCGAACCGTCTGCGCCACTTGCGCACGGTGTCCACGCTGGTCCCCAGCTCGGCGGCGACCACCGCGTTGGCGCGACCCTCGGCGGCCGCCAGCACGATCCGAGCCCGGAGCACGTCGCGGTGCTGGCCGCGGGCGGCCCGAGCACGCGCCGTGAGCACGGCTTCCTCGACGGTGGTCAACACGATGACGAACGGACTCGACATGGTCATCACACCGTTGTCCGCCCTCGCCGGCCACCCACGCCAGCGACACGCCGAACCACCGACCACCGCAATCGCACATCGGTCAGGATGGTGCCGTGCCCCGCATCCCCGACTCGACGAAGTCCTCGCTGCACCAGCGACTGACCATCCGGGCGCGCGAACGCTGGCCCAACCTTGGCCACCATCGCCATCCGATACCGCGCCGGCTTCGCCTACGTCGACGGCGTACTGCCCGACGGGCAAGCGCTCCCACTGTGCCGGCTGCGCTACGCCGGCTCCGCCAGCATGTGGGGCTTCGCGATCTACCGGGCCAGCCACGACGACTACGAAGACTCCTACCTGCCCACCGGATCCATGGGCGGCACCGCCGAAGACGCCCTCGACACCGCCGGCGGCCTCTACCTCGGCGACCCCACCGCCTGGACCTGAACCCCCGACGAACTTACGGCCGTGACCACTAGTGGTCACGGCCGTAAGTTCGTCGGGGGTTCAGGTCCAGGCGGTGGGGTCGCCGAGGTA
>JBBRZQ010000406.1:0-2032 GCA_038236535.1 Actinomycetales bacterium
CAGGGAATCCGCCCCCAAGAACGGTCGGTCGCCACCACGTTGACGGCAGCGCGTGGAGCGACCCGCGCTCTCGCTGTGAGCAGCCCAGGACCTCGGTCCCGCCAAGCCACGCTCGACCTCTAGACCAGCGGACGCTCCAGCCGAACAGCCCGTCCTGCGGTAGCCAAGGCGCGCATATCCAGTCTGACCGCGCGTCGCCATGACGCGCACGTCAACATGGTGCCGGCCGACCCCTGATCACAACGTCGATGAACACAAGATCACGCGACGAATTCAGCGCTGCCCTTGACAAACAGCACCTCCACATCAGCGAGGACAGCTCCCGCTCTGCCGGACGCGCTGCGACGGCTCATCGAGCCGGTGGGGCTGTGATCAACCGATCCAGTCACGTCGGCTTGCCAAACTGCATCCTGGTCACTGGCCTCACTGCCGCTACTTTCGAAGAAGCCGTCGAAACCGCACCCCCTCGACCTCGCCAACACCACCGACTAGATCGCACTCCCGACGGACCAGCCCGGTCGTGACCATTGGCATCCAGATCACCATCAGATCGTGGCGGTCACCCGATCCAATGAAGGGGCGGCCTGTGCGTGCCACCCAGCAGGAAGGAGACAGGGCATGAACCTCAGAGACGTCGGCCCACGACCCACCTCGTTCGACATCGGGGCCGCCACCAAGGCGAACACCGACTATCGAGCGGTGGTGTGGAGCGGCGCCTATCTCCAGCTCACCCTCATGTCCGTTCCATCGGGAGCTCGATCGGGTTGGAGATGCATCCGGACACCGACCAGTTCCTGCGCCAGGACGCGGGGCATGGCGGCAGGGTGCAGATGGGTCCGGTGAAGGGCCAACTGACCTTCGAGCGGGACGTTCCTGACGGGTGGTGCGTGCTCGTCCCCGCCGGGACGTGGCACGACATCACCAACACCGGTGTCGTTGCGATTCACGTCTGCACCATCCACGCACCCGTTTACCACGCTGCCGGCAGGGTCCACCACACCGCCCAGGACGCGGAGCTCGACGAGGCGGCTGGCACGGACATGCCACCCGCCTGGGCACGGCGACCCGGAGACCAAACGCACTGACCAGCAGACGATCCTGCGCGGCGGTGTCGCGGTCGGCAGGCGCTCGGGCTGCAAGCAGCCCCCGCCGGGCGGAGACCTCGGCGGCGGTGTCGGCAGCGCTGCGCGCCAGCACGTCGAGCATGGCCGGTGGAACGCGGAAACCGTGCGAGGACAGCAGTACCGCGGCCACCACGACGCCGCGGTGGTCGTGGACCGGGGCAGCGACCCCGACCTCCTCGACCGAGGTACGGGAAACGACTGCTCCCGGTGTGACCTGGACTTCTTCGCGACGATTTGACAGCACCTCGCACCTCGGTTGCCGCAGACTGGTTCTCGTGACGATAGACGCACCAACCCCGCCCGCAGGACCGGCTCAGCAGTCCACCCGGCTGGTACCCCGATCCAACGGGCCGCATCCGCTGGTGGGACGGCGCCAACTGGACCGCGGCGCTCGACCAGACCAAACCCGACCGAACCTGGGCCGTGCTCGCACATCTCAGCCTCCTCGTCTTGCCGGTGATCGGGCCCATCGTCATCCGACAGACAGCCGGGCAACACGACGACTTCGCCAAGCACCACGCGACCGAGGCCCTCAACGCCCAGATCCTCTTCACGGTCGTCTGGAACGTGTCGTTCGGCACCCTCATGGGGCTCAGCGCAGCCGGCCCCGTCGAAGGGCCACCCGTCTGGCTGATCCTTACGATCTTCCCACTCTGCTTCCTCGCCCTTTTCACCACCGGCGCCTTCAGCATCCGAGCTGCGGTCCAAGCCTCACGCGGCATCTGGTGGCGATACCCGATCTCCATCCGCCTGATCCGGGGTGGTGTCAGGGCCCCGGCAAGAACGGCTTGTAGGGCGCTGACCTGCGGGTCCGTAGTGGCTTGACCGGTGTGGCGTGTGGGACGGGTGTGGCTTGTGGGGCTTGGATGGAAGTTCTGACACAAACCGTCCAGCCGGAGAGCCACACC
>JBBRZQ010000407.1:0-2027 GCA_038236535.1 Actinomycetales bacterium
CCTCGACGCCCTCACCCGCCTGACCAGCGCAAACCCCTGGCTACCCGCCACAACCTGACCAGTTACTATAGATCATGCCCAGGTAACTCCCGCCGCAGGACGCATTGTCGTACAGATTCACCATCCTGATCAATCCGCAGGCAGACACCGTTTGCATCGGCGCCTCCGCCGTACGGGCCTGAATTCCAGACAGCGCTAAGTCATCAGGCATAGAGAAGGAGCCTGTAGAAGGTGAAACCATGTCTGTCGACGTCAGGTACCGTTCGGCCGCTTTGTCGGAGTCGAATGCCATAAAGTAGCCGCGACTAACGGCGGACGGATCGACGACCAGATTCATCGGTCGGCCACTTTGTTTGGCTGCCGGCTCGACCTTGCTGAAGTACTCGGCCAGCGTGATAACGTTGTCCGCCACCATGACCATTGTGACGATGTGGTCCTGTACAGCGATGCCGCTTGTAGGCGTCGCGGACGGGCTGTAGATCTGTGCTGCGGACGCGGACGGCACCCACGTGGCAGCCATCATGACGAAGCCCGAAGCTGCCACCTTGGAGCGTGTCGAGAGCATGTTGCTTCCTTCATGAGTGGTGCGGCGAGTTGTGACGCCTGCGAAGCGGAAGTCGCCTCGTGTTGTTCCATCGGTCAAACGTGGTCGATACTTGAGCCGAGCTGAGCGCAGTTCAGTGGCTGGTGCTTTGCTCTGCGCTGACGTGCCCGCGAAAGTGGCCGCACCCGGGCGGGGCGTAACTGGTCAGGTTGTGGCGGGTAGCCAGGGGTTTGCGCTGGTCAGGCGGGTGAGGGCGTCGAGGGTGGTGAGGCCGTGCTTGGTGGCGGTGGCGGTGTAGGAGCGGATGGCGGCGAATTCTTTCGCACCGTCCAGGGTGCGCATGCAGCCGGAGATCTTCACCCGGATTTTGGCCATGCGGATGGTGCGTTCGGCTGCGTTGTTGGTGAACGGGATGGTCGGGTCGGTGGCGAAGCGTAGGTAGTCGTCGGCGCGTTTGAGGATCCGCCGTGCCAGGGCCCGGTGTTTTTGGTCGACCTTGGTGACCGGGTCGGTGTGCTGGCCGATCAGGGCGCCGTGGCGGATGAGTTCGGCTTGGGTCCGCAGGACCTCGGCGCTGATGTGGGTGGCGCCGGTCGGGGCTGCGTCGGTCGCGGCGCTCAGGGCGAGTAGGGCGCCGGTGACCTGCCCGGCCCAGCACCACCCGGGTACGCCGCCGTGGTGGCAGCGGCCCTTGTCGTGGTGGTCGGTGACGGCGACGAGCTCGCGGAGCAGGTGCGCCCCGCACAGCGAGTGGGTCGCGCCGGTGTACTTGTCGTAGGGGGCGAACGCATCGTGGATGAGGGTGCCGGTGAAGGTGGGCAGCACTCCCATGGCGTCCATCGCGACCTGGCCGCGTTGGGGGTGGGCGTAGAGCAACGTGAACGCGTCGGTGGACGCGGAGTGCAACCACGCCAGGCGGCCCTGGCAGCGCAGCCCGGTCTCGTCCACGTGCAGCACCGGTGCGCCGGTGAGGTGGGTCGTGACCGATTGCAGGAACGGGCCCAGCCCGGCCGCGGCGCGGGTGGTGGCCGCCGCGACGGTGGCCGGGCAGACGGGGGCGTTGAACAGGTCGGACAGGGCGTCGGCGGTGCGCCCACGGGAGAGGAACTGCCCGTGGAACAGGTACACCATGATCGCCGAGGCCACCGGCCCGTACTGCACGGGGGCGCTGACCTGGTCCGGGGCGTTGCCCCGGGTGATCCTCCCGCAGGTGCAGCGCCGGCTGACGAGCTGGTGCTCGGTCACGGTCAGCTCGATGGGGGGCAGGTCGAACACCTGGCGGCGGGTGATCCCCGTTTGGGGTGCACTGTCCAGGTCGGCCCCGCACCCCGAGCATGCGGGTGGTTCGTGGCGGACCACGACGTCGGGGTCGGCGACCTGGGTCAGCGTCTTACCGCGGTGGCCGCCTTGGCCGCCGGGCTTGCGCCCGGACTGGGCGCGCAGCGACTTCGGGGCGGGTTTGGCCAGACCGTCCGTCGAGGGC
>JBBRZQ010000408.1:0-2026 GCA_038236535.1 Actinomycetales bacterium
AGACGATCGCACGACGATTCGCAGGCACCCCGGCTTACCCGGCCGGCTTCGCCGTCACCTTGAGGCCCGAGCGCCTCGACCAGCCGAGCCGGTGGCGCCGCCCCCGGCAGATCTTCGTCTGCTCCATGGCCGACCTCTTCCACGGCGCCGTCCCGGACGAGTACCTCGACCAGGTGTTCGCCGCGATGCAGGCCGCACCCCAACACACCTTCCAAGTCCTCACCAAACGGCACGGTCGACTCGGCTCGTACCTCAACCGCCGCGCCGCCCGGCCCGGCACCTTAACGACAGCACCGGCACCGAACATCTGGGTCGGGGTGACGGTGGAGTCCCAGCGGTGGGCCGGTATCCGGATCCCGGCGCTGCAGGCCGCGCCCGCTGCGGTGCGCTTCCTGTCCTGTGAGCCGCTGCTTGGTCCTGTCCGCCTGTGTTCGTGCGATGGCGCCGCCCTCGAGGTCCAACGGCACCCGTTCCTGGTCAACCCGTCCTGCCCGTTGCACGGGCCGCGTCGAATCGATTGGGTGATCACAGGCGGAGAGTCCGGGGCCGGGGCGCGCCCGATGCATCCCTCCTGGGTGCGTTCCCTGCGCGACGAGTGCGAAGCCGCCGGCGTCGCGTTCCACTTCAAACAGTGGGGCCGGTTCACCCCCCAGGCGTCCGTTGGGGACCCCTGGCACACCAGGGAACCCGATATGTGGGTATCCATGGCCGGTGACGTCGCCACCGAGGCTGAGGCGATGACCGCACGCGGCTCCTGGTCCGGCGTGTACGCCGTCGGCAAACGTGCTGCCGGGCGTGAGCTCGATGGCCGCACCTGGGACGGGAAGCCGGCCGCTCTCGAGGGGACGCCATGAAGCCGTTCGCCCCCAGGACCCTGGCCACCGTCTTGCTGAACTGTGCCGCACTGGTGTGGTGTGCCTGGCAAGCGCGTGACGTCGTGCCACCGGATGCCAGCTGGTGGCCAGGAGCACTGATGGCCGCGACTGTCGCAGCGTTCTTGGCGGTGGGCTGCGTGATCTTGCTTCTCGCTCGAGGTGTGTCCTGGTTGATGGGCCACCCGGCACCCCCTGCCGGCCGTCCCGGCGACAGCTGACGCGCCCACCAGGAGCCCTGATGTTGCGGCCCCCGATCCGCACTTGGGTCGGGGGCCGCAATCCGTCTCAGGCGGTAGTGACTGCTGCGCACCGAGCCGTGAGGGTGGCGACCTGTTGCTCAGTCAGGGGGAGGGTGTCGCCCTCCTCGTTGCAGCCGCCGGTGAAGACGGCGGCCCCGACGTAGAACTGGTGCTTCATGCCGTGCTGGTGGGCGATCGCGGTTGCGGTCTCGTTGACGGGGAGACCGATGACGAGGCCCTCGTCGTTGACCCACATGTCCATGCCGGGGGCGAGGGCGACGACGTCGACAAACCCGCCGACGGCCTCCTGGAGGTGTTTCAGGGTGCCGTGCGTGACGTCCCAGTCGTGAACGGTGGCGACGCCATCGGTGCTGATGCTGACGGCTCGGAACTGCTTCATCAGAGTCCTCCTCGGACTTCGTGCAGCTGGTCGGGCTGCGGTGGTTGGTGTCTTCGACGTTACCGACGACCACTGACATCAGCGGCCCCCCACAGAACCCCATGCCGGCGGTCCCGGTGGCAGCACTCCGGTCCCCTCCGGGGTCCGCGGCGTGGCCGCTGGGGCACCCGGCATGGGGTGCCCGAGGGAGGTCGTGGCGGCCTGATTTCGGCTTGGGCTGTCGGTAGGGGGTGGCAGTGTCTTAGTCACCGACCAAAACGCCTGACCAGCGTTACGACGCAAGGAGATTCCCCATCATGAGCGACCTCACCACGACCGTCACCGTGATCGACGCCTGCGGGCGCGCGCACGTGCCGGTGCTGTTGCTGTCCGACCCCGGCATGGGCAAGTCCTCTCTCGTGCGCGGCCTCGCCGCCGTCGAGGGCGTGCCCTGCGAGACGGTCCTGGGATCGATCCGGGAACCGGCTGACGTGGCCGGGCTGCCCGTCGTCACCGGCACCGGGGTCACCCTC
>JBBRZQ010000409.1:0-2025 GCA_038236535.1 Actinomycetales bacterium
CCGTCCTCGACGTCGCCCTCGGACAGCGACACGTTGGCGTGGCTGCAGGTGTCGTCGATGGCGTGGATAGCCCCGGCGCTGTCCCGGACGATGGCGACCCGCAGGCCACCGATCTGGGCCTGGACGGCGCCCACCGCCGGGAGGTCGCCGACCGAGCAGACCCGGACGAAACCGCCGGGCGCGATGTGGCCGGGCCCAGCGCCGTCGGGCCCAGCGCCGTCGAGCACAGTGCTGTCGGGCACAGGGCTCTCAGGCACAGTGGTGGTCTCGCTCATCCGCGCTCCGCCGTCACTGCCGGAGCACCTGCCGGTGCGGAGCTGGCCGAGCCCATGGACAGGGACAGCTCGGCGTCGATGGCGGTCATCAGATGAGCCTGGACCGAGGTGACCCCGATCCGGTTGACGATGGCCGCGAAGAAGCCACGGACGACCAGGCGACGAGCCTCGTCCGCGGTGATGCCGCGGGACTGCAGGTAGAACAGCTGCTCGTCGTCGAACCGGCCGGTCGCCGACGCG
Organism: Actinomycetales bacterium; assembly: GCA_038236535.1. Lineage (GTDB taxonomy): Bacteria > Actinomycetota > Actinomycetes > Actinomycetales > Dermatophilaceae > UBA4719. Next base: position 516 of record JBBRZQ010000409.1, read on the forward strand.
TGGCCGGCCCCGATGATCTCGCCCGTCTCGATCTCGAGGTTGGGCACCGAGTCGGCCCGCGCGCCATCGGTCAGGATCAGGTTGCGGTTGAGCTCGTACGTCTTGGTGCCCTCGGCCTCTGCGCGGATGAGCACGTCACCGATCCACACCGTGTGCGCCGCGTCCCCCTGGAGGGCGCCCTTGTACTCCACGTTGGAGACACAGCTGGGGGCCTCATGGTCGACGAACAGGCGGTGCTCCTGGTGCTGGCCCGTGTCGGCGAAATACACGCCGATGGCCTCGAGCGAGCCACCCGGGCCGTCGTAGCGCACGTTGGTGCAGACCCGGACGATCTTGCCGCCGAGCGTGATGACGATGTGCCGCAGCGTGCCGTCGCGACCGATCAGGGCGTCGTTCTGGGTCAGGTGGGTGGTGTCGTCGTCCCACTCCTGCACGGTGACGAAGGTCAGGTCCGCACCCTCGCCGACCCGCAGCTCCACGTTCGCGGCGCACTGCGCCGACCCCTTGTGGGACAGCACCACGGTCGCCTTGGCGAACCGGCCCACGTCGACGATCAGGTGGCCGTTGACCCGCGCGCTGTCCCGGGCCGTCATCGTGATGCTCACCGGCTCGACGAGCTCGAGCTCGGTCGGGATGGTCACCAGGGTGGCCTCCCCGGCGCCGGCCCAGGCGGCGGCAGCCACCCGGTCAGCCGGCCGCAGGACCGACCCGAAGGCAGGGTGACCGGAGGTGGCCTTGCTGATCTGGACGCCCTCGGGCGCGGAGATGTCGATGCTCAGACGGGACTCGTCGGTGGGCTCGACCTGGAACAGGGCAGCCACACGGTCCACCGGGGTGAACCGCCATTCTTCCTCACGGCCACTGGGGATCGGGAAGTCGGCGACGTCGTAGGAGGTGGTCCGCTCGGCCCTCGACTGGTCCGGGATGAACGCGGCCACGGAGTCGGTGTGCGGCTGCGTTCCGGGTCGCTGCTGGCTCTGCCGGGCCTGTTCGGCCACGTCCTGCGTGTCCTGCGTGATGGTCATCAGCCCACCGCCCCTTCCATCTGCAGCTCGATCAGGCGGTTGAGCTCCAGGGCGTACTCCATCGGCAGCTCGCGCGCGATGGGCTCGATGAACCCGCGCACGATCATTGCCATGGCCTCCTGCTCGGTCATCCCGCGGGACATCAGGTAGAACAGCTGGTCGTCACCGATCTTGGAGACGGTGGCCTCGTGCCCCATCGTCACGTCGTCCTCGCGGACATCGACGTACGGGTAGGTGTCCGAGCGGCTGATCGTGTCGACCAGCAGAGCGTCGCAGCGCACGTTGGAGGCCGACCCGTGGGCACCCTCCATGATCTGGACCAGACCGCGGTATGACGTCCGGCCACCGCCGCGGGCCACCGACTTGGAGATGATGCTGGAGTGCGTGTTCGGCGCGGCGTGCACCATCTTGGCGCCGGCGTCCTGGTGCTGGCCCTCGCCGGCGAAGGCGATGGACAGGGTCTCACCCTTGGAGTGCTCACCGAG
>JBBRZQ010000410.1:0-1996 GCA_038236535.1 Actinomycetales bacterium
AGCCCGTATCCACCGACGCTGATTTCTGGGCCATGTGCTGACTCGCTCGACGGGTGATTCTTCGCAAGCCTGGGACGAGGACGCGGTGGAGCCGCCGGTCTGTCCGGCTCTTCCACGTCGGGTCGTTCCTCGGGGCCAGGTGAGCGGACGCTCAGGAGGTAGCGGCGGCTGCAGCCGTGGCGCTGGCCCAGAGGTTGTCCCAGGCGTGGGCCCAGGGCCAGTTCGTCGGTAGGTGCAGCGTCAGTCGGCGGGCGGAGGACGCGACTCGGGCGGGGACCGCGATCAGCTGGGTCCGCAGCGTCGACCAACGGGCTTTGGCGTGGCGGGTCGAGGCGGCCACTCCCGCGGCGCGCAAGAGGTTGAACGCGAGGCAGGCCAGGGCCAGCCACGCGGCGTTGGCGTCGAACTTGCCGGACGGCGCGTGGGCCAGCGGGCCGCTCTTCAGCTCGGCGATGACCTGCTCGACGATCGCGTGGTCGCGGTGGGTCTCGTCCGCCGCGACCGTGGTCAGCCTCGAGTTGGTGACGAACCCGTGGTGGCGCCAGCTGGCGAACAGCTCGTCTTGACCCGCAGCGGCGGCAGCCTTGTTGAGGCGTTGCACGCGGCGGACCACGAGCCGGCACTCGACCTGCTCGGCCTTCTTCGCGGACGTGAACGCCATGAACTCGGTCTCGGCGACCTGGGCTTCGGAGATCCACCGCTGCTCGTCCTGATCCCAGATCGCCCGCGGGTACTTAATCGTGGTCCACGCGTCCTCAGGGATGGCGCCGATCGCCCGCACCACAGCGGGATTCATCCGCACGGTGACCGAGAACCAGGCCTTGGCCTTCAGCGCGGCGGTGATCAGGTCACGGCGGTAGTACCCGGAGTCGGCCCGCACCATCACCTGCCCGCCCGCACCGGCCCGGCGGGCGGTCGCGACGGCGTCGCCGACCAACTTCGCCCCACCCTTACCGGAGACCGTGTTGCCCTTACGCAGCCGCGACGCCGCGATCACCGGGGCGCACGTCGGTGACGACAGCACCGCCAGCTGCGCGTTCAGGCCCTTAACGCCGGAGTACCCGTACGCGACGCCCTGCTTCTTGTACCCGTGGACCTCGCGGATGGTGTCGTCGATGTCGACGAACGCCATCGCGTCGGTCCCGGCCAGCAACCGCGGCACCGCCTGCGTCAGCCCGGCCAACACCGCGGAGGAGACCGCGTCGAGCTGCCTCACGTGACCGAAGGTGAACGCGCGCAGGAACGTCCCGACCGTCGAGGGGGCCCGGACCCCGGTCACGACCTTGGCCATGCCGCCGTGGCGCAGCACGTCGAGGTCGTCGATGCTGTCGGCGCCGGCGATCATCCCCGCGACCACGCACCCGGCCTTGACCGCGGCGTTGGGCGACGCCACGGTCAGCCGCTCCTGGAGGAGCTGCTGCAGCCCGGCGCGTTCGGCCAACCGCATCACCGGGACCAGGCCCGCGGCACCGATCAGGTTGGGGTCATCGAAACGAGCGTCGATCATATGGAATGCTTGCATCTGTCGGATGCCCCTTCGGAGCCGGTGACCTTGGACCTTCGCAAGCCCAATTCTCCTGCACCACAGGGGCATTCGCGTGTCACGACCCGCCGTCACCCCTCAAACGTCGGTGGATCCGGGCTGAGCTGCGTGAGGCGCTGGCGGCCGCAGATGGTGCCCCGATGAGTCCTGGAGCGGGGCCAGGGCTGCTGGGTGAGCCTTCGGCGTCAGTGTTGAAGCCCCCTCGAGCTCATCGAACACGGCCCAAGCCGCGTCGACAGACGGTTCGGTGTAGAGCGGCGCAGATCGGGCACGTGGCTAGTGGTGTGTCTCCAAAATAGTTAGTTGTTTTTGGGTAGGCTGGGGGCATGAACAAAGCAGCTGCCCCGTTGGTGATGTCCGCTGGTCAGCGTGAGTCATTGACGGTGCTGGCCCGGTCCTCGACTGCAGCCCATCGGGAGGTGAAACGAGCCCAAGCGTTGTTGATGGCTGCCG
>JBBRZQ010000411.1:0-1982 GCA_038236535.1 Actinomycetales bacterium
CCATCTCCTGCTTGTCGAGCCAGGACGTGGAGTCAGGCATAGCCGCATCGTATCGGGACCCTTGCAATCTGCAGCAAGCCGTGGGACTGTTTCCTTCAAATCTGAAGTATTACTCTGAAGGGAGACTGCGATGGCAGTCCTGCAGATCGTCCGTTTCCGCCCCAACCCCGACGTCACCGACGAGGAGATGCTCGCGATCAACGAGCGCTTCCAGCGCGAGGTGGTGCCCATGCTCCCCGGCCTCGAGCGTCGCGAGGCGACGCGCAGCGAGGACGGCGAGTGGGTGCTGCTGCTGCGCTACGCCGACATGGAGCACGCGGCAGGCGGGCGTGCGCGCGACACCAGCGACGTCGCGCAGGAGTTCATGTCCAAGATCGACATGTCCTCGATGTCGGCAACGTTCCACCCGGTCGTCTCCGAGTAGTGCCACGACCGTATGTCGGCTCTTCGATTTTCGACGTGATTGATCTTGTCGGGTCTGGGTGTTCACGCCGTCTTCTGGGCGGCGCTGTGGAGCATGATCCTCGCGTGGTAGTTGGCTTGGTTGCGGTACCCCCTTCCGGTGCGTTTGAGGTTCTTGCATGTCAGGTTCGCGGCCTCTGATCGGGCGTTGGTGACGCGGGTGGCGATGAACACCTCGATGGGGTCCCACCAGCGGTCCAGGGTCCGCATCAGTTTGGTCGTCTCGGCCATGTCAGCGGTCCGTACGTAGTCGGCCAGGACCACCCGGGCCGCGCGGGCGTCGACCACGGTGGTGGTGGCTAGCAGCAGGCGCAGCTGCTCCTTGATGCCCCACGCGGCGCCGATCTCGTTGCTCGGGTCATCGACCGCCAGGACGTGAGCCAGCTTGGCCCAGCCCCGGGCCGAGAGGGTGTCTGCGCCGCGGAGCAGGAGCAGGCGGTGCGCCCACGCCGGGTCCACGGCCCGACCTCGGCGGTCGCGTTCCTCCCAGGAACAGCGCCGGCGGACCGCGGTCACCGCATCGTTGGCGAGCTTGACCAGGTGGAAGTGATCGACCGAGGTGCGAGCGTGGGGCAGCAGCGGGTGCAGCGCCGCCCGGAACGCCGCTGAGGGGTCTATCGCCACGACCTGCACGCGGTGCCGCCACCACCTGGGTCGAGAACGTAGCCAGCCCCGCACGGCGGCCCCGTCGCGGCCGTCCACGACCCCCAGGATGGCCCCGGTGTCCAGGTCTGTGAACAGCACCGACCACGGCTCCACCCGCCGCCAGGACCCCGCGTCGTCGCGGAACCAGCGCACCGAGCGGAACCGGTGCTCGTCGATGCCCAACGCCCGAGTCAACCGGACCGGCTGAGCAGCCAGCTCGGCCGCCGCAGCGGCCAGCAGCCGGGCCACCGTCGGCCACGACAGGCCGTACTCCTTGGCCACCCGGTCCACCGCCCGGACCTCGCCAGTGACCGCCGCCAGCACCCGCGTCGCCAGCCGTGTCGTCATCCGCGCCAGCCGCGGGACCTGCTCGGTGTGCTCGACGAACGAGGCCCTCGAGCACGCCGACTCGTAGCAACGCCAACGCTTCTTGCGCCACAACACCACCACCGGCCCGTCGAACCCGACGTCCCGGACCCGCTGCAGAGTCCGCTGGTGAACCGAAGACGTGAACACCCCACACGACGGGCACGCAGCCTCGACCGTCACGGTCTCCACCGTCACCGTCCGGGCCCCGCCTTCATCGCGCACGACATGAAGAACTCGGTAACCCGGCAAGTTGAACAACACCGTCGCCGCCGAGGCGGCTCTACCCTTGGACACGCTCGTGGTCCTGTCTGTGGTCCGGATGCTTCGACACACCCAGACTCGCGCAGGACCACGAGCACCTACATCAACGACACTCCACGCTCAAGATCGAAGAGCCCCTTTGAGGGAGGCGAAGAACGACTCGGCCAAGGCGTTGTCCCAGCACTGACCGGTCCGCCCGACCGACAACGTGACGGTCAGGGCGTCGGCGAGGTCGGCGAACTCTC
>JBBRZQ010000412.1:0-1956 GCA_038236535.1 Actinomycetales bacterium
CTTCGGATCGCTACTGGTCCTAGCAGGGTTCGGGCTCGCGCAGCGCGGGATTCTGGATCAGAAGTCTCGCAGCTACCTAACGTTGAACCTCGTCGGCTCTGCGGTCCTGGTGTTGAGCGACTCCGTGGTTGACCACCTGTAGGTGGGTCGGCGTCACTGAGTACGACGAGGTGACTTTTGGGGTTTCCTCTATCGTTCGCGTCGAGGGCATGACCATGCCCCGGAGATGCGCAACGACCCTCCCGTGCTTTAGACGAGCAGGAGGGCCGTCACTTGGTGCTTGGAGGCACCCAATGTTGATGGTAGATACCGATTCGGTCGTGGTCGAACGGCTGCTGCTCACCGGTGAGCTGGCTTGCCCGTCGTGTGGGGGCGTGTTGCGGCCGTGGGGCCACGCCCGTTGGCGGGTTTCGCGCCTGGAACGAAGCAGTGTTCGGCATCGACCTCGACGGGCGAGCTGCACGGGTTGCGCGAAGACCCATGTGCTGTTGTCGACCGCGTGGTTGTCGCGCCGCGGCGATGGCGTCTCGGTGATCGGGGCGGCGTTGCTCGCCAAGGCCGAGGGGGAAGGACACCGGCTGATCGCGGCCGCACTGGGACGCCCGGCCGCCACGGTGCGTGGGTGGCTGCGGCGGTTCGGCGCACGTGCCGAAGACGTGCGCGTGTTGTTCACCCGGCTCCTGCATCGCCTTGATCCGGAGGCTGGTCCGATGACGCCGAGGGAGTCGGTATTCGCCGACGCATTGGAGTCCCTCGGCCGGGCCGCTGCGGCCGGGGTCCGCCGGCTCCGGCCGCGCCCGCCGTGGGAGTTCGCCTCTTGGGCCAGTGGCGGTTTGCTGCTCGCTCCGCCGGCGGGCAGGTGAGCAACACGAGTTGACTCTGGGCAGGCGTTAGTGGGCACGGCAGGCTCCGACCTCGATGAATTTTCCTTGAGGTGGAGGGTGGGCGATGAGCCACAAACGAACAAACGGCGCCGATGAGGGCGACCGCGCGCAGCGGGCACAGGAGATTGGTCTGTTCCGGTATGCGCTGATCCGCCCCGCAGCCGACCCCGCGTTGACGACTCGTCAACGCGGCCCGCTGGTGCGCCAGCTGTCCGAGCAGGACCACCTGGGTCCGTTCGGGGACCGGGTCCGGGTTTCGCGGGTCACCCTGGACCGGTGGATCCGCACCTGGCGGGCCGGCGGGTTCGACGCTCTGGTTCCCTCGACCCGCCACGCCGAGCCCCACACGCCGGCGTCGGTGCTGGAGCTCGCGGCGGCGTTGAAGCGGGAGGTCCCCGGACGCACCGCAGCCCAGGTCGCGGCGATCCTGGGTGAGCATGCGGGTTCGGCGCCGTCGGCTCGGACCCTGCAACGCCACTTCGCCCGCCTCGAGCTCAACACCCGCCCCGACGGCAGTGCCCCGAAGGCGTTCGGCAGGTTCGAGGCCGCCGCACCCAATGACCGGTGGACCGGCGACGCGTTGCACGGCCCGGTCGTGGCCGGACGCAAGACGTACCTTTTCGCGTTCATCGACGACCACTCACGGGCCCTGACGGGGTACCGGTGGGGGCACAGCGAGGACACGGTCCGGCTCGAGGCGGCGCTTCGCAATGGCATGTCGGCACGCGGGATCCCGCGCGTGGTCTATCTCGATAATGGCGCTGCAATGATCTCCAAACAGCTCATCCGGGCGCTGGCGGTCATGGGGATCCAGCTGACCCACTCCAAACCGCGCGAACCCGCCGGCCGAGGAAAGATCGAGCGGGTCTTCCGGACCGTGCGTGAGCAGTTCCTGGTCGAGCTCGCCGCCCCCGGCGCCCTGGCCAAGATCGGGGACCTGACCCAGCTCAACGAACTGTTCACCGCCTGGGTGGAAACCGTGTACCACCAACGCATCCACTCAGAAACAGGTCAGAGCCCACTGGCCCGGTTCACCACCACCGACCCGCCCGTCCTGCCGACCCCGGCCGCA
>JBBRZQ010000413.1:0-1954 GCA_038236535.1 Actinomycetales bacterium
TCGCGGAACTCCTGGGGATACGGCTTCGGCATGATCGACATCCTTCCAGCGAGGACCAATCCTCACAGGTCAGGTGTCAACCAAACTCTGGGCAGACCCGGACGCCTTCCTAGCGGGGTCTCGATGACCGTGACCCGCAGGGACGGACGGTCACCCTGCCTGACGGTCCGCGCGTGTCGCGTCTGCCGGCTTCACCAAGTGGATCTGGGACGGCGACTTCTGCGGGTCCATCAGCGCACGCTGGCAGCCCGGGTCGGCCGAGCGGCCGCCAACTTGTCCGGGGCACGTGGGCTACACCGTGGTCCCCTGGAAGCAAAGGCGGGGCCACGGGACCAGGGCACTGGCCCTGCTGCTTGACGAGCTGGCTGCGGAAACCGATTTGCCGTGGGTCGCCATCACTACCGACCTCGACAACGTCGCCTCGTAGAAGGTGATCGAAGCGAAGAGGATGTCCCGAGTCTCGTGGAACTTCGGTGGCGATCCGGGGTGAACACTACGCGGCGGCTCCGACAGTGTCGGTGGCTGCGGCTGTCTCGGGGTGAGCGTGGCGGTGCAGTGCCGCCACGAGCTGGGGCATCTGTTTGTAGCCCTTGATTCTGCGGAAGGACCGTTCGGCGTTGAGCATCCCGGCTGCGGTCCAGCGCAGCACCATGTGCCCGTCGCGCCAGCGGGTGACGTTGCGGTTCGTGGTGCGGGCGATCGAGATCATCGACTCGACCGGGTTCGAGGTCACCAGGGTCTTGGCAAGGCGCCCGTCGATGCCCAGGCGGGCGACGGTGAACATCTCCTCCAGGCCCTCGCGCAGGGAGCTCGCGGCACCGGGGTGCGCCTTGTCGAGCAGCCCGGCGAGGTGGCGGGCGTTGCGCAGCCCGACGTCGGGGTCGGGGTGGTTGAACGCCTTCACCAGCTTCGCGTCGACCCAGGCCTTCTGGTTGTCCGGCAGGTGATCACCGATGTTGCGTCGCTTGTGCAGGGTGCACCGCTGGACTGCGGCCTGGGTCCCGAAGACCTCGTTCACCGCCGCGCGCAACGCCTTCGCGCCATCGATCACGACCAACAGGCCGTCCTCGGCGGACAGGCCACGCGAGACCAGGTCGGCGAGCATCGAACGGACCACGGTCTTGTTCTCCGTCGCGCCGTCCCACAGCCCGACCGGGAGCTTGCGCCCGTCCGCGGTGATGCCCAGGGCCACGATCACGCACCGCCCGGCCATGTGTTCCCCGTCGAGCATCAACACCGTGATCTTCTCCTCGGACAGGTCCCGGGCCAGCAGCTCAGCCAGCGCGGTCTCGGTCTCCTTGACGAACCGGCGCGACACCGCCGACCGGCCCGTCGAGCCCGCGCCGGCCAGGACCTCCTTGCCCACCGGCTCGCCGATCCGGGCATGCCGGCGGGTCGCGACCCCAGCGAGCATCCGCTCGAGCACGACCTGGCCGAGCAGGTCATCCGCCGCGAACGCGGCGTAGGTGCCCAGCGGCACCTCATGCCCGGCCAGAGTGCGAGCCCGCGGCCTGGACACAGCCACCCGTCGACCGCCCAGGGTCACCGAGCCCTTCCCCGCACCATGGCGCACCGCCTCCCGCTGCGGGTCATGGCGGCCCTTCGGCCCTGTCGCAACAGTGATCTCAGCCTCGAACATGACCTGCATCACCGCCATCCCCGCAGCCACGCTCATCGCGAGCAGGCCCTCACGGGCCACGCCCGCAATGTCGGCCAGCACCAGACTGACCTCCTCCGGCAGACCGCTCACGTCCACGGCCTGGTCCTGCGTCACGATCTGAACGTTCCTCGGTACGGTCTTCACAGCGGTCCCCTTGCTCTTGGTCGGGTCGACTTGGCGGTCGCCCAACACCTACCGCAAGGCAGGCATCAGGCGGGGGACCGCCACCTCAAGTTCCACGAAGACCGGGACAACCTCGCACGCCGGAGTCACGCTGGTTAGTGCCACCGAGAA
>JBBRZQ010000414.1:0-1942 GCA_038236535.1 Actinomycetales bacterium
ATGCCGCGCTTCAGCGGGCTGGATGTGATCCGCCAGTTGCGCTACATGCAGGCCGGCGGTCCGATCACCCCGGTCATCGTGCTGAGCGCCGATGCCACCGCGCAAGCCGCGCGCAATGCCGAGGACGCGGGTGCGCCGGCATTCCTGACCAAACCGGTAGTGGTGTCGAAGCTGCTCGAGACGATCTCCGACCTGATCAATCCGAGCAAGCTGCCGCGCGTGCGCCCGTTGTCCGACCTGGCGCGGCCAACCATCAATTTGGCCGTGCTCGAGGAGTTGGCCGGAATGCAGTTGGGCGATGTCTTCCTGCGCGACTTCGTCGAGCAGTGCGTGAAGGACGGCAACACCTGCCTGGCAGATCTGCGTGCCCAGTCAAGCCGGCGGGCATGGAACGATGCGCGGGAATCAGCGCACGCGTTCAAGGGGATTGCGGAGAACCTGGGCGCGCAGATGGTGGCTGAGCGCTGCCAGCAGATCCTGCGTGCAGGCGATGACGTATTGTCGCGCGAGTCGGCCCGGATCAACGGCGAGCTGGCCGACCTGTGGCTGGTCGCGATCGAGCAGTCGCGCCAGCAGGCAGTAAAACTCTGCCAACCAGGCGCAACCAGTCATGACCGGATCCCGGGGCCCGACCCCGCCTGATCCTGACCCCGCCTGATCCCGACCCCGCCTGATCCCGACCCCGCCTGATCCCGACCCCGCCTGATCCCGACCCCGCCTGACCCCGACCCCGCCTGATCCAAACCCCGCCTGATCCAAACCCGGGAACTCAAGCGGAGCGGGACTCGACGCGTCGCTGCTGGGCGCGGACCAGGCGCTCCATCGTACGCAGGCCGCGCTCGTTCAGGCGCATCGCGGCATCGACCCACTCGGTGGTCACTTCGAGCAACTCGTCCAGGCTGACCGGCTTGCAGGCATGGCGGACCGCGTTCATCGAGCGCATGGCGTTGCCGATCCGCTGGTGTCGCCGGATCATGTCGCGCGCCGCCTGCATGCCCTCGCCCTTGGGGACGACGTAGTCAACCACGCCCATCGCCATCAGCTCCTCGACCGGATACACCCGCGCGTCCAGCATCATGCGCTCGGCCTGGGCGGTGGAGACCCGTCGGGTCAGGAAGGTATAGGCGCCCATTCCCGGGAACAGATCGAACAGGACTTCGGGGAAGCCCATCCCGGCGCCTTCCTCGGCGATGATCGTGTGGCAGCACAGCGCCGACTCGAAGCCGCCGCCGAGCGCGTCGCCCTGGACCACGGCGATGCTGTGCACCCGGTCCTGGTAGAGACGGTGGAAATTGAACGCGACTTCCACGCAAAGCCTGGCGTACTCGAGCAGTCGCCCGCGGTTTCCGCTGCGGATCAGGTTCGAGAACAGGGCCAGGTCGCCGCCCAGGTTGAACACGTCGGTGTCGGAGGCGAGTACGAGGTGGTGGATCCCGGCCTGCGGGTCGGCGTTCGATGCAAGCCGTCGGCGCAGGTCATCCTGGGCCCGGCGAAGTTCCTGGAGCAGTCGCTCCGAAAAGCAGGGGTGGTAGTTGCCGGCTCCGCCGGCATGCATGTGGAACCAGTCGGTTCCGGCGTCTTCCGACAAGCGGACGAGGGGTTGGCCGAGGGCAGAGGGAACGCGTTCAAGGCGTGACATGGCGTGACTCCAGCGTGGGGGGGGGACGGCCTGGACAGCTGTCGGCCGGAGTGTACCCCCGTGTTTCGGAGCTTTGCGGTGCGCTGCGTCTCCTATCCAGCGACCGCCTTGGCGGAATCCCGCAATTCCCGCCGCAGGATCTTGCCGACATTGGATTTCGGCAGCTCGGTCCTGAACTCGACGAATCGCGGGAGCTTGTACGGCGTGAGGTGCTCGCGGCAGAAGCTGCGAATCTGATCCGCCGTCAGGGCTGGATCCCGTCGCACCACCACCACCTTCACCGCCTCGCCGGACTTCTCGTCG
>JBBRZQ010000415.1:0-1931 GCA_038236535.1 Actinomycetales bacterium
CTCGGCAGTTATTGCCCGCGCTCGGAGGCAACCCCATGACGCTGCAGACCCGCCCCGTTCCGCTCCAGCTCACGACGTCCGACCTGGGTAGCCGGACCCGTCAGCTGCTCGGCCGCAGTGGGTGGCGCGTGATCGAACAGGCCGACGCGAATGCGTTCGGTGCCGTGACCAACGACGAGCAGTGGATCCACACGGACCCACAACGAGCAGCGCATGGTCCCTTTGGAGGAACCATCGCTCACGGCTACCTCACTCTGTCCCTGGCCACGTCGCTCGTCGACGAGGTCTTCGTCGTCCCCGATGCCGTGATGGTCGTCAACTATGGCGTGGACCGCGTGCGGTTCCCTGCCCCGCTGCCGCTCGGTGCGCGGGTGCGCACCGAAGTCAGTCTTGGCGCCCTGCATGAGTTCCCCGGTGGGGTCCAGGCGAGTCTCAGACCTCCTGAAGTAGGCGCGTGGTCGTTGTTGAGATTCATGTCGTGGTGAGCTGGTAGGTGATGGGGCGGCGGTCTCCGGGTAGGTGTGTGGGGGTGGTGAGGTTCCCCCCGGATCGTGGAGGCATCGGCTATAAGGAGAGCCATGCCAGAGAAGAGACGCAAGTTCGATAAGGAGTTCCGCGAGGGCGCGGTCCGGATCGTGCGGGAGTCCAGTAGGTCCATCGCGCACGTGGCCCGCGACTTGGGCGTGAACGAGGGCACCCTGGGCAACTGGGTGAACCTGGACCGGCAGGCCCGGGAGGGCACGACCGGTCTGTCGACCGGGGACATCGCCGAGCTGAAACGGCTCCGCGGCGAGAACGCCGAGCTGCGGATGGAGCGTGATGTGCTCAAGCGCTCCGTGGTCCTGTGGGTGAAGGAGGCGACGAAGTGAGCGTGGCACGCTTCATCGCCGACCAGAGGACCTTGTACCGGGTGCCCGTCGCGTTCTGTTGTGCCCTGCTCGGGGTCAGCGTCGCCTGGTTCTACGCGTGGCGGAACAAGGCGCCGACCAAGACCGCGCTTCGGCGGGCCAAGGTCGACGCCGCGGTCGCTGCCGAGTTCACCAGGCGACGGGGCCTGCACGGCTCGCCTCGGCTGTACGTCGACCTGCGCGAGGCGGGCTGGACTGTGAGCGAGAAGACGGTTGCGGACTCGATGCGCCGGCAGGGTCTGGTCGCGCGAATCATCAAGCGTCGCAACGGTTTGACCCGTCAGGACAAGACCAAGGCGAAGTTCCCGGACTTGGTCCGGCGCGACTTCACCGCCACCGCGATCAACACCAAATGGGTCGGTGACATCACTGAGATCCCGACTGCGGCGGGCAAGTTGTACCCGGCCACGGTGATCGACCTGTACTCGCGCCGGCTGCTCGGGGCGGCGACCTCCCGACACCCCGAGGCCGATCTGGCGTGTGCTGCGATCGAGATGGCGATCGCGGTCCGCGGCGGCCGGCAGGCCATCGCCGGGGTCGTGTTTCACACGGATCGGGGCTCGACGTATACCGCGGACGCGCTGACGAAACTGTGTCGTGACAACGGGATTCGTCAGTCGATGGGCCGGGTCGGGTCGTGTTTTGACAATGCCGCCGCCGAGGCGTTCTTCTCCACCTTGGAGTGGGAGGTATTGTCCCGGCACGAGTTCACCGACCCCGACCACGCCCAACGGGTCGTGGCCGAGTGGTGCTTCGAGTTCTACAACACCCAGCGTCGTCACAGCTCGGCTGCGATGATGACACCGGTCTCGTTCGAGACCGCCGCCGCCCTCCAGTCGGAGGCGGCATCAGGAACCCTCCACGATTTGGGGGGAACCTCAAGGCGTTGAGTTCGTCGGTGAGCAGGTGGAGGGCGCGGGCGATGCGTGGGCTGTCGGGTCGCTCGAGGGTGACGGTGATGGCGGTGGTGGTGTAGTCGATGTGTCCGCCTTGGTGGAGGAGGTGGCGGGTGATGGCGCGGTA
>JBBRZQ010000416.1:0-1924 GCA_038236535.1 Actinomycetales bacterium
AACCGGAAAAGAGCCACACCGATCACACTGGTGGGCAGCCGCGAGAAGAGCACCCCGCCGAACACCTGAACCGAGTCTGGCCAGACACCGGCCCTACCGACAAGTGTCTAACAGCCGCGTGCGGACGCGGCCGCGATGAGCGGAACGGGACTAGCGTTGATGAGGTCCAGGGCCTGGCCGCGCCGGCGGCGAGCGGGGTCTGGGCTACAGCCAGGTCGCCGCTTGAGGTGACACAGTGTCTGGTCCAACCACCCTTCTGCCGTTCCAGCCCGCCACGATGACCAGCGCCCAACTGGCGGCGGTGTCCTACCTGGCCCGCTGCAGCGGGCGCACCCACATCCTGTACGCCTACCAGCTGCGGGAGTGGTTCTCCTGGTGCCAGAGCAACGGGCTGGACCCGCTGGTCGGGATCCAGAGGGCTCATGTTGAGCTGTACATCCGCGGGCTCGGTGACCGCGCCCTGATGGACTCCTCCGTGGTCACGATGATGCACGCGGTGCGCGGGTTCTTCCGTTTCGCCCACATCGATGGCCTCATCGGCTCCGACCCGGCTGTCTACGCGCGGCTGCCGAAGGTCCATCGTGACGAGTCCCGCACTCAGGGCCTGGACCGGCTCGAGCTGATCAGGTTTCTCCAGATCGCCCAGACCCTGACCGTCCACCACGGCGCCCTGGCGTATCTGCTGGGGATCAACGCCCTGCGCGCATCCGAAGCGGCCGCAGTAAGAGTTGAGGACTACGCCGACACCCTGCGCGGATACCGGGTGCTGCATCTGGTCGGCAAGGGCAACAAGCCAGCCACCATGCCGCTGACGGTCCCGGTGCTTCGGGTCCTGGAGGCCTGCCGGGGCCAGCGCACTACTGGGCCGTTGATACTGCGACCGGTCACCGGCAACCCGATCGACCGACGCGACGCCTACCGCATGGTCGCCCGGATCGCCAAAGCAGCTGCCATCCCACGGCATATCAGTCCGCACTCCCTGCGGCATGCCGCGATCACCAACGCCCTGGACGCGGGCGTCCCGCTGCGTGACGCCCAGATCCTCGCCCGCCACGCAGACCCCCGCACCACCGAGCACTACGACCGCGCCCGCGGCAACCTCGACCGGCATGGCGTCCACTTCCTGACGGCGTACGTCGCCGGCGTCTGACCGGCCTGGCCCCACCCGCGTCGATTCCGCCCACAGTGACGCACTCCTGTGGCGAGACGTGGCGGGACGCTGGAGGAGCAGGTCGGCGCCGGGCCGGCCCTCACGGTGTCTGCAACGATCAGGCGTGATGGACTAGGGGGAACCGATCGCCACCTGTCGGGCGGGGAAGGGGACGGGGTGGACTATGTGAACCTGCCGCACGCGTTGCGACCGTACGCAGATCAAGTAGTGGCCGCGACCGACGCTGTCTGCTTGGAGCACTTGGATGTGGAGTACGCCGGCCTCTGTCGGAAAGTGGTCGGCAAACTGGGCCGGAAGCGACCCTCCCCGCTGACTCGCGGCGATCTGGGTATATGGGCCGCCGGAGTCGTCTATGTCGTCGGCCAGCTGAACTTCGTGTTCGATCCTGCGCAGACGCCGCATGCGACCGCCGACCAGCTCAGCGGGTGGTTAGGCGTGAAGAAGACCACGATGGCGAACAAGGCCAGGCTGATCCGCGACACCCTGCAGCTGAGCCACTTCGATAGCGAGTTCATGCGCCGTGACCTGGTTGAGGCCAGCCCGTTGGCCTGGCTTCTGGAGGTCGACGGGCTGGTGGTCGATATCCGGCAGGCGCCCGCGCAATTTCAAGTGCGGGCCTTCGAGCTCGGGTTGATTCCGTTCGTCCCCGGGGTTGCCGATGACAGGCCGTGACGAGGCGGATCGTCTCCTCGAGGTGATCACCGTGGACTGCTACAACGTCTCCGAGCAGATGACGGCTTTCTACGAGGTATT
>JBBRZQ010000417.1:0-1915 GCA_038236535.1 Actinomycetales bacterium
ACGCCCACTGCCGCCTCGAGCGCCTCGGACCCGCGCTCGGGCTGCCTGGTGAGGGCGCGCACCTTCCGGCGGATCATCGGGTGAGCCTTTCGACCGGCATGGACGCGCTCTGGGTGATGGCGGGCTTCCAGCCGGGGATCACACTGAGGCTGGTGGTCCGCACGGTGACGGTGGCGGTGGTGCCCGATCGGGATCCGCTGACCTGGGTGCCGGTGACGCCAGAGGTCGAGCTCGACATGAACGAGCTGGCGGCCGAGATCCCTGCAGTGGATGACCCGTTCTCGGCGGCCGCGCTGCGGGCCCCTTCCTGGGCGGCAGCGAGGGCGACGGTGCGGGCCTGGTACATCAACGCTGCCTGCATGCCGAGGAACATGATCGAGAACAGCGCCGGCATCAGCACCACCATCTGGATAGTGGACGATCCGCGATCGCGCTGTACCGCCAGCCTCTCGCGGAGGTGGCGGTACAGCGCGATCAGGGGTGCCGGCATCAGAGGGCTCTACTTGATCTTCCCGGCCTGGGTCGTGACGTAGGACTTGATGACGGCGACCACGATCCCGACGATCGCGATGACCGCGACCGCCCACAGGACCTTCTCGATCGTCTCTGAGCCGCGCTCGGGCTCGGAGGTCAGCTTGTCGTGGGCGCGGTCCGCGAGGCGGGCTCCGAGTGTGTGAAGTGTGGCTGCGAGGTAGAGCACGATTTCCCCCTGATGGGCTGATTATGAGTGGATGCCGACACCTACAGAAGGTGCCGCCGCTATCGATTCTGTGACATGACGGTCGAATTCGCCGCCTATGTGTGGGTCGGGTTTCCGACCCAGGCGTGGCTCAGGAGTCGCCTCCCATCACCCGCAGCAGCGCTGGCGCGACCAAGATCGCCATGAAGATGACGCCTAGCAGCGACATTGGGATGCTCATCCGCTCCCCCGTCGCGTTCGCCTTTGCGAGCTCGTCGCTGAGCATCGCGGCGCGCATCGCGGCCGACCTGGCGCGCAGGTTCGCGTAGATCTGAGCCCCCTCCTCACCGGACAGACGCATGATGTCAGCCAGGTCGTCCAGCTCGGGCAGGCCGAGCTCGTCGGCGAGGGCGTGCAGGGCCTCCCACGGGGCGACACCGGACCAGCGCGAGCGGGCCAGCTCTTCCCCCAGGCGCCGGAACACCCACGAGTCACCGACCTCGGCTGCGACCTCCATTGCCTGCCGTGACCCGGATCCGCTGTTGCGTTCGAGGGCGACCAGGTCGGTGTACGCGCCGAGGGCGCGGGCGAACTCGGTCCGGGCCTTCTTGGCGTCGGAGCGGGCGTCCATGTCGGGGATGAAGAACAGGAAGACCGCGAAGGCCAAGGAGCCAAGGACCGGGATGAACACCGGCAGACCCAGGCCGAGCAGGCTGAACAGGCTGGTGAGCAGGGGTGGGATGAACAGGCCGACCACGGCGTAAAGGACCTTCTCGCCGTAGAACCTCTGGGTGGGGATCCGCAGCAGTGCCAGCTCCTTGGTGGGGGTCCGCCCCCACGTCGAGGCCGGAAGGTGCTTGATCGCCCAGATCCCGAGGCGGTCCTTGGTGTCGGCGCTGGTGGTTGCCAGCTCCTCACGGCGCTGGGCGTGGACTGGCGAGAGTCGCTCGAGGGCGTCAGCGAGGTCGGGTTCGGCTGGGACGAGGCGCCAGATCAGCAGGGCGATCCCGAGACCGACCAGCGCTCCCCCGGCGATGGCGAGCTGGAGTCCAGTGGCGATCATCGGGTGGCTCCTTCCTTGGCGGCTGCCCCGATGAACCGCGGCAGTGGGGCCCCTTTGGCCATGGACCGCATCCAGATCAGCGTCGCGACGTAGGCGACGAGGAGGATGACGAGGAGGATCTGGCCGAGGGGGGTGGTGTACGGCTGGATGTATTCCCCTGTCAGGGCGAGGAA
>JBBRZQ010000418.1:0-1847 GCA_038236535.1 Actinomycetales bacterium
AGCGAACGTCCCGTGTCCGTGATCGTCGCCGGAGCGCGCACCCCGCTGGGTCGCTTTCTCGGCTCCCTGAAGGACTTCTCGGGGGCAGACCTCGGTGGCATGGCCATCAAGGGGGCCCTGGAGAAGGCGGGTGTGAGCGGCGACCAGGTGGACTACGTGATCATGGGGCAGGTACTCACGGCCGGCGCCGGGCAGATTCCCGCACGTCAGGCGGCCGTCAAGGCCGGCATCCCGATGACCGTTCCTGCCCTGACCATCAACAAGGTGTGTCTGTCCGGCATCGACGCGATCGCCCTCGCCGACCAGCTGATCCGGGCCGGCGAGTTCGAGATCATCGTGGCCGGCGGGCAGGAGTCGATGACCAACGCTCCGCACCTGCTGGACAAGAGCCGCGAGGGCTTTAAGTACGGCAACGTGACCATGCGCGACCACATGGACTGCGACGGTCTGTGGGACTCGTTCACCGACCAGGGCATGGGTCTGCTGACCGAGGCCGGCAATGTCGGCGACGTCCAGTGCACCCGCGCCGAGCAGGATGAGTTCTCGGCCCGCAGCCACCAGCTGGCCGCGCGTGCCTGGAAGGACGGGCTGTATGACGACGAGGTCATCGCGGTGTCCATTCCCCAGCGCAAGGGCGACCCGATCGAGTTCAAGTCCGACGAGGGCATCCGCCCGAACACGACCGCCGAGAGCCTGGCCGGGCTTCGTCCCGCGTTCAGCAAGGACGGCACCATCACGGCCGGGTCGGCGTCACAGATCTCCGACGGGGCCGCCGCGGTCGTGGTGATGAGCAAGGCCAAGGCCGAAGAGCTGGGCCTGCCCTGGCTCGCCGAGATCGGCGCTCACGGGGTCGTCGCCGGTCCAGACTCCACGCTGCAGAGCCAGCCTGCGCAGGCGATTGCCAGGGCCTGCGCTAAGGAGGGCATCACGCCCGCCGACCTCGACCTGGTCGAGATCAACGAGGCGTTCGCCGCGGTGGGGCTCGCATCCACCAAGAAGCTCGGCATCGACGCCGACAAGGTCAACGTCAACGGCGGCGCGATCGCGATCGGGCACCCAGTCGGCATGTCGGGTGCCCGGATCACGCTGCACCTCGCCCTGGAGCTCCAGCGACGCGGTGGTGGCGTGGGCGCAGCCGCTCTCTGCGGTGGTGGCGGCCAGGGCGACGCACTGATCGTGCGCGTTCCCAAACAGTGACCGGAGCCGTGACCGCAACAGTGACCGTGATCCGGGCGGCGGCATCTTCCTTGCCCGCCGCCGCAGCCGATGTCCGCTGATGGCAGAGCGGTCCGTTGACGTGCCAGCCCTGGTCGAGGCGGCCAGGGCCGGTGCGCCGCGTGCGGTTGCCCGGCTGATCTCGCTGGTCGAGGACGCCCATCCTGCGTTGCGCGAGGTGATGGCGGCCCTGGCGCCGCATACCGGTCAAGCACACATCATCGGCATTACCGGCAGTCCCGGCGTGGGCAAGTCCACCTTGACCAGCGCGCTGGTCGGTGTCTTGCGCGCCCGGGGCCAGAGGGTCGGCGTCCTGGCGGTCGACCCCTCATCTCCTTTCTCCGGTGGCGCATTGCTCGGTGACCGGATCCGGATGCAGGACCATGTGCTGGATCCCGACGTCTATATCCGCTCGATGGCCAGCCGCGGTCACCTCGGCGGTCTCTCGTGGACCACGCCGCAGGCGCTACGAGTCCTCGACGCCGCAGGCTGTGAGGTCGTGCTCGTCGAGACGGTGGGGGTGGGTCAGAGCGAGGTCGAGGTTGCTGGCCTGGCCGACACGACCATGGTGCTTCTGGCCCCGGGGATGGGCGACGGCATTCAGGCAGCCAAGGCCGGGATCCTGGAGATCG
>JBBRZQ010000419.1:0-1838 GCA_038236535.1 Actinomycetales bacterium
CTGAAGGCCCGCTCGGGTGGGAACGGGCCTTCAGTGGTGTGACTTTTGGGTGGCTTGCTCAGGCGTGTCTGGTTTTGCGGTAGTAGTTGCGCCAGATCAGCCGGTGGATGGGGATCCAGCGGGGGATCGAGCGTAGTCCCGGGATGAATGGCAGGAAGGTGAGCAGGGCGGTCAGGAGCATCATCAGGGCCCAGACCTCTGCGTCGGCGTTGTCTGAGGTCGAGAAGGGTTTGACCTGGTACCAGAAGGTGTAGAGCCACATCCAGGGCTGGCCTGGGGCGTTGCCTGCCTCGTTCATCATGCCCCACTGGTCTCCGGCGAGGTTCTGGGCGACGGCGAGGTCCTCGAGGTAGGCCCCGTCGGAGAGCAGGAGCAGTGAGCGGGTCTGGTCGCCTCCGTAGAAGTTGCCTGAGGAGGTCAGGGCGCCCTCGAGCCCGCCGGTCTTGGCGAGCTCCAGCAGGCCTGTGGACAGGGCGGGTACCGGACCGTAGTCGCCACCTGGTTTGACCTTGGCGATCTCCCCGCCTGCTCCTGTGGCTGGTTCGCCGTCGGCTGCGGCGGTGCCGATGGCATCGGTGTAGGCGGTGGCCCATTTGGTGCGCTGCTCGGGGGTCGCTGCTTTCCATGTCGCTACCGCGGTGCTCAGCGCCGGGTTGCCCTGGACGTTGCTCAGCGGGCCCAGGACCAGGTCTGCGGAGTCCACCGGGACCCGGACGCCGCCCAGCTTCTGCAGCGGCACGCCCAGGACCTTCTGGCCCTCGGCGGCGTTGTTGTACGGGGCCCCGTAGGCCGCGCTGGTGGTGGTTCCGGCCAGCTCCCCGGCTGCGGTGGAGACGAGGTTGTCGGGATCGGCCTTGGCCCAGGCCGCCATGGTGATCGCCTTCTCGTCGGGGGAGGAGAAGATCGCGGCCAGCCCTGCGCTCAGGGCCAGGACCACGACCAGGGCGATGACGAACTCTTTGACCAGGTCATAGGGCCGGGTCGGGAAGAGATGGGAGTCCGGGGTGCGCTCACGGCTCATGGCTCAGCCCTCCAGATCTGCGTCGAGGGGCGGGACGACGCCGTGACGCCGGACCAAGATGATGTGGATCAGCACGATCAGGACCAGGACCAGCGGCAGGAGCACGATGTGCCACATGATCATCTGGGCGGGATCGAGCACGTTGAAGAAGGCGCCCGCCCCGATGGCGTTGATGCCGTCTTTGCCCTCGGCGCCGATCCACTGGGAGTCGAAGTTGGACTGCGAGAGGAATCCGGTGAACGAGGTGCCGATCGAGGCGAGAAACAGGACCATGCCGGTGATCCAGGTCATCGCACGCTTGCCGCGCCAGGCCGCCATCCAGAACTTGCCCCACAGATGGATCACCATGAACCCGAAGAACAGCTCGACGCTCCACAGGTGGACCGAGTTGACGTAGTGACCCAGCGAGGAGATGTGCCACCAGTTGATGCCGCCGATCGACAGCGCGACCCCGGAGCCGATCACGACGACCAGGGCTGTCAGGGTCAGCACGCCGAAGACATAGATCCAGGACGCGACGTAGACGGGCTGACGGGCCGGAAGTGCCTCTCCCGGCGGGACCAGCCCCTCGATCCGGCCGCGTAGCCGGTTGGTCCAGTTCTCCGGGTCCTGGCTCGTGTCCGGGCTCAGCGCGCCCGCACGGGTCGTCATCGACCGTGCCCTTCTTCGTCAGAGGGCTCATCATGACTCGGGAAGGGGATGACCAGGGCAAGGACGAACAGCAGGACCATCACGCAGATGATCGCCAGGTTAGCCACCGAGATCTGGATCACGCCCCAGTGGATGTACTTCCCGGGTCCCTCCGCCACAACGCTCA
>JBBRZQ010000420.1:0-1835 GCA_038236535.1 Actinomycetales bacterium
CCGCGTCGCCGATGGAGTCGCTGAGGTCCGCGACGACCTGCTTCGCAGCGTCGTCGTCGCCGGCAATGGGTATCGCGGTCCGCCCCGGTGTCCCCGCGGCCTTGCCGTCGGCGACCAGCCGCGGGGCCGCGCTCCGGTCGAAGGCCATCACCACGCGAGCGGTAGGCAGGTGCGCGGCGAGGAGCGCGGACGACGTCGTCGAGCCGCTCTCGAGCTCCGCGAACTGTCCGTCGCGGGTCGGGTAGTAGTTGTTGGTGTCGACGACCACCTTGCCGTCCATCCCGGCTCTTCAACTCTGATGGGGCACGCCGCGTTGGTGGCGTTGCCGGGCTGAGGCTCGTGGCCCCCCGACACTGGCTGTGTTGAGGCAGTCAGACGAAGGGCCACGAGCTTATGGAGCACGGTACGACGATTCTGTTTGGTGTGCCCGGGTTGGGAGTGCGCGCCGTCGAAGTTGAGCCCGGCGGCGGCCGGGTGGTCCATGTGGTGACGGTGGACGAGGGCGCGTCGGCGTGCCCGTCGTGCGGGGTGTTCTCGACCTCGTTGAAGCAGAACCGCACGACCGCGCCGAAGGACCTGCCTTACGGTGACATGGCGCTGGTGGTGCGCTGGCACAAGCGCCGGCTGCGGTGCAGGGAGGTGGGCTGTCCGCGTCAGACGTTCACCGAGACGATCGAGCAGGTACCGGCCGGGGCCCGGGTGACCGGGCGCCTGCGGCGAGCGATGGCCACCGCGATCGGAGATGCGAACCGTTCGGTCAGCGAGGTCGCTGCCGCGCACAACGTGGGGTGGCCCACGGCGCACCGGGCGTTCGTCGCAGTCGCGGACGCGGTCCTGGGTGAACCCGCCCCGACCACGGTCCTGGGCATCGATGAGACTCGCCGTGGCAAGCCCCGCTGGGAGCTGGACCTGGTCACCGGCACGTGGGTGGTCACTGATCGGTGGCACACCGGGTTCGTCGACCTGTCCGGCGACGGCGGGCTCCTGGGCCAAGTCGTGGGCCGCAGGGCCAAGAACGTCACCGACTGGCTCGCCGGGCGCCCACCGGTGTTCCGAGACACCATCGAGTTCGTCGCGATCGACCCGTCGGCGGCGTATGCGGCCGCGGTCCGCGCCGCGTTGCCCGACGCCCAGCTCGTCGTCGATCATTTTCATCTCGTGAAACTGGCAAACGACACGGTGACCAAGGTCCGCCGCCGGGTCACCTACGATGCCAGCGGGCACCGCGGGCGCAAGACCAACCCGGAGTGGACCAACCGCAGGCGCCTGCTCACCGCCCGAGAAAACCTGTCGCAGCAACGGTTCACCCAGATGTGGAACCAATGCATGGAAGCCGACGACACCGGGCAGATCATCGCCGCGTGGATCGCCAAAGAAGAGCTACGGGCACTGCTGGCCACCGCGGCCCGCGGCGGGAACCGCTCCGACATCGCCCACCACAAACACCGCTTCCACACCTGGTGCGCCAACATCGACATCCCCGAAGTCACCACCCTCGCCCAGACCATCGAAACGTGGTGGCCCGAGATCGAAGCGTTCTGCCGAACCCGCATCACCAACGCCCGAACCGAAGGCACCAACCGGCTGATCAAAGAAGTCGGACGCCGCGCCTGCGGGTTCCGCAACCCCGAGAACCACCGACGCCGAGTACGGTTCTACTGCACCCGGCAAACACGCCGGAACCCAGTGCTCGAGGGACAACTGCCCCCTCAGAGTTGAAGAGCCTTCAAACCGGTGCCGTCACGCTCAGGCGGCGACCAAGACTCGGAGCCGGACACGTCACCGATCGCTGCAAACCCTCCCGGCCGCAACCAGCGCGACCGCTAATGACGTCG
>JBBRZQ010000421.1:0-1831 GCA_038236535.1 Actinomycetales bacterium
GTCTTGATGACTCCTTCGCGGCCCGGGTTGAGCCCGTCGAGCTTCTTGCGCAGGACGCTGACGTAGGTCTCCAGCGTGGCGGCAGCGCCGGGAGGGGCGTCCTGGCCCCACAGGAGCGTGATGAGGTGTCGCTTGGCGACCGGGTGGCCCGGCTGGAGCAGCAGGGCGATGAGGATGTGACGCGGCTTGGCGCCACCCAGCTGGCGGGCCCCGAGCGAGACGCCGCCGGCGCTGATGTTCAGGCTGCCGCAGAGCGTCGCGGACAGCGCCGGGCGGGTGGTGGGGCTGGGCCTGGTGAGCGTGGAGACGCTCATGCCGCCACCTCCCGCTCGCGTCGGTCCGCGCACCACTCGCCGAGCCACACGTGACCGGCACCGGCGTGGGGTGCCCGGTGGCAGCTGATCGGCCCGGTACACCCGCGTGTAGCAGGGACACACGGCCGAACCACGGCCGTAAGTGCCAGCGGGTCGCGGGTCAGACGCGGCTGGACTGCTGCCGGGTGACGGCACCCCGGCGGGCGTCCCGGCGCAGGTAGGCCCACGCGAGGACGGCGCAGGTCAGCCCGTTGAGGAAGCCGACGACCACGTCGGTGAGGTGGTGCATCCCCCGGTAGAGGCGGGCGTAGGCCACGAGGAACGGGATGACGACGCAGACGGCCGTCACGACGCGACGGAGCACGGGGTTGGGGATCCGCTGCGCCAGCGCCGCCAGGGTGAAGTAGAGCGCGGTGGCGGCCCCCACGTGCCCGCTCGGGTAGGACGAGGTCGGCGGTGCCGGGTCGAGGTGGGCCACCTCGGGCCGGTCGCGGCCGGTGACGGCGGTGGCGACGACGAAGACGCTCGCCTGGACGGCGATGGCGATGGCGGGAACGATGGCGACCCACCACTGCCGGGTCAGCGACCAGATCAGCGCGACCATGACGATGCAGACGCCGATGACGATCTCGGTGTTCCCGATGTGCGACCACACCATGGTCACGCTGTCCCACAGGGGCGTCCGGCCGCTCTGGAGGTCGCTGTTGATCGTGTTCTCCGACTTCAGGCCGCCGAGCGGCCCCTCGATGACCTTGCCGATGCCGACGATGGCGAGCCACAACAGGACAGCGGCCGGGAGGACCCGGACGGCGAGGTCGCGCAGGGCGGAACGGATGAGGGGTCGGGACTCGTCCTCGACGTACCGGGTGAGGAAGGGCATGGCTCAGGCCTCCGGGTGTGCTCGTGGGTGGACAGGGTCCAAGCCGCGGTAGCCGACGTAGGAGGCCCACCCAACCCGCCGTGCGGGGCAGTGCGTCTGCGTGCCCACCCGGTGACAGTACCCACGCAGCGGGCTCGGGAACCCCTGCGGGCTGGGCCGCTTCAGGCCCCGACGACGTAGCGGTCGGCCACCTCGAGAGCCCGGTCGAGGATGGCCACGCCCTCGCGGACCTCCTCCGCCGAGGTCGTGCAGGGGGGGTACGACGTGGGTCCGGTTGAAGTGGACGGACGGCCAGAGCACGCCGGCCTTGCAGGCCGCCGCGAACTCGGCCATGGGGGCGGCGGCGAGGGCTCAGAACACGCCCAGCCCGCGGACCTCTCCGACGCTGGGGTGCCGCTCCGCGAGCGCCCGCAGCTCGGGCCCGATGACGTCCTCGCCGAGCGCGCGGGCGGGCTCGACGATCCCCTCCTCGCGGAAGATGCCGATTCGACGCGACCGCGGCGGCGCACGCGAGCGGGTGGCCGGAGTAGGTGCGCCCGGTGGGTGACTGAGCGCACGTCATGGGTGGTTGCGGGGGCGGTGATGCGATATCGCTGCACCACTGGGGTGCCGTCGGCAGTGACGAGCACAGCTCGGA
>JBBRZQ010000422.1:0-1827 GCA_038236535.1 Actinomycetales bacterium
CTGAAGCTGAGCGTGCGGTTGCGCGGGCCTCGGACCGACGTCATGGCCTTGGCAGGGGCTTTGGGGATCCGGCGCATAGTCCGTTTGGTCCCAGTAAATGATTGATCGGCCATAGCTCATGCATTGCACTTACTTCCCACAGACCCGGGCCATACCTTTTGATCACTGCCGGTGCCGGATCAACAGGAGGAATGCATGAGCGCGGATCAGCCTTGGTGGTCCCGCAGAGGTATGCGGCGGGACACCGCTGGTGTTGTCGGTCGCGTCTTTTGATGATGACGGCGTCGCCGTCGGTGATGACGAGTTGAGCTGAAAAGGGGCCCCGCCGGTGGGTTCCGGCGGGGCGTTGGTGGTCATGCGGTCGCGCTGGTGGTCACTCTGTCGTGACTTCGGTGACGGCTGCTCTGGCTGAGGACTCGTCAACGATGGCTTTGCTCGTCGCGAATGCTGCGACGAGAGCTTGGACGGCGAGGTTGTTGACTGCTCGGGGGATCCCTCGGCTGACTTGGTGGATCAGCGCGACCGCGTCGTCGGAGAACAACGTGTCCGAGCGGCCGGCGAGCTTGAGGTGGTGGCTCAGGTAGCTGCTGGTCTCGGTGTCACTCATCCCGGTCATCGCGTAGCGCAACGCGATCCGTTGGTCCAAGGCGGCGAACGTGCCGAGCTTGATCCGGCGGCGCAGGGTGGGCTGGCCGACGAGCAGGCACGCGAAGGGTGAGTGGGAGTCCATATCGGCGTTGGTCAGCAGGCGGAGCTCTTCGAGCTGGTCGATGCCCAGCAGGTGGGCTTCGTCCAGGACCAGCACGACGGTGCGGCCGCGTTCGTGTTCCTCGGCGGCGAGTAGCTCGGCGGTTTGTGGGATGAGGGCGGCCTTGTTGAAACGTGGGACCCCACCGAGGGCGGTGACGATCCCGAAGTACAGGCCGCGGCCGCCGACGGCGGGGTTGCCCAGGTAGATGGTGGTGTGCCGGGAGGCGTCGAGCCCAGCCAGGGCTGCTCGGATCGCGACGGTCTTTCCGGCGCCGACCTCGCCGGTGATCACTCCGAGGGCGCGTTCGTTGATGCACCAGCTGATCCGGGCGACGGCCTCGGCGTGGCTGGCGTGGCGGTGCAGCATCTGGGGGGCCAGTGCCCGTCCGAAGGGCATGCGGGTGAATCCGTAGTGGGACTGCAGGTGGTCGAGGCTCATCGGTGCTCCTGGAAGTCGTTGTCATCAGTGGGGTCGAGTGGCTGGAGGATGTCGAGCTGGCCGGCAATGACCTCCTCAGCGGTGCTGGCCAGTGGGCGGGCGGGGAGCAGGGTGGCAAACGACGCGAGCTCGGCCTCCAGCTCCACGGCGTTGGTGGTGTGCCCGGTCGCGGTGGCGTAACTCACGGGTGGAACGCGCAGTGCGGCGGTGTGACGGTCGCGGACCAGCCCGAGGTAGTCGATCCCGGTGTGTGGCGCCGGGGCGGGGCTGGCCTCGGGTTTGGCGGCGGGGTGGACGTGGCGGCCGATCTGGTGGCCGATCGCGGCACCCATGTCGCGGCCTTGGTAGCGGACGGCGAGCTCGCTCAGGTCGAAGGGGTCGAAGACGAGCTCGACGCGGCGTCCGACCAGGGCGGCGTCGACCTCGTAGGTGTTCCCGTGCAGGGACACCGTGGCGGTCTTGGCGACCAGGCGACGCTCGGACCACAGGAACGCCTCGTGTAGTGCGGCCGGGGTCGGCAGGACGGGCGGGTCGGTGGTGGTGAACCGGGCCAGTGGGCTCTGACCTGTTTCTGAGTGGATGCGTTGGTGGTACACGGTTTCCACCCAGGCGGTGAACAGTTCGTTGAGCTGGGTCAG
>JBBRZQ010000423.1:0-1824 GCA_038236535.1 Actinomycetales bacterium
GCTGCTCTCACCCGGCGTGGGACAGGGTCACGCCGAGACGGGGTGACGGCCCGGAAAGCAGGGGGTCTGACCGAGCCGCCACCGTCTGTGCACCGGAGCGTTCGGCTCAGCGCCGCCAATCCGACGGTCCGCACCTGCGCGCTTGTGAAGGGCTTGGTGCACCACACAAGTCTGCTCGCCGCAGCTCGGCGCGTGATCCGGCAAAAGGGTGAGCGGGGGACAGGCTTCATGAGTCTGCGGCCGTTATCAGCTGGACCGGCATCGACGTGTCGAAGGCGCCCCCACCAGGAGTAGGACCGCTCAGCGACGTCGGCTGGAGATACTGCGCGCGACAAAGGCGCCCACCAGCGCCACCCCGCTCAGCAGACCGGCAGCGCCCACCCATGGCTGCAGAGCTGGTAGCCGAACCACTGTGGGCCTGACCAAAGCGCTGGCGCCAGGAGCTGCCCCTGAGGATCCTTCGGCCGCACCGGCGCCTGATGTCGGGCTTAGCCCTGGCCTGGTGGTGCTGCCCGGTGCGACCAGCTCGCCGACGGGCGCGACCTCACTGCCGTGTGCGAAGGCCCAGTCCAGCAGGGCTGCCGTGGGACGCCAGCTGCCGTCAGGGCTGGCCATCTCGGTCACGATATACGTCTTGCCGGCGCGCGTCGCGGCCGCGATGAAAGTCTGCCTGGCGGCGACCGTGTAGCCGTTCTTCACACCGATCGCACCGGCGTAGTTGTACAGCAGCCTGTTGTGGTTGTTGATCGTGAAGGCTGGCACGGTCTTGCCGTCACTCGACCTGCCACCGGGCACCGAGGCCGTCTTGGTGCTGACGTAGACGCGGAAGTCGGGGAGCAACATGGCGGCGCGACCGATCAGCGCGAGGTCGTAGACACTGCTGGTCTGACCGGGTTTGTCCAGACCACTCGGGTCTTTGGCCACGGTGTCGAAAGCTCCGAGCCGGGCAGCGGTCGCGTTCATCTGGGCCACTGTCACCGCAACGCTCTTGTTGGCACGTGCGAGGGTGTTCGCAGCATCGTTTCCGGAGGCCATCAGGAGCCCCTGGAAGAGTGTCGGGACGGGGTATGCCGTCCCCGCCAGGATGCCGACGCGGCTCCCTTCGACCCGGACGTCCTCTGGCTCCACCATGACCTTCGAGCTCGCATCGAGGCGGGGTATCAGGGTCAGCGCGGTCAGCGCCTTGAGGGTGCTGGCCGGTAGGAAGGGTACGTGGGGAGCCTTGGCAGCGAGGATCTGTCCGGTGTCCAGGTCAGCGACCAGGAACGAGGCGCCTGGCATCGCGGGAGGCGCAGGGGTTTGCGGCCCGAGGTTGACGATGACGCCGGGCTTCGCCAGCTGCTCGCCGCCGACGGGATCTGAGACGGACTGACCGCTGCCGGCAGCATTGGCCGACGCGGTTTGGCCGACGATGCCGAACGCTACCGCGGCGGTGAGCGAAAGGCTCAGCGCGAGCGCGCTGACGGCATACCGTTGAGCAATCATGGGATTGTCAGCGTAACGGCCCCCGTTCCGGACACCGGTCAGACACCAGCGCGGAAACGGCTCGAAAACGCTTTCCGGAGCAACTGGGCTACCGTCTGGCCCATGACTGACGATGGAGGCTTGCCGGAGACGGCAATCGACGGGTTCTGGGCGGTGATCCCGGCGGGGGGAGCAGGCACCCGGCTGTGGCCGTTGTCGAGGTCGTCCTCCCCGAAGTTCCTGCACGACCTGACCGGCGCCGGGAGCACGCTGCTCCAGGGGACGTGGGACCGGCTCGAACCGCTGTGCGGCGACCACATCATGGTCGTAACCGGCGTCCTGCACGAGTCGGCCGTTCTA
>JBBRZQ010000424.1:0-1820 GCA_038236535.1 Actinomycetales bacterium
AATCTTCGCCACCTTCAGACCATGAGGGCCCTGGTCGCGTGACAGCAGCCAGGTGGTCATGCCGCGAGCCTCGTCCTGATGGGGCCGGACGAGCGCGTCGACATCACCGTCTTTCGTCATGCGCAATATCCTGTGCTGCAGTTGCAAAGCGACACTAAGGGCCCGCGAAGAAATAACGTCCAGTCAGTGTGGCGTGTCGCGGGGCAGCAGGGTGTAGTTCCAGTCGCCGTGGAAGTCGTGTCGGACCAGGGGTAGGGCGGCGATGTCTTTGTCGCTGTAGCTGATGCCGGTGGGGTATTGGCCGGTGTCCAGGACGGCGTGCACGCTCAGGCCTGTTGCGGTGGTGGTGTTGGCGATCAGGTCGACGATGACTTGGTGGCTGGTCAGTGGTCGTCCTCGCCAGTTCAGGGTGATCTGGGAGAACAGCCGGTGCTCGATCTTGTTCCACTTGCTGGTGCCGGGTGGAAGGTGGGCGACGGTCACGGTCAGTCCGGTGTCGGCGGCGAAGGCGGCGAGCTCGATCTTCCAGGCGCGGACCCGTGATCCGTTGGACCCGCCGCCGTCGGCGCAGATCAGGAGCCGTTGCGCGCTCGGGTAGCGGGCGCGGCCGACGGTGTCCCACCAGGTGCGCAAGGTGGCGACGGCGAACGCGGAGGTGTCGTGGTCGGTCCCGACGCTGACCCAGCCGGTGTTGGCGGACACGTCATAGATGCCGTAGGGGATGGCCTTGCCGAGCTCCTTGTCGGGGAAGTCATGGACGTTGACCTGCTCGGGCTCCCCGCTGGGTTGGTATTCCCGGCCGCCGTTCTTGAACGCCCCCACAAGCTCCTTCTTCTTGGCATCGACGCTGACCACCGGCTGGCCGGCGCCGGCGTGCTCGGTGACCTGCGCTGCCAGGTAACGGAACTGGGCGTCCCGGTCGGCATGCTGGTTGCCTTCGGTGGTCTTGGCGTTGCTCTGCAGGCTGAACCCCAGCGAAGCCAGCATCCGGGCGACCGTGCGGTCCGAGACCGGATGCCCCACCGCGGTCAACGCCCCTGCCAGGTTGCGGGTCGACTTGGTCGTCCACACCAACAGTGACATCGGATCCCCGCGAGTCTCGGGGTCCACCAACGCCTTCAACCGGGCGAGCAGTCCCGGGTCGGAGTCGGACAGCTTCTTACGGCCGCCACCAGGGCCCCGCACCCGAACAGCAGGCTCCGGATCGCCGGCCAACTCCCGGACACCACGGGCAACGGTGTCCGGATGGGCCCCGGTCGCCTCCGCGACCGTCTTGATCCCACCCCGACCCATCTCGGCAGCTTCCGAACCCAACATCAGACGTCGTTGCCGCTCATCCAGATGCGGACGCAGCACCGCGTACCTACGCCCCACGGACTCCGCTACCCGCACCCTGTCGGCCATAGCACAACGATATGACCCTCAAAGCCGAAAACCTAGGTTATTTCGACGCGTGTCCTAACCTCGACACATGAGCCATCAGCCCGGCCACGGAGACCACCCGAACCATCACCACGCCCATGGTGGCGGAGGGGATCTGGCGGACCTGCTCGACCTTGATGCCGAGGTGATGTCCGAGCATCTGAACGCCGTGCGCACTGACATCGTGGCGCTGGCCGACTCGCCGGTGCGCAGCATCCTTGACCTCGGGGCCGGCACCGGTAGCGGTTCGTTCGGGCTGCTCCGTCATTTCACCGACGCACGGGTGCTGGCGATCGACGCATCCGAGGAGATGCTTGAGCGCCTGCGCCGACGCGCGGAGCAGCTCGGGCTCAGCGACCGGGTCTCCACCTTGTGTGCGGACCTCGACAAGACGGTTC
>JBBRZQ010000425.1:0-1786 GCA_038236535.1 Actinomycetales bacterium
ATCCAGGAGGCCCGAGGCCTCGGCGCGCTGGTCGTTGCGGCGACCGCTGTCGGTCCGGTGCTGGCCGCGCTGAACCCGGCCCCCACTGGCCCGTTCGCGCAGCTGAGCTCCATCGTCGTCGCGGTGCGTGGCGTTCCCGCCGACGTGGTAGCCCAGGTGTGCGGCGAGGCTCCGACCTCGGCCGCGTGTTCGCTGGCTCGGCTGCATCAGCACCCAGGGCCAGCGATGACGGTGATGGCGGTGTTGCCGTGCCTGCTGTTGCTGGCGGCGGCGACCGGGTTGCGCCGCGGCCGGCGCTCGGCCTGGTGGGCCGCGATCATCTTGGAGGCCACCTTGCTCGTGGTGACCGTGGTGTTCTACGCGCTGACCTTGGTCGATGGGGCAGCGGTCCCGCTGACCCCGAGCGTCACCGACGAGCGGCCGCTGCTGCTGCTGACCCAGCTCGTGCTCCCCTCGCTGGTGCCACTGACGGTGGCGCTGACCGTCCTGGTCTGGGGTCGCGGCCTGTTCACCGTCCGCGACTCGCCCGGCGCCGCCCGCCGGCTGACCCGCCGGCTGTGTTGGTGGGCATTGGCGATCGCGTTGCTCTTCGTCACCGCCGGGCTGCTGGCCGCCGGGCAGTGGAGCCCCAGCCCGGACGTCGGGTCGCTGCTGGCGGACCTACCGATGCGGCTGGTTCCGTTCGAGCTGCGCATCGGCGTGCCGCCACACCAGATCCCCACCGGCCCGGCCGCACGGGCCCTGTTCGGGTGGGTCGGCCCCCTGTTCTGGCTGGGCGTCGGCGTCCTGGTCGCGTTGTCGTACCGGCACCGGGGCGACCCGTCGAGCCCCGGCCGCGACCAGGCGCAGGCGATACTGACCGGCACCGGCGGCGGCGCGATGGCGTGGATGGGGCTGTGGGACGGCAACCAGTACTGGTTCGGCCCGGACGGGACCAGCTATGTCCCCTACCGGGTCCGGCACGGCATCGCTGTCACGACCGGCGACCCGGTCGCGCCGGCCGCGGCTATGCCGGTGGTGCTGACGCAGTTCGCTGCCCGCTGCGACCAGGCGGGCTGGGTGCCGTGCCTTTACGCCGCGTCCGACCCGGTTCGGCAGATCTGCGCCGCCGCCGGGTGGGGGTCGGTGCAGATCGCGCAGGAGACCGTGCTGGACCTGACGACGTTGACGTTCACCGGCCGCCGGTTCCAGGACGTGCGCACCGCCATCAACGCGGGCCGCCGGGATGGCATGCGCACCGAATGGCTCGACTACCACACAGCGTCCTGGGCGATTCGCCAGCAGATCCGGGCCATCTCCGAGGACTGGGTCGCCGAGCAGGGCCTACCCGAGATGGGGTTCACCCTCGGCGGTCTTGAGCAGCTGGACGACCCTGCGGTGCGCTGCTGCGTCGTCCGCGACCCGGCAGGGCAAGTCCAGGCCGTCGCCTCCTGGCTGCCGTTTCATCGGGACGGGCGGCTGGACGGTTGGACCTTGGACTTCATGCGCCGCCGCCCAGGCGGCTTCAAACATTCCATGGAGCTACTCATCGCCACCTCGGCCCTCGACCTCAAGGCGCAGGGGTACCGCGTCCTCAGCTTGTCCGGGACGCCGCTGACCCGCAGCACCGACCCGCACAGCACCGACCACGCCCGCCCCGACCTGAGCAGCGCCGACGTCAGCACGGCCGAGCCGAGCATGAGAGCGCTTCAGCGGACCCTCGACCTGCTCGCGACAGGTCTGGAACCGGTGTACGGATTCGGGTCGCTGCAACGGTTCAAGGCCAAGTTCCAACCGCAGTTCCAGC
>JBBRZQ010000426.1:0-1785 GCA_038236535.1 Actinomycetales bacterium
GTCGGCGACTATGCCACGTCGGACTCACCGGCATGGGCCCGGGCAAGCGGCTGGCGTCGCGCGCTGTTCTCCCGATCTCTCAGCCTGGTCATGGGCTTTTTCTTCTTGATGTCCTGGACCGCTCAGCTCATCGCCGGACGCAGCGCCTACAACGCCCATCAGCTGATGGCCCTGCAGGCCCCTGTGAGCTGGGGCCAGTACGCAACGGCGCCCGACTTCTGGAACCGCACACTGCAGAACTGGCAGTCCGAACTGCTGGCCGTGGGCAGCATGGTCGTGTTCAGCATCTACCTGCGAGAGCGCGGATCGCCGGAGTCCAAACCGGTCGGGGGTCCACACTCGGCGACGGGCATGGAGGACTGACTCCGGCTACCGCGCCGCACACGACGACGCGCCTGAGCAGGTCGCTGTCCCGGCCCCGCCCCGGGTGTTCTCCGGGAGGTCAGTGGCGCTCGTCGTCGGCCGATCTGCTTTCCTGCTGCCGTTCGTCTCCCTTCAGGCCACCCTCGACTCTCTCGGAACGCTTAAGGGCGCCCACAACCGTACCCCCGACATCGGATTTCAACCCCCGTCACCGTCACCAGCCAAGCCGACAACCCAATTTGGTGCTCGAGCCGTGTTGTCTGCCCTGGCGCACTATCCTTATGATGTCGGTTCCGCACTGCGAAGAGCCTCAGTGCGGCGGCGTAATCGAGGGACACACAAGATGTATGACCAGCCGTTGTTTCTCAAGACGTTGTCACGGTTCGCCGTGGTATTGACGGTGGGCTACGACCTGGAGGCTTCAGCGCTGGCCGAGCTCACGAAGAGCGTCACAGCAGTGTTGGGCGTGTCCAGCAGCGGGGTCACCATGGCCGAGCAGGGGCAGCTGCATTTCGTGACAGCGGAAAACCATGCCTCCAGGGAGCTGGAGGCCAGTCAGACGCAGGAGCAGGACGGCCCGTGTCGAGATGCCTACGACACCGGAGAGGTCGTTCGGGTGACCGACGTACGGCAGGAGTCTGCCCGGTGGCCAGATTTCGCGGCCACCGCCGCCCGCGTTGGTGTGGCTGGCGTGGCAGGGATCCCGATGCGGCTCGGCGACGAGATCATCGGCGCCCTCAACATCTACTCTTCCGAGCCCCGTGAGTGGACCGACGAGGACATCGCGGTGGCCGTGGCGCTGGCCGATGTGGCGACCAGTTTCGTGGTCAACGCCTCCAAGCTCCACGAGCAGGAACAGCTGAGCGAGCAGCTACAGGAAGCGCTGGAGTCCCGGGTCGTCATCGAACAGGCCAAGGGGATCACCGCCGAGCAGAACGCAGTCCCGCTCGATCAAGCCTTCCAGCTCATGCGCCGGCACGCCCGCAACAACAACGCCAGCCTGCGGACGGTCGCCGAGGCAATCATTGGGGTGGGACTTCAAGTCTGAACTCTGCATCCGTCCCCGGACAAACGGCTCGGTGTGGTCCGAGCGTGACACAAGAAGGCCCTTCGGGATCGGCCTGAGACCCGCAGCTCGTCGGGATGCTTCCTCGGTGCGGGCATAACCGCCCTTGGAATTGGTCGGGCGACTCGACGCCCCAACAGGGTCACTTCACGTGGCGTGTTGATCAGCGTGTGTGTCCGGCGGTTCGATTGCCCAGGCTGGCGGGGTGTCCGTCCCAGCCGTCTCGTCGCTTTCGGCGTCGTGAGCGGTGCGTTGGATCTTGCCGGCGGCGTGGTGAACGGGTGCGTAGATGGCGTAGAGCTGCATGGGCTGGTCACCGGTGTTGGTGATGTCGTGCCACGTCCCGGCTGGGACGA
>JBBRZQ010000427.1:0-1784 GCA_038236535.1 Actinomycetales bacterium
GCGACGTCGGTCAGCGGCAAGGTTGCCCACCCGCTGACCTTGACCAGCCGGTCCAGGAAGGCGTTCGTGGCCCGGGCCGGGTTGGCCGCCACGGGGGCCGTGTAGAACTGGACTCGCTGCTGGAACAGGCCCAGGGAGTCGGCGTCCTTGAATACCAGGTAGTTGTGGAACATCGACTCCTGCGCGACGGTGGCCAGGGCGACGGTCGCGGCATGTGAGGGGAGTCCTCGTTGGGCAGTGACGGACACGATAGTTTGGGCATTGCCCATCTGCTCGGCATCCAGTTGCACGTCGCCAACGCTCTGCGCAGTGCCGCCTGGTCCGCATAAAGTCACTGGTGGTGAACCGATTACCGCGCCGGCGATCATCAGCGGAAGCAGCAGAACGACTATTGCGGCGGCGTACAGGACGCCGGCGATACCGGCTGCGGCCTTGGGATTCATCGGAGCTTCTAGCCTGCTGCAGCGAGGGCATCGTTGGTCCAGGTCAGCGCCTCCTCGAGAGGCGTGCGCACGACCTGAACTTTGTACTCCTGGTCGCCGACCATCCACAGCGCGCGCCCTCGCCCACCCATCGCCCACCCGGTGATCAGGTCCTGGGCCATCGGCCGCAGCCCCAACAGCTCGCCGAGCTCGGCTGCGACCGCCTCGTCCTGCCCGTGCAGGACCTTAATGTCGGCCAGGTGCAGCAGATCCTTGGCGATGGCGACGGCCTGTGACCCGACCGCGCCGGCAGACATGGGGTCCGAGGGCTTGTGGTAGAGCACCAGCTGGATATCGCCGTCGCGCCGGGAGAACCGGAGGTCGGCGTCCAGCGACTTCACCGCCTCCACGCCCAGGCGCATCTGCTTCCACGTCTCGTCGCGCACCACGATGCGCAGGTCCCCCGGTTCGGCCATCTCGCGCTGCGCCCGACCCCATGAGTTCAGACAGGTCAACGCGATCCCCATCGCCTCATCCCCCAACGGTTCCAACCGGGACAAGGACAGCGACTGGATTGGCGCGCGCCAGTCCACGTCGATGGTGGTGTGGTCATCGAACAGGCCCTGCAGGTAGCCCTGCACCAGCTGGCCCAGCGCGTCACGCATCAGGCGGGTCTGGTCGAGGAAGTGCTGCCTGCCGGAGTATCGGCACTGCGAGATCAGTTCCGCACTGGGCTCGTCGAGGGCGTGCCACAGAGCGGGGATGGTCACCTCCCGCAGCACGGTGTTGCCGTGGGTGTACCCGGTCAGGGTCCGCAGGGCGGCGCTGACGGCCTTCTCGTCGCTGGGTGTGAACGGCACCCGCTGGTCTGAGACCTTCTGCGACCCGACCAGACCCCGGATCAGCACAAGCCAGCGGGAGAACACGATCGCGGACCGGCGTTGCGCTTCGGGAGCGTCCAGGTTGGCCCACCCGAAACCCAGCGGGCCGAATGCCAGCGGGTTGACCCGCGCCGGAAGGCCGTGACCGATCGCGAACGGCTCCACGCCCAGGGCCCGGCACAAGGGCTCGTACTCGTCCTTGGGGTCGCCCAGGACAAGGGTGCGGTACCCGAAGTCCATCATCCGAAGGCAGAAGCACTTGCCGGTGGCCGACTTGCCCCGCCCCGGCTTGCCGAAGATGAAGACGTTGGGGTTGGTGGTGGCGATGTCATCGCGCAGGACCCACCCGGCCGGGTCGCAGTAGAACGACCCGCCGGAGAGCTGATCGATACCCATCTGGGCGCCGGTCGGTGGCAGCCCAGGGGCAGCGATCAGCGGCCAGAACACCGGTGTCTGCTCCGAGGTCATCCGCCACATGGAC
>JBBRZQ010000428.1:0-1779 GCA_038236535.1 Actinomycetales bacterium
GAGCCTGGACCCGCTGCGGCTGTTCGGACCTTCGATCGGCTCCCGGATCACCCAGACCTTCCTCACGCCCCTGCTCAACGTGGCCCCCACCTCCGAGCGCGGCGTGCTGCTGTCCGACGTCCTGGATCCGACCTACCTCGCCGAGCACGAGATCTCCAGCCTCGGCCAGCTGCTGCGGCACCTGTCCGAGGGATGCGACCTGCCGGGAGCTCACGAGATGGCCCGGCTCATCAACGTGTTCGCGCGCCGTGACTTCGGCCGTGTCATCTTCGACGAGACCGTGCCGCCGCTACAGCTGTCCGACCCGGCCGTGGTGATCCGCACCCACACCCTGCAGCTGCCATCCCGCGAAGAGCTCGCGCACCAGCACCTATTCGAGCAGCTCGGCCTGGAGAAGATTTTCGGCCGGGCCATGTACGCGCTGATCGCAGCGCTGGCCCGACACGTCTGCTTCGCCGAGCGCGACATCCTCGGCCTCTTCGTCGTCGACGAGGCCCACAGCGTAACCATCAGCCCCGAGGGGGAGCGCGAGATCGTCGACTTCGTCCGCGACGGCCGCAAGCACCGCGCCGCAGTCGCGCTCGGCTCGCACGACCCTGAAGCCGACTTCGGGTCACCCACCCTGCGCGGGCTGATCCCCACCCGGATCCTGATGCGTCACCGCGACAAGACACTCGCCCAGCGCGGCCTTGCGTGGCTCGACCTCGACCCCTCCGACGAGGCCCTGATCGACCTGGTCCGCAACGACATGTCGCCAGTGCAGGCCAACGGCGTCCCCGACCACCGCCGCGGTGAGTGCCTGATCCGTGACACGGCCGGCAACGTCGGCCGGGGCAAGATCCTGGTGCCGGCCCTGAAGGCGCGCGATCTGGCGGTGCGCACCTCCGGCCCCGTGGGCGGCTCCCCGTCCGAGGGCGCTGCGTCGTGACCTGGCATCCGAGCGCTTCAAGCGGGCTGCGGTGGGTGACCCGGGCCGCCTCGGTCGTACTGACCGCGGTCGTCCTGCTGATAGTGCGGGTCCAGTCCGCGTCGGCTGCGCCGACCGACGGCGGTCAGGTCGGCCAGACGCCGCCAGCGCTGTCGTGGATCCAGCTCACGGACTCCCACGGGATCTCGCTGTGGAACTACGAGCTCTCCCTCGATCGAGGTGGGGTCACGTCCCCGGACAAGTTCTTCTGGTCCGCGATCACCGACGCCTGCTGGGGTGCCTACCGGTCCTGGTGCGCGTTGGCTTTGTGGTTCCTGGACTGGGTGTTGTCGTTCGACTGGCTGCAGACGATCGCGTCGCCTCTGCTGGCCACCGGTGACGCGATGCAGTCCGTGGTCGACCGAGTCGGTGCGGTCCCCGTTCTGCTGACGATCACCGCCGTGGTTGCGGTGTGCTGGATGGCTCGCGGTCGATATGCCACCGGAATCTGGGAGCTGGGGACCGCTCTGGTCATCGCGACCTTGGCCACCGGCGTCTTCGCCCAGCCGGTGCAGATGGTGGCCGGCCACGACGGGCTGATCATGAAGACCCAGCAGACCGGGCTGGAACTCTCAGCGGCGCTGGCCACCAACGGTTCCTCCACCGGGCAGACCCCGGAGCAGCTGCGCAAGGCACAGACGGGCCAGCTCGTCGATACCTTCGTCCGCCAACCGACGGAGATGATCAACTTCGGCAAGGTCCTCGATGGTGGCAAGTGCGCCAAGGTGTATGACGACGTCCTGAAGAAGGGCCCCTACGGGTCCGACTCCGACATCCGAGACCGGGTCGGTGAGTGCGACTCGGCCGCCGGC
>JBBRZQ010000429.1:0-1778 GCA_038236535.1 Actinomycetales bacterium
CCTCGATCGCCGACACGACGGCGTGGCGGATCGCTGCGGCGAGCTGGTCGGGCGTCATAGCACGAGCCTAACGGCGGTGATGGGTGCGGTTCCCCCGCGTCTCCGCCGGCGACGCCAGCCTTCTCCTGCCCCGACCGGGGGTGCGCGATCTCGTCGGACTCCCGGAGAGCGGCGGTGCCGGCGCTCGTCGGACTCCCAGTGACCGGCGGGTGCCGACAGGATTACGGGCAGCGCTCGCGCCGCTGATAAGGTCGGCTCACCCTTGGCCCCCGTAGCTCAGGGGATAGAGCGGTGCCCTCCGGAGGCATGCGCGCAGGTTCGAATCCTGCCGGGGGCACTTTCACAACTCAGTGATACCAAGGGTTTACAGCGATTCCCCCGATCTCGTGCCACATTTCGTGCCACTTCAGGATCCTGACGGCTTCCACGCCTGTGATTTGCCTTCCGGCCTGCCGGGCGGCAAAAGACCGGCCCTCGGCCTGCGCCCCGCCTGCCCCGGGCGCTTCTTCGCTCGCTCGCGGCCGCGACGGACGAGATGACGGACTCCGCGGCGGTCACCTTCGAACCAGGAGTCCACGGCGGACGAGATGACGGACTCCGACGCAGGCACCCTCGAGCTCGGAGTCCGCTGCGCGTCTTCGACGCGGGGCGGCCGTGCCTGGCTCGCCGATCGATGCCGACGCTGACGCCGAGCCCTGGGACAGCCTCGGCCGGTGCCGCCGCGGGGCCTATGGTCAGGTGGTCGGCAAGGTTGCCGCCCCAGATGGCCAGGTCGGCGGCAAGGGGTGCGGCCTCGTGGGCCAGGTCGTCGACACCTCGGCATTGAGTCCCCGTCGGGAACCGCAGTCCGCGGCCGAGGCAACCCAGGCGAGCCCTGACTGCGGCAACTCGTCGGCACCCTGGCGCCGGCTTTCGGCGGGCCCGAACACGGACGCTCGCCAGTGCGTGTCGGATGACTCCGCCGCGGCGAATGACGCCGAGTGCCCAGCCGTTGACCCAGGACACATCAACACCAAACGACACCAGCCGGATGCTGTTGCGTAGCAACAGGTCTCGCGGCACCGCCGGGCCGCGCCGATGCACATGTCTGGCCAGATGGGATCTACTTCGACACAAGGCCATCCTTCAAACTCAGAAGGTGATGGCACCAAACCTGGGGCGCAACCCCGCCCTAGGTTCGCCCGGCAAAGATGCGATCAGTGTCGGCCCCACTGATGATGCTCAAACGTGCTCCGGAGGAGCGTCGGCGCTGGCCGTGATGGAGTCCACGGGAGACTGGCTCAAGCCATGCAGGACGACGCCGTGGAGATGCCGGAAAGCCCGGCTAGCTGTCCATGAAGGCGCCGGCTGGAGGAGCGGGAGGAGGAACATCCGCGTCGTCCGCGTTGCCCGCGTCGAGCAGGCCGCATCGCCAGTTGCTTGACCCCAAATAGGGATTCCCCGTAGTTTCCAATCACGATACGGGGGTTGTGGGTTGACTTCAGCAGGAAGTGGCTCTGCTGGCTCTATCCCCTGGACGCGAGGGGAGAAGCCATGAAGCGCGGAATCGCTGCAATAGTTGGCTCCATAGTGATGGGGATTGCCCTAGCCCAGCCAGCCATGGCTGAGGGCAGTTGGAGCAGCTACTGGTCATATGTGTTGACGGGCAAAGATACGCGGACGTGGACAGACGGCAACAATGACACGGCGGGTACGATCACTTCGTTCCGGAACTGCCATTTCTACAACTACACGCCCAACACGTTCCAGAACATCCAGGTGCAGTTGACCTACGAGAA
>JBBRZQ010000430.1:0-1754 GCA_038236535.1 Actinomycetales bacterium
CAGCCCCCGCTGCCGCTCCCAATCCACCTCCGCACACACCGGCCGCAGGCCCTTCTCGCTGATCTCCGGCTTCCCCTCGACCACTGGGGGCAGGCACAGCAGGGTCTCCTGGATGTCCGGCGCCAGGAGGGTCAGGTTCAGGATCTGGGTCATCCGGGGCTGGGTGACGTGGGCCAGACTTGCCAGGGCCGTGGCGTCCGGCACCGCACCGCTGCGCAGCAACTGGTCGCAGCGGATGGCCAGGGCCATCAACCGGGGAGAGAAGCCTGGACACGCGAGCGCCGGGATAAACCGGCATGAAGGAGTAGATGAAAGAGCTATACGTTGAGGGCCTAGCAAGCCACGACGGCCACCCCCATGCGGTTATGACGGCAACGTCATGGCCGAAGCGTTGGACGGTGGTGCGCGCGGGCGAGGTATTGAGCCTCGAAACACGCTTTCGGGATGCCGCCCCTGTGTGTGTAGGGCAAGGCAACACGACGACGGGCGCTATGCGAGTCCGGCGTTGGTCCCGCGGGGTCTTAGACCCTCTGCACGCGCGCAAACCTTCATGCACGAGAACCGGGAGATCCCAGCCGTGACCGATGCGCCGTTGTCATCGGCCCGGGCGGTGAAGGCTGAACAAGCCAACGACCGCCATGCACGCGGCTGGGAAGTCGGACGAGGGCGTAGTACCGATGAAGCGCCGAAGGCAGCCGCCGAGGTGGCTGAGGGAAGGCCCGAGACAGAGGGGAACGCGGAGAGCGCGACCACGACCGGGACTCAGTGTCCGGACCGCGTGTCGAGCGGGCTCTCTCGCGTACGAGAGGCAGCGAAGCGGAATGGGAAGGAACGGTTTACGGCTCTGCTGCACCACCTGACCGTGGGCATGCTGGAAGACGCGTATAGGGCGTTGAAACCCAAGGCGGCTCCTGGTGTGGACGGGGTGACGTGGGCGCAGTACGGCGAAGATCTGGGACGAAACGTGACGGACCTGCACGCTCGCGTGCATGCCGGAACATACCGTGCCCAGGCCTCACGACGGGTCTGGATCCCGAAAGCCGATGGCCGGCAACGGCCACTGGGTGTCGCCGCCTTGGAGGACAACGTTGTCCAACTGGCGGTGTCCTGGATTCTGAACGCGATCTACGAGGAGGACTTCGCCGGATTCAGCTACGGCTTTCGATCGGGTCGGGGCCAGCGCAACGCGCTGGACTCGCTGTGGGTCGCGCTGTCTGAACGGCCGGTAAACTGGGTGCTGGACGCGGATATCCGCAGCTTCTTCGACACGCTGGATCATCAGTGTTTGATGCAGTTCGTGGAACACCGCGTGGCCGACCCGCGCATCCTACGCCTGATCCGGAAATGGCTCAGGGCCGGAGTATGCGAGGGTGGGCACTGGTCCGAGACACTGGTAGGCACACCGCAGGGGGCCGTCATTTCGCCTCTGCTGGCCAACATCTACCTGCACTATGTTCTGGATCTGTGGGTGAAGTGGTGGCGCACGCACGAGGCCCGCGGGGAAGTCATCATGGTCCGGTACGCGGACGACTTCGTCATGGGCTTCCAGTGCAAGGACGATGCCGATCGGTTCCTGGCCAAGCTCCGGGAACGTCTGCGGCAGTTCGCCTTGGACCTGCATCCAGACAAGACCCGCCTCATCGAGTTCGGTCGGTTCGCGCAAGTGAACCGGACGCGCCGAGGGGAGGACAAAGCGGAGACCTTCAACTTCCTTGGCTTTACGCATATCTGCGGCAAGCGACGGTCGGACGGGG
>JBBRZQ010000431.1:0-1740 GCA_038236535.1 Actinomycetales bacterium
AGACGTTTAAGTCAAGCCTTTGGTCGGTGCCTCGCCCGTCGTCAGTCCCTGCATAGCGGTAATGGGGTTGATCCCAACAGCGCGTAATCGGGTTGGTTTGACGACGGGCGGGGCTGCCCATGATGTCCGGCGAGGTAACCGAGGTTCCTCAATGGCGCGTGGGGCTCGCCCCGACCGTCAGCTTGAAGATCCCGCCTTGTGCTGGTCAGGCGGCGATGGGCATCGGGTGGTGTTTGGTGCCGTGGGTGGCAATGACCGGGTCCCATTTGCGGCCGGTGGTGATGACCGCGTGCAACTGTCGCAGGATGGCCGCGGCGATGACGGCTTGGGCCTGGGTGGGGGTGAGCTTGTTGTGCTCACGGCTGGTCAGATACGCGTAGCGGGCCTCGTAGACCGGGTTGGAGCGCTGGGCTCCCCAGACCGCCCGCCACGCGGCAAGACGAAGCCCGGGTCTGCCCTGGCCGGTGAGTTTGGTGCGGCCCTTGAAGTTCCCGGACAGCTTCTCCCGGGGTGCCAGACCGGCGTGTTTGACCAGGGCGCGGCCGGTCGCGAACCGTTTGAGGTCACCGGTCTGGGCGAGGATCGCCGCGGCACCCAGCGCGCTTAGGCCGGTGATCGAGGTGGCCAGCTCGCTCAGGTGCAGCTCGTCCAGGACCGTGGTCATCCGGGCCTCGGTGTCACCTTGGCGTCGGCGTGTTTCGCGCCAGTCCGCCAGCAGCAGCTGGACTCGTTCGAGTGCGCCGGGCCGGTGGGTGATCACTCCGGCAGTATCGGTCAGTGCGGCGAACAGCAGGCTTACGATCCGCAGGCACGGCCGGACCCCGCCGCGGCGGGTGATCTCCCGGCGGACCGCGGCCTCGAACCGTGCCAGGCCGCGTCGCCGGGTGCGGGCCAGGTCAGCGCCGTCCCGGTCCAGGATCACGCTCATCGCCGCCGGCCAGGTCGCCGACCGGAATGGGTATTGGGCGGTGTCCAGTGCTGCGGGCCATACGCATTCGAGCAGGTCGCGCATCTGCTGGACCTGGCTGGTCGACTCGACGATCAGCTGCTCCCGGCGGGCACCGAGGTGACGCAGCCGGCCCCAGGTCTCATCCAGCGGCTCGGGGACGTAGCAACGCAGCTGAGCGGTCAGGCGGGCGATCAGGACAGCGTCTTTCTCATCGGTCTTGTCCGATGTCAGGTCCTCAGAGCGCCGCGCCAACGACGTCATCAACGGCTGCACGCACACAAACGGCAACCCCCGCGACTCGGCCAGTTGACCCATTACCCGCCACCGGTGCCCGGTCGGCTTTGCAACGACCGATTGAACTCGCCATCGTCTTGCGGACGCATCTGACCCGGGTCGGATCGGTGACCCCACCCGACTGGCCCCAATCAGGGCAGACATGTTCAACCCCGGCAGGCACCCTCCACGACTGCTGAAATGCAT
Organism: Actinomycetales bacterium; assembly: GCA_038236535.1. Taxonomy (GTDB): domain Bacteria; phylum Actinomycetota; class Actinomycetes; order Actinomycetales; family Dermatophilaceae; genus UBA4719. The sequence goes on from JBBRZQ010000431.1 coordinate 1,430, forward strand.
AACCATGCATGGGCCTCGGGACGGCAAACGTCCGGATCTGGCGCGATCCGCGCGGCGCTTAGGCGCGTCCTACCGCCGCGTAGCGCGCGGGTGGTCAGGCGCTCTGAAGAGGGTGGATGTGTTCGAGGGCGGCGCCCAGGTGGTCCTTCTCGAGCTCGAGGTCGTAGCGGGTCTGCAGGTTGAGCCAGAACCGGTCGCTGGTGCCGAAGTAGCGGGCCAGCCGGAGCGCGGTGTCGGCGGTCACCCGGCGCTTGCCGTGGACGATCTCGTTGATTCGGCGGGGCGGGACGCTGATGGAGATCGCCAGGTGG
>JBBRZQ010000432.1:0-1717 GCA_038236535.1 Actinomycetales bacterium
CCGAACACCTCCACGTCGGTGGAGTCCAGATCGATGGTCGGCGGGCGTAGCACCAACGGCGACCGCAGACGCGCCGGCAACAGGGACAGCCACCGTGCCGTCACCCTCGCGACGGCCGCCTCGATCCCCGCACGCTGCGCCGCCGTGAACCGGCGCGCCAACGACTCCGCCGCCCTCGAGGCCGGTGTCGCCACCGGCGACAGCTGCCGCCCCGCGGTATCTGCTCGGACCCGGTCCAACCCGACCAGAGCATCCTGCCCGAGCAGCTGCGCGCATGGCACGGACAGCACCAGCCCACCACCGCTCACCCCCCGGGCCCGGGACTTGATCGCAGGAATCTGCTCCTCCAGCATGGCCAGCGCAGCCAGCTTCTCGACCAGCTCGCTGACCGCGGCCATCCCCGAGCACCGGGTCAACGACGGATCCGACGCGCCGATCCGCACCTGCTTTCGCCCACCACGACCACGACGTATCCTCTTCACCGACAGGGTGCCTCTCCAGCTCGGAACTCGAAGTCCTCGACAACCTCGATTCTCCCTGCAGGACAGGCACCCTCGTCATCTCACACGCCGAACTGAGAATCAACCCGTCCCTACCCGCGGATCTGGGTCTGACCTGGTCCGGATCGTGGCCGGCGTGGGTCGCGGCCTAAGACATCAGGGACCGGATCGCGTAGTGGCAGCACAGGTGCCCCCAGATCTCCTGCAGGACCAGGTCCGGGGACTTGGACCGCAGCACCGTTCGCGGGCCTCGCTGGTGGGTCTTCAGCTCGTCGAAGGCCAGCTCGATCTCCCACCGCTGCGCGTACGCCGCGGCCAGATCCTCGGCCGGGGTCTGGTCCGGGTCGAGCAGGGTGGTGAACAGCCGGTACGTGACGGCGTTCTCGCGTCCGTCCTCGACGGTGTAGTCGATGACCCGGACCAGCATCGGCTCGTCCCTGCGGGCCGCCGCTGGGGTGGTCCGTCGCAGGTGCGCCAGCCAGGACCCGTCAGGAAGGTCGCGCAGGTGCGTCGGCTTGGGCCCGGTCGGGTCGGTCCGGATCCGCCACAACAAGTCCGCACCGGTCCCGATCGCGTTGCGCCACAATGCGTAGGAGAAGAACCCCCGGTCCGCCATGACCAGCATCCCCGGGGACAACCGCTCCACCAGCGACTGGGTCAGCGTCGACTCGGACTCGGCGTACGCCCCGACTTGCGCCGCGAAGATGGCGTGTGTGCCGCACTCGGCCAACGCCACCACCCGCGCCTGCGGGAACGCCGCCCGCTCGCCCTTGTTCACCCCTGGCCGGCCAAAGAACTCCTCGTTCACGGGTGTGTCCGCGACATCCAGGCAGCACCCGTCGACCGCCACCAGCCGCCGCCCGGCGAGCCACCCCCCCGGCGTCGTTTCCGTCCCGATCGGGGCCGCGACCGCCTCGAACAACGCCTTGACCGGGCCCGAGCCCAACCGGGCCCGCGCCTGGAAGATCGCCGACTTCGTTGGCGGCACGTAGCTCTCCTGCCAGCCCGAGACCCACGACAACCCGTCCGTCAGCTGCCCCAGCACATCCTCGTACGACCCCTCCGAGTACAGCGCCATCCCGATCGAGAAATACGCCATCACCCGCGCCGGCAACGAGCGATGACGCTGCTCCGTGCAACCCGCCGCCGCGACCACCTCATCCACCAGACCCGGCGGGAACACCCGCGTCAACACCCCCACCGACACCAGATCCGCC
>JBBRZQ010000433.1:0-1680 GCA_038236535.1 Actinomycetales bacterium
CCACCCACCCTCGACGTCCCCACCGCAGCCAAAATCCTCGGCATCGGCCGATCCCTCGCCTACGACCTCATCCGCCAATCCCAATGGCCAACCCCAGTCGTCCGCGTCGGCAAACTCATCAAGATCCCGACCGGACCGCTTCTCGAGCTCCTGGCGATTGCAAGTGCGACGCCATGCGCACCCACGCAATAGCCCACAAGCGGCCGCAGTGGCGGCCCGACTCGTCAACCCCACGAGTGCAGTAGCGAAACCCAGGGCGACCAGGCCGGCCGGACACCACACAGATGACGACCGCCCCCTGACGGAGACCGGCCAGCAGCGCGACACTGAAATCAGGCAGATCCCTCGAAGGAGGCCCACATGCGAGGCAGCATCGTCACCCGCACAGACTCCAAGGGCCGCGACCGGTACTTCGTGTTGATCGAGGAACGGGGCCACGACGGGAAACGCCGCCGCCGCTGGCACGCCGACCCCACCACCGGATCCGGGTTCAGCAGCAAACGCGCAGCCGAAGCCCACGCCGCGACTCTGATCGCCTCGGTCGGAACCGGCAGCTACGTCGCACCCACCCGCGAAACCGTCGGGACCTGGCTGGACACTTGGCTCGCGATGGTCCAGCCCTCACTGCGGAAGTCGACGTGGGCGTCGTATGAGAAGAACCTGCGCCTGCACGTCAAACCCGCCCTCGGCGCCCAGGAGCTACGCCGGCTCACGCCGGTCGACCTAGACCGGCTCTACGCCCACCTGCTCCAAGCCGGGCGCTACGACGGCACCGGCGGCCTGGCCCCACGCACCGTCCGCTACATCGCCACCATCGTCAAACGCGCCCTGAAGGACGCCGTCCGCAAAGGCCTGATCACCCGCAACCCCGCCGACGCCGCCGACCCACCCAAAGCCAGCGCCACCACCGGAGAGATCATGGCCTGGTCCGCCACCGACCTCGCCACCTTCCTCGCCGCCACCGCGGGGCACCGGTACGGACCGATCTGGTCGTTCCTAGCAGCCACCGGCGCCCGGCGTGGCGAAGCACTCGGACTCAGGTGGAGCGACCTGCACACCGGAACCGACAAACGCACCCGCGCCTCGCTCGTCCAAACCATCCAGAAAGTCCGCAGCGAGCTCGTCTTCGGAACCACCAAGACCGCGTCCTCGCGGCGCGTCGTCGTCCTGGACGCCACCACCGCCGCCATGCTGCGGCGCACCAAACGCGCCCAGGACCAGGCCCGACTCGCCTACGGACCCAGCTGGGACGACCAAGACTTGGTGTTCACCCGCGAGGACGGCCAGCCCCTGTACCCCGAGACCGTGTCCCGATCCTTCCGCGAGCACGTCGACGCCCTTGGGCTCCGCGCGATCCCGCTCCACGGACTGCGGCACACCTGGGCCACCCTCGCCCTGCAAGCAGGGGTCCACCCCAAGGTCGTCCAAGAACGACTCGGCCACGCCAACGTCAGCATCACCCTGACGATCTACAGCCACGTCGCCCCCACCCTGCACGGCGAAGCAGCCGACACCGTAGCCGCACTCGTCGCCGCCGCCGGGGAAGCGGTAGACCGACGGTAGATGGCCTTTCACGACCGCAACATAACCGCAGGTCGGGGGCTACTTCTGGGTGCGCGAGGGGGGAGTTGAACCCCCACACCCTTTCGGGCACTGGAACCTGAATCCAGCGCGTCTGCC
>JBBRZQ010000434.1:0-1665 GCA_038236535.1 Actinomycetales bacterium
GGGGCAACTGTAGGCACAGTCCGGGCGGGACGCAAGGCCTACGCCGGATGTCGCCGCCCGTTCTGCGGGGAGGCTGACCCCACCCGGGTGGGGTCAGGGCTCCCCGATCGGTGGGCTGGGTCCCCGCCTGTGGATGACGGGTTGCCAGTTCCTCGCTCTCAGTCATACTGGCCGCTCGTTTGCGCGTGGCCGTTCGCTGCGCGGATGAGAGGGGACGCGAGTGAGTCGCACGACCACCACCCGGTATGCCGTCGGGCTGACGGCCGGTGCCGCACTGGCCCTGGCCGGGTGCAGCAGCGCAACGCCCCAGCCCGGGACGACCTCGGCGGGAAACACGAGTGCTACCACGGCCGCGACACCATCGTCGACGGCTACCAGCGCAACATCGACAGCCACCGGGTCTGCAACGGCTACGGCGTCCGGGATTCCAGAAGGGGCCAAGGTCCACTCAGTGGCGGGTGCCGCCGCCTTCGTCCGGCACTACTTCGCCCAGGTCAACGTCGCGTGGACCCAGCCCCGTACGGGCCTTCTCCCACCCCTGTGCCTGCCGTCCTCGAAGAGCTGTGCCTCGACCGAACAAACAGCCGCGGATCTGGTGCAGAAAAGCCAGCATTACAGCGGAGACCCGGTCAAGGTCAACACGGCAGACGATCTCGGCAAGGACGGGGCGCAGCAGCTGATCCTATTCACCGGGACCCAGGAACAACGCGACATCGTGGACTCGTCGGGGCGCGTCGTCTCGACGGACTCCAAGAAGGACCTCCGCAGGGCCTTCTCACTCGAATGGGACAGCGGCATGTGGAAAGTCGCAACGATCAAGGACTACCGCTGATGCGTACCCGGCGCAGCGTCTTGTTCACGTGCCTCCTCGTAGTGGTGCTCCTCTGGCCTGCGATGACGGCGTTCGCGGACATCGGCGGCACAACCATGAACGATGGACTTCTCTTGCGGCTGACCGAGACGCAGATGGCAGAAGTGCAACAGCGAGACCAGGTGGGAGGTGGTGGCCCCGCTACGGCCGAGTTCACGACGGCGAGTCCGTGCGGGCAAGGCCCCGGATCAACCAGCGACTCGGTGGACTGTGCTGCCGCGCGCACGTCATGCCAGCCCGCGGATGGACCGGGCCCCTTGGTCGCCATCTTTCGCCGACCGCTCTTGCCCGACGGCACGCCCGCGGGACCCTGGGTAAGGGTTGGCTCCACCTGCTACCCGAACTCGATCCGTGGCGCCCAGCCCATCGTCACCATGGCGATGATCCGCGAGGCGTTCCACCTCACCCCCTGGGCCCAGCCCCAGATCACCACCCAGCCCAAGGGCGACATCACCCTCGTCGGCCTCGACACCTACTACAAGGTCAACTGGACCCCCACCGGATACCAACCCGACGAGGTCGAACCCCTCGACCCCGCCACCATGCTCGGCTACCACGTCGACATCCGCGTCAAGCTCGACCACTTCACCTACCTCTTCGGCGACGGCACCACCTTCGGCCCCACCCCCTACGAAGGCGGGATCTACCCCACCGGAACCATCACCCACCAGTACCTCCACTCCGGCGCCTACCCCGCCCGCGTCGACACCACCTTCGGCGCCGACTTCCGCATCAACGGCGGCGCCTGGGCCCCCGTCCCCGACACCGTCACCGTCCCCGGCCCACCCACCACC
>JBBRZQ010000435.1:0-1662 GCA_038236535.1 Actinomycetales bacterium
CATGACCAGGCTCAGGAACTTGTCGCCGGGGTTCGCGGCACCGGCCACGGCGCCCAGGTGGACGTGCTCGTCGACGAGCGCCCGGAGACCGAGGTGGTGGGCCAGGGTGGCCGGCAGGAGGAGCCCCGCATCGGCCACCAGTTGCGTCCCGTCGAACGCGATGTCGAGCCGGTCGAGGCTGTGCGATGATCGCATTGGGAATGATCATGTCAAGTGGCCCCACCGTGATCAGGCGGAATCTGGCGAACGTCGCAACACCCATGAGCCTGGGGAGTTGCGATGGGTCGTCGAGGTCCGAGTCCCGACCATGCGAAGCGTGAGGCGTTCGCGAAGCTGATCGCTGAGGGCGTGCCCTCGGCCCGGGCGTGCCGGATGGTCGGGGTCCATCCGCGCACGGGCAAGCGCTGGCGCAACGGCCGCCGGATCCCGTCGGGCGGTCGCGTGCTCAACTTGCCGCCCGTGATCACCTCTGTCGTCCCTGTTGCGAAGCGGTACTCAGCCCGCTACCTGTCCGAAGACGAGCGCGTCCGCCTGGCCGACCTGCGCCAGGAGCGGCGCACGATGCGCGAGATCGCCGCCCTGATGGGCCGGTCCCTCTCGACCATCAGCCGCGAGCTCGCCCGCGGCGCCGACACCGTCGGTCGGTACGGGCCGTTCGAGGCCCACCGGCGCGCCCTGGGTCGCCGCCGCCTGCATCGGCCCAGCCGTCTCGCCCGCGATGCCGAGCTGCGCGACTGGGTCGCGGGCAGGCTCAAGGCGCGCTGGAGCCCGGAGCAGGTTGCCCGGCGGCTGCGCCACGAGTTCCCCGACCAGCCGGAGCGCTGGTTGTGCACCGAGACGATCTACCAGGCCGTCTATCGGCCTGACCTCGGCGGCCTGCCCCGCGAGCTGCCCGGACGGGTCCTGCGGCTCCGGCGGCGTCACCGCCTTCGGCGCCGGGACGCCAGGGCACGACGCGCGGGTCCGCTCACCGGCATGACCCTGATCCACGACCGCCCTGCCGAGGCGCTCGGCCGCGAGCAGCCCGGTCACTGGGAGGGAGATCTGATCGTGGGCGCCGCGAACGCATCGGCGATGGTCACCATCGTCGAGCGCACCACGAGGTACACGCTGCTGGGCCACTTGGAGGGCACCAGACACGACTCAGCGACCGTGCGCGACGCCGTCCTCGCCGCCCTGGCCGACCTGCCGCCGCACCTGCGGCGGACGCTGACCTGGGACCAGGGCACGGAGATGGCCCGCCACGCCGAGATCGCGGCGGCCCTGGGCACGACGGGCATCTACTTCTGCGATCCGCACTCACCCTGGCAGCGGCCGACCAACGAGAACACGAACGGCCTGCTGCGCGCCTACTTCCCCAAGAGCACGGACTTGTCCGTCCACACCGCCGACGACATCGCCCTGGTCCAGCTCGAGCTGAACAACCGTCCAAGGAAGGTCCTCGGCTGGGACAGCCCCGCCGACCGGCTGGCTACACTCCTCGGACCACCGTCCGTGTTGCGACGTTGACTGGAACCCGCCTCATCAGAACTGGCCCCACCCCCGACCGATTTTCGTGACCTGCGATGGGGTTGCTGGTCAGGCCGCTGGGGGTCCCCCCTTCCGTCTGCCCTGGCTCGTTCGCAGTCGGTATGACGACGTGCCGGTCTCGAGGATGTGGGC
>JBBRZQ010000436.1:0-1660 GCA_038236535.1 Actinomycetales bacterium
CCGCCCGGCCCCGGGCCCGATCTGGACGCGCTGTTCCTGAGTGAGGACAAGCGCCGCGTCCAGCGTGACCGCACCGTCAGCTTGAGGGGCACGCTGTTCGAGGTCGATGCCGCGCTGGTGGGTCAGACCATCACGCTGCGCCACGACCCCAGTGTGCCGGCCTCGCGCGGCATCGAGGTCTGGCACGACGGCAAATTCGTCGAACTCGCCAAGCCGGTGGACGCCTATGCCAACTGCTTCGTGCGCCGTAACCGCCCCACCCAGGGCATCGAGACCGACACGCCCGCGCCGGCGCCGCGCACCACCGGCCTGGCCCTGCGCGATCTGCGCCCCAACGACAAGGTGGGCCGCCGTGACGGACCCAACGGCCCCAACGGCCCCAACGGCCCCAACGGCAAGGAGCCCCGCTGATGTACCTCCACCACTTCGGACTGACCCACTACCCGTTCGAGCGCTCGCTGCAACCCGATGAGCTCTTCGCCAGCAGTGCCGCGCGCGAGGCCCAGGCGCGCCTGAATCACTTGGTCGAGCTGCGCGGCATCGGGCTGATCACAGGAGAGGTCGGCTCCGGCAAGACCACCGTGTGCCGCCAGCTCGCCTCGGCCTTGCACCCGGGGCTGCACCGGCTGTTCTACGTGCCGCTGTCCACCGGCAACGTGATGGACATGTACAAGGCCATCTCGTGGCAGCTCGGCCTGCCCGTGGAACGTAACCGCGCGGGCGCCTACCGCGCCATCCACACCGAGGTCTGCCGCCTGGCGCTGGAGGCCAAGATCCATCCCGTGCTCGTCGTCGACGAGGCCCAGCACCTGCGCAACGACGTGCTGGAGGACTTGCGGCTGCTGACCAACTACGCGATGGACTCCGAGCCCCGGTTGTGTCTGCTGCTGGTCGGGCTGACCGAGTTGCGGCGCCGTCTGAGTATGGCCGTGCACGAGTCGCTGGCCCAGCGCATCGTCGTTCGGTTCCACCTGGGCGGGCTGGCCCGCGACGAGTTGCCCGAGTACATCGACCACCGTCTGCGCCTGGCCGGCACCAGCCTGCCGCTGTTCGAGCCCGGCGCCGTCGAGGCCCTGTACCAGGCCACCCAGGGCTTGCCGCGCAAGCTCAACCGCGCGGCCCACTACGCGCTCTCAGCCGCCGCGCTGGCCAAGGCGCGCCAGGTCACGGCCGAGCACGTCCAGTGCGCCGTCGAGGAGGTCCAGTGAAGCGCGTCACCTTCATCGTCCCCATGCTGCTGCCACGCATCTCCGACCTCGCGGCGGTGCAGCTCATCGACATCCTCGAGCAACTGCTGGCCTGCGTCCGGTATCACTACGCGCCGCAGATTGAGCGCTGGCATCGCCGCCAACGCAGCCCCGAACTTGACCTCGCGCGCCGACCATCACCGATGCTGTTCGACAACGATCCGTTCTGATCGACCCGTTCCCCCCCCTACGCCACGGCCCGGTATCCCCGGGCCGTATTCGTTGGCCTGCCGCACTGCATCACCCTCCCACAGTCCCTCATCCGGTGACGCAAACCGAGAGATCGGTCACCTCACGTCACAAAACTGCGTGAAAGGGGCGCGGGGAGATAACTTGCGAGACAACAACCATAGGCAATCCAGAGTGCCTCGCGCATAGCCTGCAGGCATTCGAATACGGCCAGCGCCTGTTCG
>JBBRZQ010000437.1:0-1660 GCA_038236535.1 Actinomycetales bacterium
GCCGCGTCGTCAAACGCAAAATGAGCAACTACAACGTCAAACGCGCCCAGCACCGCAAGTGGCCGCAGCCCACCAAGCCCACGGCCACCAGAGTCCTCGCCGCACCGTAAACTTATGGGTATTGCATCTAGGCCACATCTAGGCCGCGTGGAGCGGCCCGGATACGTCGGACGACGCGATCGACTGGCACGGCTTCTTGGCACGTTCGTTCTTGGCCGACCTCGACACTTCTGGGTCGACCGTGCCCTCACTCCGTGCACCGCAGACGAACCGGCGAACAGCGGGCTGGGGCGAGAGTCTTCGCGAGTTTGCCCGCCTCGTCGCCGCCGATGATGTCCACTTCCGTCGATGCCCACATGCGGGAATCCGACGCGCTGATGTGGTCGCCGGGGCTGCGGGCGACCATCGTGCTGGTGGTCCTGCTGGACGGGTCCCCTCGACGCCGGCTCTGGCCATCGTCTGGAACGGCTCAGCCGGGTCGCGCCGCTGTTCCGGCAGCGGGTGGTCGAGGGGAAGCACCACATCACCACCCGATGTTCGTTGTCGACCCTCACTTCGACGTGAACTGGCACCTGCGCCGATTCGCGGCCGCTGTGGGAGTGCACCGTCATCGACGACATGGAGGACGGCCAGTCTGCCCTGGTCGTGAAGGTGCATCACACGCTGGCCGATGGCCTCGGCGGCGTGCAGTTGCTTTCGCATCTCGTGGACGTCGATCCGGCCTCCGTGCGTCTGGGCACCATGCCGCCGGTGCCACCCCCAGCGAGTCCGCGGAGCGGATCGGTTTCCGAGGCCTTCGACTACGCAGGTCGCCAGATGGTGGGGGCCACTCGGTCCGTCGCCGCGAAGCTGATCCGGACGGGATTCAGCGCGGTGCGGGACCCCGTCGCTACGACGAGGGACGCCACCGTCACTGCGAGAGCCATTTTCGACGTACTGCGGCGCCCGCCACCGTCGATGTCGCCGGTGTTCGGCGAGCGCCGGGATCGACCGGCGGTACATGGTGATCGACGTGCCTACCGTCGCCCTGAAGGCAGCGGGCCACGTCTCGGTTTGCTGCTCAGGCGCACTGGTCCTGGGGGCTGTATCCCTTCGGTCCGACGATGGGTGCTCCGCTGAACGTGACGCTGATGTCCTACGCCGACACCTGCCACACCGGGCAAACATCGACGTCACCGCCGTTCCGGAGAGCGGCGAGATGCGCAGCTGCCTGCAGGCCGGCCTGACTGAGGTGCTAGGACCCACGGATCAACCCGCAAGAAAGAACTCGAAGCCGACTTCCACCAAAAGCGGTGGCCCTGCTAAGCGGCAGGCGGATGCCGTTTAGCCGGGCGGGCTGGCCACTTCTGACGCGTGGGACTGCCGGCTGGCGCACAAAGGCGGTCACACCCGTTCAGGGTTTGACCTTCGACGCCGACCCTGTTCGGCGAGTGGGCGCCCGGCGATGGCGAGGCACGGTGGACTTCACGGACGGCATCGGGTCTGCCGTGTCGGCCAGAGTGAGCACCTCGTCAAAGCCCGCTCGCAGGCACTGGATCATGACATCGCCGTCGGGCACGGCCGCGGTGTCGAGATTGACGCCGACATAGCACGTGTCGCCGTAGGAGATGAGGGTCGCGTTCAGCGATGAGCCACCGGTGGGACTGAAGGCGTAGTAGGC
>JBBRZQ010000438.1:0-1640 GCA_038236535.1 Actinomycetales bacterium
TGCGCCGCTCGCCTCAGAGGATAGTGGGGTCGCAGTTCCGACCGGTCCGCGGCGGCGATGGTCAACCTGTCCTGATTGCCACCGTGGAATCAGTTGTGGCGCAGCAGGGGCTCGATCCCGGCCGCGATTTCCTCCTCGGCTGGGCTCTTTATCACGCATGATGGACTCCATGGAGACCAGCAAGCCCTGGGCATTCCGCAGCGGCATTTATATAGCAACCAGCGTTGTCCTGGCCGGAATTGCGATGGCTGATCCCGACCACATCGTCATCTGGGCGTGGGCCGCAGCATTGGTCTGCGTCGCGCCGTCGACTTTGGTGGCTCTTCGCCGCTGAGGGTGGTGTGGTGACGCGCCGAGGCATCGCGGTTCAAGACTTGTGAGCACCGGGACCTTCATGATTCGCAACGACCAAGTAGCGGATCTGATGAAGGCCCCGGTGAGATGAACTGTAGCGATGGCGGTTGCCTGACGGCGGCAGTGATGTTCGGTATGAAGGGCGTGCGGGTCCTCGCGGCGGGTGAGGTCGGTGGTGAGCTGCACCTGCTCGTGGAGACCTCCGCGCAGATCGAGGGGTGCCGATCCTGTGGCGTGGTCGCGGTCGCGCACCGGCGTCGGGAGCACCTGTTGCGCGACGCCCCGTTCGGGCACCGGCCCGTGGTGGTGATGTGGCGCAAGCGGATCTTCCGCTGCGCTGAAGCGTTGTGCCCGGTCACGACGTTCTCCGAGGAGCACCCGATGGCCGGGCACCGAGCCGCGCTGACCCGTCGGGCGATCACTTGGGCTGTGGACGCTTTGGAGCAGGACGACACCACGGTCTCGGCGCTGGCCCGTCGCCTCGGGGTGGGTTGGCACACCCTGTGGCGTGCGGCGAAGGTCGAGGCGGCCGCCCGCGTTGCCCGCCCCGGGCGCCTGGACGGGGTTCAGACCCTCGGCGTCGATGAGCACGTGTGGCGACCGGGGCGTTTCGGTGGCGGCCGGGATGTCACCGTGATGGTCGACCTGACTCGCGGGCCGGACGGCGTGTTGCGAGCACGGTTGCTGGATATGGCTCCTGGGCGTTCCGGGACGGTCTACAAGAGCTGGCTGGACGCCCAGTCCCCGACGTTCCGGGCCGGCGTCAAACACGCAGCACTTGACCCGTTCCGTGGGTACGCCAACGCCCTACGCGACGGCCTCGGGGACGCCGTCGCCGTCCTGGATGCGTTCCATGTCGTCAAGCTCGGCACCCAAGTGATGGATGAGGTCCGCCGCCGCGTCCAACAAGACACCCTGCACCGGCGCGGGCACCGCGACGACCCGCTCTACAAGATCCGCGGCCTGCTACGCCACGGACGAGAGAACCTGTCCGAGCGGCAGGTCGCCCGCCTGGACGCGGCCCTGAACGCCGGCGACCCCAACTACGAGGTCACCGTGGCCTGGCACTGCTACCAGCAGCTGCGCTCCATCTACCACGCCACCCACCCCGCCACCGGGCGGGCGATCGCCCAGAAAGTCATCGCCTCGTTCGCGTCCTGCCCGATCCCCGAAGTCGCCCGCCTCGGCCGGACGTTACGTGCGTGGCGGGCCGCAGTGCTTGCGTACTTCGACACCGGTGGAGTCAGCAACGGCGGCACCGAGGCCATCAACGGCATCATCGAGAA
>JBBRZQ010000439.1:0-1636 GCA_038236535.1 Actinomycetales bacterium
CAACGCCAACGTCCGCCGGGATCGCCTCGTCTTCGTATCTCCGCCCGCACGGACGGAGCGCCACACCTCAACGAACGGCGGGACCGGCGGAACAGCATCGGGCAGGCCGGCGAGATGCACGTGATCCCACTTGAGTGCACGCAGCTCCTCGGTGCGAGCACCGGTCAGCAGGGACACCACGATGTAGTTGTGCATCCGATCCCCCGCCGTCTTCGTCAGGACGGCGGCGGCCTGCGTGGTGCTCAACGACTTGGAGGGCCGGCCCTCCCGACCCGCCGGCACGCTGCACAGCTCGACGACGTTCCGCTTCACCTTGTCCCTGGCCATCGCCCGCCGCACCGCCCGGTTGAGGCACGCTCGCACACCTCGCAGCGTCCTTGTGCTCAACGACGACGAGAGACCCAGGAGCCACTCGTCCACCTCGTGAGCGGACAGGTCTCGAAGTCTCCGGGCTCCGAGCAGGGGCACGACGTGGTTCGCGCACAGGCTCGCATTGGCCGCAAGGGTTGCTCGGTCCCGGTCGTTGAGCCCGTGGGTCAGCCAATCCTCGACAGCCTGTTTGACGGTGTAGACGTCGTCGCCGAGCGCGAGACCGTCTGCGCGATCACGAATGACGTCGCGCAGCTTGCGTTTCGCCTCGGTCTTGGTCCGGCCCGACCCCTTCTTGACCACGCGCTTACCGCGCCCGTCGTAGCCGAGCGTCACAGTGGCGATCCACCGTTGGCGCCGTTCGTCCCAGTGCAGACCGCCGTCGCCTCTCGCTTGTCGTTCCGTCATGCTGCACCGTTCCCCAGAGAGTCGACGAACTCCGCCAGAGCCGTCACCGGCACCAGCCTCCGGCTCCCCTGCTTGACGGTGCGCAGCCGGCCGGAGCGAATCAGCTCGTAGACGACGGACCGACTCAGGCGCAGAGCCAGAGCCGCTTCCTCCACGCGATAGACCACTGCCGGAACCTCAGGTGCCTTGTTCATTGGTCCTGCTCCCTCCGTTGTGAGCGGCTCGAAAGACAACCCGCCCGGTTGCCGAATGATGGTCCACAGGTGGTGAACCGCGTTGGGCGGCGATGGTTTTGGCGTGTTCGTACTGGGTCCGCCACCGGTTGGCTTGGCGTAGGGACGCGGCGATGACGGCGACGTAGTCGAGGGAGCCGGGTTCGACGTCGTCCCACACGTACCGGGGGGTGCCGTCGGGCAGGGTGTGGTCGGCCGCTAGCCGGTCGACGTCACCCGGGTCGATCCCGGCCTCGGCGAGGACATGGGCGACGACAGCGCGGCGGTCGGCGCGGTGCTCGGTCAGGGTCTTGCCGGACCACTGCCGGGAGACCAGGACCCGGCGGCCGCCGAGGCCGAGGTTCTCCCGCTCGTGCGCGGGTGAGACGCACTGGCCAGGGAGCAGGCCGGGGCCGGGGTGTTTGGGGGTGACGCCGTAGCGGAGCCAGTTCGCGCAGGTCGGGGAGCAGGGCAGCCACCGGATCTCGGCGTGCAGCCGGTTGGTGTGCCGCTCGTACGGGTCCCCGTGGTGGGGGTTCTGGGTCGCGTAGGTGTCGGCGACGTTCTTGGTCAGGTACTTGCACAGGTAGCGCACGGCCCGGTCGGAGTCGTCGGTCCCGCCGAGGAGGCCCTTGATGTCGACCTGG
>JBBRZQ010000440.1:0-1621 GCA_038236535.1 Actinomycetales bacterium
CCAGTGCGGTTCTCATGAGGTAACCCTAGACCGGAACGACAGCGCCTCAGACCTGCCCGGGCCACGCCTGCGGAGGGTTCCGCAGTCGCGCGGACCGCGATGAGGGACTGTCGGTCATCTGCGCGATAGTAGAACACATGTTCGATAAGTTCTCACAGGCTCTCGCGTTGATGCGTGAGGCTTTCGAGGATGCCCAGGCGGGGGCCAGATCCCTGCCGTTGGTCGACCTCGCCGCGGAGGTTGACGGCGCCCAGCAGCTGATCAACGCGGCCTGCGCCGTTCAGGTGCTCCGGGTCGCCCAGTACGCCGCCCGGGTGAGCGTGCGGGACGGCTCGGGTCAGTGGGTCGAGGTCGATCACGGGCTGGGTCATGTCAGTGAGTTCGCGGCGGACTGTTTCGGGCCGATGCTGGAGATGGGCCCGGTCGCGGCAGGACGCAAGGTCGACACCGCGGCCGCGCTGGCCGCCCGGCTTCCGGTGACCCTGGCAGCAATGAGCGTGGGCAGCCTGGACCTGTGGCGCGCCACCATCATCGCTACCGAGCTCAGCGAGGCCAGCCTAGCCTCGTGCGCGGCGCTCGAGGCCCTGATCTACCCGGCGGTGCTGTCCGAGGCGCCTGGCCAGGTCACCAGACGGGTGCGTCGCGTGCTGGCCCGGATCGACGCCGACGCGGTGCGAGCCAAGGCTGCCAAGGAGCGCCTCGAACGGTTCGTGAAGGCCTACCCCTCCCGGGTGCCGGGCCTGACGACCTGGGTGGCGTCGTTGCCGGCGGCGGACTCCGCTGCCTGCTGGGCCGCGATCGACGAGCTGGCCCACCAGATGCGCGGGGACGACCCGGACCGGACCCTGCAGCAGTGCCGCGCCGATGCGCTGGTCGACCTGATGCTGCACAACGTGAGCGTGACCACGACGGTCACCTTGATGATCCCGGTCCAGACCGCGACCGTTGACGAACCCGACGACAGCCTGGAACGCGACCTGCTCGTCAGCAACTACCGGCCATCCAGCAGCCCGTCCGGCAGCACGGGGCCCGCAGACACACGGCCCGCAGACACACGGCCCGCAGACACACGGTCCGGGAGCACAGGGTCCGGGAGCACAGGGTCCGGGAGCACAGGGTCCGGGAGCACAGGGTCCGGGAGCACGGGGCCCGTGGGCAAGGGTGTCGGCGTTGACCGCGGCACTGGGGCTGCATCAGGCTTCCTGAGTCCGCTGGCGAGCGTGGACGACTTCGGTCAGCCGACGAAGGACCCGAACCCGCTGATCGAACCGACCTGGCAGCAGATCTGCGCGATGGGTCACCAGATCCCCGGGATCGGTGTCATCGGCGGAGACGTCGTGGCCGCGATCCTGGAGAAGTTCAACACCCGGATCGCCCGGGTCCTGCTCGACGAACGCACCGGGGCGGTCATCGAGACCGGCATCGACACCTACCGCCCCAGCCAGGCGATGCGCAGGTTCGTCCAGCACCGCGACGGACACTGCCGTTTCCCTGGCTGCGCCCGCAACGCCACCCGTTGTGAACCCGACCACATCGTTCCCTTCTCCCGCGGCGGACCAACCACGATCTGGAACCTGGTCGCGCTGTGCAAACACCACCACCGGGTCAAACACCACGCCGG
>JBBRZQ010000441.1:0-1613 GCA_038236535.1 Actinomycetales bacterium
GCGATCCCGCCGTTCCTGCTGATCGCGACGAGCTCGTCGGTCCGGTCGTAGGCGGCTGCCCAGGTGTCGGTGCCCAGTGACTTGCTCGTGCGGTTGCCGTCGAGGTCGTAGCGGTAGGTCTGGTTCGGGGCGTCAAGGCCGCTAGCGCGGCGCGATGGCGCTCGATGGAGGGGCGCTCACACCTTGCGGCGCGGCCGGTCGGCCGGATCTGGAGTTATCTCGGACCTCGCCCAGTACGCCTCGAACTCCGCTTGGGTAATTTCGCGCACGTTTCCATGTCGAATTGCCACGTCGATGTCCATGGGCGGACCATCGCCAAGGATGCCGTATTCGCCGAACGGGGGCGTGGTGGACGGGGTCCGATGGCGAAGAACACCGGCGGAGTCGAATCCTACCTCCCTGCCAACGTATCCCGACGGGTCGATCTCAATGACCAGACTGACCAGGCCTTTGGCGATGCCTAGCACCACGGGTTCGGTCACAACTGCGTATCTCATGTGGATCACTGGGCCTTCGGGCCTATCTTCGGAGCGGATGGGAGGGTGGGTTCGACGGGTTTGTCCAGCCAGTCCCACGGCTTGAAGAAGTTCTTCCAATCGTCCAGGTAGATATGACCATGAAACGGGAAGCGCCATCCATTGCCTTTGTACCCAGGGGCAGTCCCGAACTTGATGGCGGGTCGCACCACACCGCCGGGAACGCCTGAGATGCTCTCCGGAACGTACGAAGGGCCGATTCGGATCAGGCTCTTGAGGCTGAATGTCGGTCGAAGAGGAATGCTATCGAATCCAGCAATTGCGGTGCTTGTCGATGCAGTTGCGCTCCCTGCTGCAGCCTCCCCAGCCGTAGCCGCGGCGTCCGCCGCCTCAATCGCGAGGCGCCCGCCGCGTGCAAATCCGAGGCCCTTCGTGCCGGCGACGGCGAGGGCGATGGTGGCGCCGGTGTAGGCGAAGGTGTAGGCGCCGTCGAAGCCCGGCCGGCTGGCGTCCTTGACCCATTGGTCTCCCGCCTTGGCCGCGTTGGCGACAGTGTCGCCGACCACCGCGATGCCCCGATGCGTGATCGTGTCGACGGCGCTCTGCCCGGCCTGGGCGAGGGTCTGGCCCGTGTCCATCGCGCACGGCGTCGACATTCCGCAGACGACGAACGAAAGCGTACTCACGCCCATGTCGATGGTTGCCTTGGCGGTACCTGCGACCGTTCCCGCAGCACACCCGAACGACTCGCCCAAGTAGCCGAACATGTCGTCCCCCTGGCTGTAGGCGCAGTGCCCGTCCGGGTCCACGAGGGTGGCAGGGTTGGCCGCGGCGTAGAGGAAGCGGTTGAGACGGGCGGGGCTCTGGGCGGAGCCTGTGACGGTGTCGAGTCCTGTGAAGGTGCCGAGACCCGGGGCATAGTCACGGGCGGCGAAGTCGTAGAGCGGCGTGGTGGTGGGGCTGACATCGAGCCTGCCCTGGTACTTCCAGGCGTTGTTGGGGCTGACGCCACCTGCGGTCCAGTGGGCGCTCGTCATCCCGTAGCCGTCATACCGGAGGGCATCGATGACGGCGGTCGCACCCTGGTCGAGCGAGCCTGCCACCGAGCCGTGGAGGTCGGGGAGGAACCAGGCGACC
>JBBRZQ010000442.1:0-1609 GCA_038236535.1 Actinomycetales bacterium
ACCCTGGCGGCTTCGGCGAGGACCACATTCTTGTCGGCGGCGAGGTTGATGACGCAGTTGGAGATCGCCACGTCGACGCTGTCATCGGGCAGGGGGATGTCCTCGAGGTAGCCCTTGAGGAACTCCACGTTGTCCACGCCGGCCTCGGCGGCGTTGCGCCGGGCCAGGTCGAGCATCTCGTCGGTCATGTCCAGCCCGATCGCGCGCCCACCGGGGGTGACCCGGCGCGCGGAGATCAGGACGTCGGCGCCGGCGCCGGAGCCCAGGTCCAGGACCACCTCACCGGGGTGCAGGTCCGCGACGGAGGTGGGTATGCCGCAGCCGAGCGAGGCCGCCACCGCGTCGTGGGGGGCACCTTGGGCCTCCGGTCCGTACAGCTCCGCACCGAAGACAACCCTGCCGTGTTCGTCGGGGGTGGTCACCGGCGCCGGACTGCAGCATGACGTCTCGACCGCGATGGCGCCTTCATGGTCCCCAGCCGCCGACCGGGTCGCGGCCGCGGCATACCGCTGGCGGACTGTCTCCCGGATCTCCTCAGATGCACTCATGATCAATCTCTCTCTGGACGCTGCGAACTGGGGGTCAGTGGTTGGCTGCCGGAGCGGGGCTCTGGTCGGCCAGGAGCTCTGCCAGCAGCACCGCCACGCGGGCCTGGATCTCGTCGCGGATGGGGCGGACGGCCTCGACGCCCTGGCCTGCGGGGTCTTCGAGGTCCCAGTCGAGGTAGCGCTTGCCGGGGAAGATCGGGCAGGCGTCACCGCAGCCCATGGTGATCACCACATCGGAGGCCTGCACTGCGCCGGTAGTCAGGACCTTCGGGGTCTGGGCGGAGATGTCGATGCCTAACTCGGCCATCGCGGCGACCGCCGCGGGGTTCACCTGGTCGCCCGGGATGCTTCCCGCTGATCGGACCTCAACCTTCCCTTCGCCCAGGTGAGCCAGGAAGCCGGCGGCCATCTGGGAACGGCCGGCGTTGTGCACACAGACGAACAGGACGCTGGGCTTGTCGGACATGGGGGTAAGGACCTTTCGAAGAGCGATCGCTGGCGTGGGAGCGGTGCAGGACCTGGCCGAGAAGCGTGGTGACATGGGCCTGCTCGACTGCCCGCTGAGGGCTGTCCCGGCTGACGACGACGCCGTCGTCACGGTAGGTCAGACCATCCACGATCCCCGGCGCACTCCGCCGAGAGCGGGACCTCGGTATGGGGCGTGGGACGCGGTCTGCTCCTTGTCAGGTTGAGCACAGGCGGGCGGGTGATGTGAAACGTCTGCGCAGGGTGAGGCTGACGTAGACCAGCCCGACCAGGACTGGGACCTCGATGAGCGGGCCGACGACCCCCGCCAGGGCCTGCCCGGAGGTCACCCCGAAGGTCGCGATCGCCACGGCGATGGCGAGCTCGAAGTTGTTGCCCGCAGCGGTGAACGCCAGCGTGGTGGTCCGCTGGTAGCCCAGCCCGAGTCCAGCGCCTAGCGCGTAGCCACCGCCCCACATGATCGCGAAGTAGGCAAGCAGCGGCAGGGCGATCCGTGCCACGTCCAGGGGGTTGCTGGTGATCGCCTTCCCCTGCAACGCAAACAGCACGATGATGGTGAACAGCAGCCCATACAG
>JBBRZQ010000443.1:0-1596 GCA_038236535.1 Actinomycetales bacterium
CCTGGGCGCTCACTCCTTCAGCAGCGACTGGCCGGCGGTTCCGAGTCTGGGATACAGCACGGCCAACGCGAAGGTGGACTACCTCGGCCCGACGATCGTGACCAAGGAGGGAACACCGGTCAACGTGACGATCAAGAACGGACTGCCACCGGCCGGGACCCGGATGTTCGACTTCGGCGGCCTGCCGACCACCAACACCGTGGTCCTGCACCGACATGGCGGCCTGCAGGCGGCCAAGGATGACGGCGCGCCGGACCAGATCGTCACACCGGGCGGGTCTCGCACGAACTACTACCCGAACAACCAGGACGCGGCCCCGTTGTGGTACCACGACCACGCAGACAAGGTCACCTCGTACAACGTCTACGCCGGCCTGGCCGGGTTCATCCCCAACACCGACGCACGCCAGCCGCTGTTCAACCTGCCGAGCGGCGACTTCGCCAAGGCCTACGTCCTGCAGGACAAGTCCTTCAACAAGGACAACACCCTGTGCTACACCCACGCCTCTCCGGAGTTCTTCGGGGATCTGCCCGTCATCAACGGCACCATCGCGCCCAAGCAGACGGTGCAGCCCCGCCGTTACACCTTCACCTTCATCAACGGCTCCGACTCCCGGTTCTACAACCTCAGCCTGAAGCCGTCCGCCGCAACCACCGGGGCCGCCCCTCGGATGACGGTGGTGGGAAGCGACTCCGGCTACGTGCTGAGACCGGCCAAGGTCACCGCCCAGCTCATCGCCCCCGGTGAGCGGTACATCGTCGTGGTCGACTTCACCGCCACCACCGGCCAGTGGGTGCTGTCCAACGACGCTTCGACCCCCTACCCGGGCGGAGACCCGAACGTGGCGACCGTTCCCCGCCTGCTGCGCTTCGACGTTGGCGCTCCGCTGACCGGGATAGACGCTTCCTCCGTTCCGGCGGCCATCGTGGAATCCAACAACATCGAGGCCTCGGCGCTACTGCTGACCGCTCGACTGCGGACCCTCCAGGCCGGCGAGATCGTCCCGGGCATGCCTCTGCTCGGCAATGCGAAGGGGCTGCTGGACTTCCCCGCACCCGCGACCGAAACGCCGAAGCTCGGCTCGACCGAGGCCTGGGCGATGCGCAACCACAGCCCCGACACGCATCCCACCCACGAACACTTGGTCGAGCTGCGCCTGGTCGGACGCTGGCCAGTGACCCAGTGGTCGGAACAGGACCCGATCACCGGCAACGCGGTCCCGCTGCAGATCGGCGCCTTCCAGGCCCCCGGCGCCTTCGAGTCAGGACCGAAAGACACCTTCGTCGCACCCCCGGACTACATCACGGTCTGGGTCGGCCAGTACACGATCGGCGGGACCTCGGTGTGGCACTGCCACATCCTGTCCCATGAAGACGGTTCGACAGTCGAGATGATGCGCCCCCTGGTGGTCGGCAGCGCAACACAGACCCAGCTGCCGATCGTCCTCAACCAGGCCCGGCTCGACAAACTGATCCGCCAGCCGTAAGCCAACTGAGCTCGTTGCAACGGAGCGGAGCTCGTTGACCTGAAACCCGGTGGCCCTCCCGACAGGAGGGCCACCGGGTGTTCAGGAACGCTTCGGCGAGCTGGCCGAGC
>JBBRZQ010000444.1:0-1594 GCA_038236535.1 Actinomycetales bacterium
TGGGGAGTCCGCCCTCGGCTATGTGGAAGACCCCAGCGGTGGTCCGGCGATCGTTCGCCGGGTTGTGCAGCACGCCGTTGACGAGCCGGTAGCTGCTCATCAGGGGCGAGGTGAAGCTGTCGCCGTCGAAGGGCAGGGACAGGTCGCGGGCCAGGCCCGGCTCATCCAGCACCAGGGTCCGCGCCGGGAGCTGGGGCCGCTCACCAGTCTCGGCCAGGTAGTCGTCCAGGAATTCCTGGATGCGCCCGTCCGCGGCGCACAACCGGTCAGACAGCCGGCGGCTGAGCTCACGCTGACGCGCGAGGATCGGGCGCGCGAGCCTGGCCGACTCGGTGTCCTCGAACCCTTCGGGCAGAGGCAGCCCGAGCTGGGCCAGTCGGAGGTTGATCGCAGCGTTCTGGGTATGGGGCACAAGTGATTGTGTGCCATCGTGGTGCCCCCACGCCACTGCCCGCCAGACCTCTCACTGACAGTGCGACAGGAGCGATCCCCGCTCAGTAGCCCAACAGCGCAAACGCTGGTGGCGGTGATCTCGAGGCGAGCGTGTCGAGGCGCCGGGCCACCTGAGTGGGCCACCCAGCCGAACGCGTTGGAGCCGCAGAGCCTGGTCAGCGGGGCCAGCCGGCGAGAAGGGCCCAAACGTTGACGACGACGCGGTATGCCGTGACGCGAGCCCGGCCGCGCGGGCGCACCGGGAATGGGTTGGGACCCGACCACGACAGGACGGTGCTGGTGCTCACCCCTGTGAACGGAGTTGGTTGGTACTAGGCGACTGCCTCGCCCGGTCTTGCTGAGCCGGCTCCGGTTGCCATGCCCGACAAGGTATCCCGGGGATCGGCGTGGCGCACTGACCGGGTGGCGGGGGTGGCGGGGGTGGCGGGGGTGCCGCGGGTGCCGCGGGTGCCGCGGGGGTGGCGGGGGCGGCGGGGATGGTTGTGTCCTGCGACCGACGTCACACCCAAACCCCCGGTCGGGGGGACCTCCGGCGGTGGGCGGCGCCCTCGCCACGACGCAGGCTGGAGCTGGGGAACTTGGGGGCCGCTTCAAGGCTTTGGAAGAAGCTGAGCCCGGTGTGGCACACAACTGAAAACAGCAGAAACACGGACACCCTCCCCACAGCAACACTCTCCAGAGAAACACTCTCCACAGAAACACCGTCCACAGAAACACTCTCCACAGCAACACCGGGGACGCCCACCTTCGCCCTCCCCCTCCTGTCCTGGCGCCGGTCGCGGCCCATCCGGATCGCCGGCCTCGTCGCAGCGATGTCCCTCTCCGCAGTCGCCGGCGCGGTGACCTGGTCGGGGTCAGCACAGGCCGCCCCCACGGCATACTCGATCTGGCCGGCCAGCGCCGCCCCAGCCTCACCCTCGAACCCCGACAGCTCCGTCGAGCTCGGCGCCCGGTTCCGGACCTCGGCCACCGGCTGGGTCACCGGCATCCGCTACTACAAGTCCGCAGCCAACACCGGGCCCCACACCGGCACCCTGTGGTCCTGGAGCGGCACCGCCCTCGCGAAGGTCACCTTCGCCGGCGAGAGCACCACCGGCTGGCAACAGGCCACCCTCCCCGCTGCGGTCAAGCTCACCGTCAA
>JBBRZQ010000445.1:0-1587 GCA_038236535.1 Actinomycetales bacterium
TGCGGTTCCCCGCCGGCACACCGACAGCCCGGTTTGCCGCAGCGGCGCCGGAACGTGGTCAAGGTGCCCTGCAGCAGCAGTTGTCGGGTTCGTTGCGCGATGCATGACATGCTAACCCCCAACCTGTGTCCGTATGTGGATACAGACAGACAACCGCAACAGCGTCCCGCGGTGGGGATCTCCTTGCGTGTCGCGCGATCAATCCTCGGCCGTGACCCCGGTCAGGACGTCACTCCAGCGGAGCCGCACCCAAACCATTCATCTGGAAGGTCACCGCCGCAGAGATCATCGAGAAGGTCCAACGAGTGTTGAGCCGCGATCACCGCCAGATCAATTCAACGACGGACCACTCGGATTGCTGCCCGGGTGCGCGGGTGGGCGGCCGCGGGTTCGCTCATCTCTGTCGACCTTCGCTGAGTCGCCTGCTGTCACCTGGGCAGTTGTTCCTGTAGCCAAGTGCGCAGAGTGGGGACGTCGATGCTGTTGCCCCCTTCCACCAGCGATTTCAGCTGGGTGGAAGGGGGTGTGCCCAGCGGGGCGCCGAGCTTGGCCAGGATCTGGGCGGCTGTGATCGGCGGGAAGGCATCGACGACCTGCTGAACCGTCATGGACCCCTTGACATCGGCCGGGACTGCAGGCGCCTCAGCGCCCGCGCTGCTCTCCCCTGCCGGCGTGCCGCCCAGGGCTGTCGAAGCGCTGGTCGACGTCTCGGCGCTGGCCCACAGACCGGCGCTCATGAACCCGGCGACCATGAGTGTGGGAAGAAGGAGCAGTGCAGCGACATACATCGCGACCGGGATGCGGCGGGTGCGCAGTTTGGTGTGTGTCGGCACCGTGCGCCGCCCGCGGGGGATGGATAGCTCCGGCGCCGGAGCCCTCGTCGCATCACGGGGGTGGGATCGCAGTGGGCTTCTCATTTCATGATCTCCGATGCAGAGGCATTCTGACGGTCAGGTTCCGTGGCGGCCGGCGAAGGGCGGCCGGCGCGGAAGGTGGGCATGGCCAGGGTCACGGTCAGGCCGTTCTGGCTCGGGCAGGCCCCGACACACTCAAGACAGCCAATGCACGACGCATCGGTGACCCGGGTGCGGGCGTTGACGGGGATCGCCATCGGGCAGGCCTGGTTGCACAGGTCACATCCCAGGCAGGCCGAGGCGTCACGTTGGACTGCGATCGGGCTGAGCTTTCCCGCCAGTGACTGCACCGCTCCGAGCGGGCACGCGTAGCGACAGAACGGCCGCTCGATGAAGAGTGCCAGGACGAGGGTGGTGACCAGCACGACGAAGGCGAGGCTGAACTCGAACTGGGCCACCATGAGCAGCGCGATCCACGGGTCGGCAGCCCGGAAGACCATTGTCCCGGTGACCGCCGCGCCGATGATCGCCCAGGCCAGCACCAACCAGCGACCCCAGCGCAGAGCCCGGTCGATCCGTCGCCAGAGCCCGGTACCGGCGCGCCGGTTCAGCCTGCGGCGCAGTCGCCGAAGCGGTGGCACCCGGTCGGTGACGGCCCGCCCGGCGGCGTGCACCATCTCCTGCAGACTGCCCAGCGGGCAAAGCCACCCGCAGAAGAACCCCCGCCCGACCA
>JBBRZQ010000446.1:0-1584 GCA_038236535.1 Actinomycetales bacterium
CTGAGCGGTCCAGGACATCAAGAAGAAAAAGCCCATGACCAGGCTGAGAGATCGGGAGAACAGCGCGCGACGCCAGCCGCTTGCCCGGGCCCATGCCGGTGAGTCCGACGTGGCATAGTCGCCGACCAGCTGGTCCTTGTCGCTCTCGCGCCCCGCCTTGTTCAGCGGCTTTGACTCCGCCGCGCCGCGCTGGACGAGCCAGACAGTCAGCAGGATGTAGAGGAAGAACTGCAGATACTCCGACTGCCAGTTCTCGGCTACATCGACGGCGAACTGCGAGGACGTGAGGTAGGCGCCGATACCGACCTGGGGGAGACCGATGTCCAGGGCCTCTTCGTTGTAGCCCCACATGCCGGTGAGCGCCTGCCCGGTCAGCGCGCCGAGGAGCAGCAGGGCGAAGACAAGGCTGAGACCGTTGTCCCGCAGGCCGGTCAGCCGCCTCACCGCTGCAGCACCCCGATCGTGATGCAGTAGATCAGGCCCGCCACGATGAACAGAAGGTATGCCGCGAATACGCTTCGCATCTTCAGCCACCCTTCACGTGGCAGTCGTAGGGCAGGTCAGGTCGTGGCTCACACCCGGCGGCGGTCACCTTCCACTGCGCCCCGAACCGGGCTAGGAAGAGCGTGTCACCGTCCAGGACGACCCGGGCATTGGTGCCGTACACATCGGTCGTGCCCACGCCCACGCCCACGCCCACGGCCTTCGGTAGCCCTTCGCCAGGGAGAGCTTTGGCGCATGGTGTTTTGGCGGACGACTCCAGCTCCGCGCGAGTTCTGGGAGCCAGCAGGCCACAGGCGCTCGAGGCGTCGCCACCTTCCAGCGCTTGGTGGAATCGCAGCGCTGCCGACCTCGCTTGGGCCTCGCCGGACCCCACAGAGGAGCAGCCGGTCAACACGAGGGCGATGGTGACCCCGGCAATGCCCATCATCGCAGAGGCGGCCCGATGCGTGGTCGGCATGTGCAGGAGACTACTAAGCCAGCGATCGCTGGGCGAGAAGGCGCGCGGCTCAAGATCCACCGACACGGTAGTCAAAAGACTCCCCTGTGGGCGGGTCGGTTACTTCGAAGTCACGGTGTCGCCGCCGAGGGGAGCAATGCCAGCTCGCCGATGGCCCACGCGAACGGGTCAGGACCCAGAGCGCTCAACTGCTCCACCTGCTGGGTAGCCCATGAGGACAGCGGGTCCGTTCCTTCGACCTCGGCGGCGAAATCGGACCACGGCACCCACCAGGCTTGATCAACCTCGGTTGGGTCCACGGTCACCTGGACATCGATCGTCCTGGCCCGGTATACGGGGCACAGCTCGTTCTCGACGGTCCCGTCGGCGTCGGTTGCCCGGTAACGGAAGGTGGGCAAGATCAGCTCCAGCTCCGACGGAACGATCCCGAGCTCCTGCCGCAAACGGCGCAGCACCGCGATGCGCATCCCTTCGCCGGGTGCGGGATGACCGCAGCAGCTATTGGTGCGAACGCCCGGAAACGTCTGTTTGCTGTATGCCCGGCGGGTCACCAGGAGTCGGCCGGCGGGGTCGAACACGTAACAGGAGAAGGCAAGGTGCAGCGGGGTGTCGCGCTGGTGCAC
>JBBRZQ010000447.1:0-1570 GCA_038236535.1 Actinomycetales bacterium
AGGTCTTCGAGGGTGAACCACGCCACGCGCAGTCCTTGCTCGACGGCGTGTTGTCCCAGGGCCTCCAGCAGGAACGTCTTGCCTGTGCCCGACGGCCCGCACACCACGAGGTTCTCCCGGCGGTGGACCCATTCCAGGGTGCGTAGTGCCTGCTGTGTGGGGGCCGGGATCGAGGACGCCGCCGGCGACCAGGCTTGGAAGGTCTTGCCGGTGGGGAACCCGGCCGCGGCGCGGCGGGTGGCCAGGGCGGAGCGTTCCCGCCCGGCGGACTCTTCGGTGAACAGGGCGCGTAGGACTTCGACTGGTTCCCAGCGTTGGGCTTTGGCGGTGGCCACGACCTCGGGGGCGTGCCGGCGGATGTGGGGAAGCCGCAACCGGCGCAGCAATGCTTCGAGGTCCTCGGGCAGCGGCGGCGCAACGGGGACTCCGAGGGTCGGCACCGGCGTGGGTGGTGTCTTGGTCCGGGGTGTTGCGTTCATAGTGCCGCCCCCTGCTCGTCGTCGCAGGGTTCCTCGATGGCGGGCGTGCCGAGGGCGGCCCAGCCGCTGGTGCCCTGGGTCAGTGACCCGTCCTCACCGGCGCTGTGGCGTGAGCTGCTCGCCCCGGTGGTGGCGTGGTGGTCCAGGATCGAGGCGAGGTCCCCATGTCCGAACCGGGCATGGACCGCGGCGTGTCCCAACGCCCAGTCGACCTCGGCCGCGCTGAACAGCTTGGACAGTGTGACGGCCTGGGCCATCTTGACGCGGACCTTGGTGGTGCCCGCGGCGGCGGCCTCGGTCAGCCACAGCCGGGCGCCGTCGCCCAGTCCCAGGAACGCGGCCTCGGACTCGTTGCGGGCCTTAGGGATTCGCCCCAAAGCCCCAGCCGGTGCCGGCGGGAAGTGCGCGTCGTCCAGGCGGGGACTGCCCGGGGTTGCCCGCCCATGCCGGGCGACCTCGACCGGGCCGACCGATCCGACGTGGACGATGATGACCTGTTCGTCGGCGCCGGCGCCATGGACCCGGACCCATACGACCTGGCCGAGTAGTTGGGCCGGGACCGAGTACTGTCCGCCGTCGAAGGCGACCA
The DNA here is from genome assembly GCA_038236535.1 of Actinomycetales bacterium. Classification (GTDB taxonomy): domain Bacteria; phylum Actinomycetota; class Actinomycetes; order Actinomycetales; family Dermatophilaceae; genus UBA4719. Next base: position 1,069 of record JBBRZQ010000447.1, read on the forward strand.
TCGGGGTCTTGGCGGCGACAGTCCTGGTCACCCCGAACGCGACCGTGTGAGGGACAGCCGGCACCGGATGCAACCGGGCCTGCTCTTCGGCGAGCATGTCGGCCGGGGCGCGGCGGGTGACCCGGTGGACCCGGGCATTGACGTCGGTGCAGAACGCCTCGCAGGCGGTTTCCAGCTGCGCGAACGAGTCGTACGCCGCCAGCAGGTTGGTGTCCTTGGGGACCAGGTCGGCCTTGGCGATCTTGACCGTCGACTCGCTGCCACCCTTGGAAGCGGGGTCGGCGGGCTCACAGGTCAAGATGGTGACCGAGTAGTGGCGCGCGAACGCAACCATCGCCTGGTTGCGGATCGCGATCCCGGCGACGTGCTCGGTCGTGACGGTTTTCTCGTTATCGGTCAACGCGTACGTCGGCGCTCCACCCAGCCTGCGCAGAGTCACGTCCAAAGGCCGCCATCACGCTCGGGGAGGTCTTGTCCCGGATCGCCAACACCACCCGGAACC
>JBBRZQ010000448.1:0-1554 GCA_038236535.1 Actinomycetales bacterium
CGACTACTACGACGCCAGCTACGACATCTTGGCTGACAACCGGCGCCTCGTCGTTCCCGACCTGCTCGGCTTCGGGGACTCCTACCTGTCCGCGTCCCCAACGGGATACGCCCTAGACGCGCACCTGGACGCACTCGACGAGATGGCGACCGCCCTGCAGCTGAACGGACCACTCACTATCGCGGGGCACTCGATGGGAGCAGTCCTGGCACTGCACTGGGCGGCCCGCCGAGGCGCCCAGGTCCAGAGGGTGATCGCGATGAGCGCGCCGCTCTATCTCACCCCCGCCGAAGGGCGCTCGCAAGTGCGCGGCCTCGGACGGATGGAGGCGATGATGGCGTTCGATACCGCCGTCGCGCGTGCCTCCTGCGCATGGATGTGCCGGCACCGCACCACGGCAGGTTGGGTCGCTGTCGCGCTCAAGCCGCGCCTGCCAGTTCCCCTGGCCCGGCGCGGGGTCCTGCACACCTGGCCAGCGTACCTGGCCAGCATGGAACACGTGGTCCTACACAGCCAGTGGCAGGCCGCGCTGGCCACCCTGTCCGCGGCCCGTGTCCCGGTGCTCTTCGCGGCCGGGGACCGCGACCCGGTGCCTGTCCCTGGACGCACCGAGCAACTGGCCGAGCAGTACCCGACAGTCACCGCGGACCTCCACCCCACCGCCGACCACGACCTGCCGCTGGTCCAACCGGCTTGGTGTATGCGCCTGCTCGACGACCCACCTACACCCAGCAAGGCGACGCCAACCACAGCGCAAGAGGACCCCGGCTCTGCTGCCCCTGGGTGACGCCGAATGCCAGAGGACAGCCGCACACGACGCAGATCGAACTGTTCATGGGCGGCGGCTAGCCGTCGGCTAGCCGGGCATTCCGCACATGCATGAACGTGTGGTTCCGGTGTGTCTGGGTGCGTGGTCAGCGTGGTCGGATCGGGTCGACGCCGAGCAGACGCAGGATGTTGGCTTGGAGCGGTGGTGGCTGGGGGATCACGGCTGGGCTCTCTGGGCTGGCGGGGATCAGCCGGAGTCGGGACAGGGCGCCGGCGAACGGCGACCGGCGACCGCGGCTCAACCACCCTTGTGACGCGACTGACGCGCCCCGCGTTGGTCAACGCTGCCGTCATCGGCTGCGCGGCCTGCGATCGGCAGGATGATCTCGAATTGGGCGCCCGTGCCGGGTCCGTCGCTGTGGCCGCCCGGGCTCACGCTGGCACGAAGGATCGAGTCGTCGGTGACGGCGAACTTTTGTGACGGCCGCAAATGCGAGCAGCACCTAGGACCCCGAGTCGGTAACGGTTGAGGCGGTGACAGACGGCCCGATGGCGCCCGAGGCCCTTCGGGCCGTGTGAGAGGGCGTGAGTGCTTGGGGCGCCGTGGTCACCGAAAGATGTCCGGCCTCGGACGGTACGACTAGTTCCCGGCCCCCCGGAGATGCCCAGGTGCGCTCCCGGAACCCTCAGCTGGTGGCCATCTGAGTGGTGGTCCATCCGGATCCGGCGAGTTTGCGGAAGTTGTGGCAGGCGAGGTGGAAGGTCCACTCCATCTCGGCTTTGACG
>JBBRZQ010000449.1:0-1552 GCA_038236535.1 Actinomycetales bacterium
ATCGCGGCGAACTTGTTCATGAACTCTCCTGGTGAACCAGAATCTGACGGTGTCCTGCTCCCCGGTGGGGTGATCCCAGAGTCCGCTCGCCGCGGTGCTACTAGCAATCGAACGTTGGTGTTAGTACCCCGTGCCTGCGGCCCACCAACCGTCCACCGGGGCGCCCAGCATGTGCGTGAAGGCGTTGCTGGCGGCCGGGAGGAGTGACGTTTCCAGCCTCGAACGTCCCGCGACATCCGCTCATCAGCGTAAGACGTTTAAGTCAAGCCTTTGGTAGGTGCCTCGTCCGTCGTCAGTCCCTGCATAGCGGAAATGGGGTTGATCCCAACAGCGCGTAATCGGGTTGGTTTGACGACGGGCGGGGCTGCCCATGATGAGCGTCGAGGTAACCGGAGTTCCTCAATGGCGCGTGGGGCTCGCCCCGACCGTCAGCTTGAAGGCCGCCTTGTGCTGATCAGGCGGCGATGGGCATCGGGTGGGGTTGGGTGCCGTGGGTGGCAATGACCGGGTCCCATTTGCGGCCGGTGGTGATCACGGCGTGCAACTGGCGCAAGATAGCCGGCGGCGATGACGGCCTGGGCCTGGGTGGGTTTGAGCTTGTTGTTCTCCCGGCTGGTCAGATACGTGTAGCGGGCGTCGTAGACCGGGTTGGTACGTTGGGCTCCCCACACCGCCCGCCACGCCGCAAGACGAAGCCCGGGTCTGCCCTGACCGGTGAGCTTGGTGCGGCCGGTGAAGTTCCCGGATAGTTTCTCTCGCGGTGCCAGCCCGGCGTGTTTGACCAGGGCGCGGGCGGTCGCAAACCGTTTGAGGTCACCGGTTTCGGCCAGGATCGCCGCAGCGCCCAACGCGCTCAGGCCGGTGATCGAGGTGGCCAGCTCGCTCAGGTGCAGCTCGTCCAGGACCACGGTCATCCGCGACTCGGTATCGGCCTGGCGTCGGCGGTTTTCACGCCAGTCGGCCAGCAGCAGCTGGACTCGTTCCAGCGCGCCGGGCCGATGCGGGATCACCCCGGCCGGGTCGGCCAAAGCGGTGAACAGCAGGCTTACGATCCGCAGGCACGGCCGGACCCCACCACGGTGGGTGATCTCGCGGCGGACCGCGGCCTCGAACCGTGCCAGGCCGCGTCGCCGAGTCAGGGCCAGGTCGGCGACGTCGCGGTCCAGGATCACGCTCACCGCCGCCGGCCAGGTCGCCGACCGGAACGGGTATTGGGCGGTCTCCAACGCTGCCGGCCACACGCATTCCAGCAGGTCGCGCATCTGCTGGACCTGGCTGGTTGACTCGACGATCAGCTGCTCTCTGCGGGCACCGAGGTGACGCAGCCGGCCCCAGGTCTCATCCAGCGGCTCGGGGACGTAGCAACGCAGCTGAGCGGTCAGGCGGGCGATCAGGACAGCGTCTTTCTCATCGGTCTTGTCCGATGTCAGGTCCTGGCAGCGCCGCGCCCACGCCGTCATGAACGGCTGCACACACACAAAAGGCAGGCCCCGCTGCGCGGCCAGCTGACCCAGCACCCGCCACCGGTGCCCGGTCGGCTCACACGACACCG
>JBBRZQ010000450.1:0-1550 GCA_038236535.1 Actinomycetales bacterium
CCCTGATCTGGGTCCGCGCCCGAGCCGGGGCTGCCACGCTCGCCCTACTGACCGCGGTGGGCTGGCTGTCCGTTCAGGTCGGCAAGGTCCTCGTACACCGACCGCGCCCGCCCAGCGACACGGTCCACGCGCTGGTCGTGGAGCAGGCCGCGGACAGCTACCCCAGCGGCCACACCGCGTTCGCGGCCGCCGTGTTGTTCGCCGTCCTGGCCGCCCTGACGCTGCACCGGCGCAGCCGCCGGGGCGCCATGCTCGTCGGCCTGCCGCTCGTGGCCCTGGTCGGCGCGTCCCGGATGTACCTCGGTGCGCACTACCTCGCCGACGTGGCCGCGTCCGTGGCGTTCGCCGGTGGCACCATCCTCGCTGTCTTCGCCGTCGCCAAGACCCGGCTGACTCGCCTCACCCGACCACAGCAACCCGTCCACGACCAGGCAGGACCGGCCGAGACCGGACGCCGCCCATGACTCGCCGCACCGCGGACGGCCGGTCCAGCGCCAGCATTCGCCTCGGCCACCACGGCGCCATCGACGCGCGGCGCCCCGGGATCCCCGCCGGACCCTCCAGCGGCAACCCGACCGCCGTGACCGTCTCCCATTTGCTGCGACCCGCCCCATGATGTGTGACGACACCCCCGCGCCTCGGCCGCTTCGACGGCGCCTGACCACCGCTCTGGCTGTGGGTGCGATAGCCGCCGTCGCGGCCTGCACCCCCCCGGCCGGTCAGAGCACCCCCGCACCGACGGCCGACCCCACCGGTCATCCCGCGCTCTCCTCACCTGCGCCGTCCGCAGCCGTCCCCTCAGCACCACGACGAGGCGGCCCGTACGCGCACACCACCGCCGCCGACCTCAGCGTGCTCGCCGGGCGGGCCAAGCCGCTGGTGTACGTACCCAACCAGCTCGCCGGCACCGTGCAGGTCATCGACCCGGCCACCTACACCGTCATCGCCAGCCACCCCGTCGCCCGCTCACCCGAACACGTGGTCCCCAGCCACGATCTGGCCACCCTGTGGGTCAACAGCGACGCCGGCAACACCCTCACCCCCATCGACCCGACCACCGGCACACCAGGGGCCCCGATCCGGGTCGACGACCCCTACAACCTGTACTTCACCCCCGACGGCAGCGCCGCCCTGGTCATGGCCGAACGGCTACGCCGCATCGACGTCCGCGACCCGCACACCATGGCCCTGCAACGCTCCCTGCCCGTGCCATGCGCCGGCCTCAACCACGCCGACTACACGAGCGACCTGACCCGGCTGGTCGCCAGCTGCGAGTTCAGCGGCCAGCTGCTCCTCGTCGACGCTAACGCCACGACCGTCAGCGCCGTCCTGGACCTCAACTTGGTCGCCACCCCAGGGGGCACCTCACACGCCGATGCCATGAGGATGGGCGGACCCAAGGCGCGCGCCCAACCCGGCGTGACCGCCATGCCGCAGGACGTGCGGCTGTCCCCCGACGGCCGCTTCCTCCTGGTGGCGGACATGCTGCGCAACGGCATCTGGGTCATCAACGCTGCCACCTTCACCATCGACCACTTCATCCACACCGG
>JBBRZQ010000451.1:0-1544 GCA_038236535.1 Actinomycetales bacterium
CAGGCGCCACGAGGGGTGGCGGTCCTGCAGCACGGTCAGGTCTTCGAAGCTCAGCACGGGCACCCCTCTCTCGGTTCCCGCGAGCATAGTTGGGCCCGCCGACAGCGCTTTGTCGGCGCGCGCAGTGACCCCGCCCACCGATGGAGGCCCCACGGCATACCGGCTGGAGGGCGAGATGACCCTGCCTGGTGGCGCGAGGCGACTGCACGCGGTATGTCGGGACACTACGACATCAATGAGGTTCAAACCACTTCATCACAGTCTTTATAGAGCAAAGACTCACATCTGAAGGATAACGATGGCAAATCATGACCATCTACAGTAACAAAGCGTGGTCTACTGACCTCAGTCAGCAGCAGCAGCCCCTGCTGGACGGGTACCCCAGACACCTCGCGGTCGGCGATCAGACGCCGGCTCATGATGTCCGGCCCGTCCCCCTCGTGGTGTGGCCGGGCCTCGTCCTGGTCATCGACTAGCCAGGCGCCGCCGTCGCTGATCTCTCAAGGGCGCCACCCTGCGAACGTCGCGCTGGGCAGCGCCTGCCAGCCGCCCTCGATGCCCCCGCACCGCAGAGGGTTCCACCCTGCATCCCCCAGGAAGAGACACCATGAACCGCACCCGCACCATGCAGGCCATCTTGGCACCGCCGTCGTGACCGCCGCAGTGATGATCGCGCCGCTGCCAGCCCAGGCAGCGACGGTCACCGTCGCCTGCAACGAGAACGCGCTCGTCGCCGCCGTCAACCTCGCCAACACCACCCTCGGGCCGGACACCCTCACGCTGACGCCGGGCTGCACCTACCGGCTGACCTCGGCGCACGGCGGTTCGAGCAACGGCCTGCCGGTCATCAGCACCTCGATCGAGATGGTCGGGCCGGCCACCGTCACCCGCTCCTCGAAGCGGGACTTCCGCATCGCGACCGTCACCGGCAAGGGCGCGCTCACCCTGACCACCGGGGTGACCTTCTCCGGCGGCAAGGTCAACGGCTCCGGCGGCGGCATCCTCAACAACGGCGCGGTGACCCTGACGCAGTCCACCCTGTCCGGCAACCGGGCCTCCGGTGACGGCGGGGGTCTGGCGAACGTCGCCGTGGCGGGTAGCGCCGCACCGGCGGCGACGTTCACCGGTGGCTTCGTGACCGGCAACCGCGCCGACTCCAGCGGCGGCGGGATCTACAACGGCAGTGGCGCCACGCTGACCACCACCGGCCTGTCGATGACCGGCAACACCACCGAAGGCCGTGGCGGGGCCCTCGCCGCCATCGCGTCGGCCGCCACCACGCTGACGAGCACGACCATCACCGGCAACACCGCCGGCAACACCGCCGGCGGGGTCTACCGCCAGGGTGGGGTCATGACGACGACCGCGTCACCCATCACCGCCAACCGCCCGAACAACTGCGTGGGCAGCGCACCGGCCGTGCCGACCTGCACCGCCTGACCACGACCGCTCACCCTGGGTCGGCGCGCCCGTCGCGCCGGCCCAGGGTCGTTCCGGGCGCCCGATGGCCGCCAGTTCGACTGCGGCAGCTGGTGGTTGCGAGG
>JBBRZQ010000452.1:0-1542 GCA_038236535.1 Actinomycetales bacterium
AAAGGTGGACCCTCCGGATCAGTCTTCAGTCCTTGGAAAGTCCTTGGGAAGTTCGTTTCCAACCGTCACTCGTCAACGACCCTAAACGGTATATGCGCAGGTCAGAGGCCATATGCCCACAGGGGGTCGGCAAAGTCGTAGTGACGGGACTCGTGTGACGTAGGTGGCGGCAGTGAGTCCGGCGTGTCGGGGTGGAAAGACAACGAGGCCCCGGTAGGACGGGTGGTCCTTCCACAGATCACCGCAGCCCTGGGGGCCTCGTTGCCGGTTCAGTGTGCCATGCCTTGCCCACCATTGACCGAGGACTCGTTTCAGGACTTGTTGGCCCGCTTCGCTGCGGTTCGCGACCCCCGGGATCCTCGTGGGATTCGACACCACGTTCAGGCCATTCTGGCCATCGCGGCGGTGGCGGTGATCTGCGGTGCGCGGTCATTTGCGGCGATCGGGGAGTGGGCCAGCGACGCACCGCAGTGGGTCCTTCAGGTGGTCGGTGCCCGCTGGCACCAGTTCCAGTGCCGGTTTGTGGCACCGCACGAAGCGACCCTGCGGCGCACGATCCAGGCCTTCGACGCGCAGCTGCTCGACGCGGTGATCTGCGGGTGGATAGCCCAGCAGTCCGGCGCCACAGCAGACGGAGCGCGACCAGCGATCGCCGTGGATGGCAAGGTGGTCCGCGGGGCGTGGCGACCCGACGGCTCCCAGGTACACCTGCTCTCGGCGATCAGCCACGACACCGCAGTCGTCCTGGCCCAGCGTGAGATAGCCGCCAAGACCAACGAAATCCCTGAGCTGGCACCGTTATTGGCCGATCTGGACCTGACCGGCGTCGTCGTCACGGCCGATGCCCTCCATACCCAGCGGGAGACTGCCCGGCACCTGGTCGCCGACCGGGGCGCCGACTATGTGCTGACGGTGAAAGGGAACCAACCGAGCTTGTTGGTGGCCTGCCAACGGGCGCTGTCAGGCCCCGCCGGCGACTTCGCCCCCGAGCACGTCACCTTCGACCGCGGACACGGGCGCACCGAGCAGCGCACCACCCGGGTCGCACCCGTCGCCGCCCAGTCCGCGATCAGCTTCCCTCACGCGGCCCAGGTCTTCCGTATCCGTCGCGACGTCGGCGGACTGGACGGCCAGCGCGCCACCAAAGAGATCGCGCACTGCATCACCAGCCTGACCCCCGAGCAGGCCAGCCCCGAGGAACTGGCCGGATTCATCCGTGGGCACTGGCAGATCGAGAACCGGCTGCACTGGGTACGTGACGTGGTGTGGGACGAGGACAGGAGCCAAGTTCGTACCGGTTCCGGGCCACACGTCATGGCCAGCCTGCGCAACCTCGCTATCAGCGCTCTACGCCCAAAGGGTCACACCAACATCGCCGCAGGCATCCGCTGGACCGCCCGCGAACCCTCCAGATCGTTGGAAATCCTAGGCATCACCTGACTTTGCCGAGGCCCTGGCGGCGGGGGTGACTCACCGACCGGGAGCTCGTGGTGTTCTTGCCTATCGCGCGCGGGCTACTGATGAGGATGGGGCGGCCAATTC
>JBBRZQ010000453.1:0-1535 GCA_038236535.1 Actinomycetales bacterium
CACAACGAGTAGCGGGCTCCCTTCAACGCGGTCGCGCGTTCACTGCCTGGTCGCGCGGGCGCGTCGGCTCGGGGACGTCCGCGGCCGCGTTTCAGCTCGGTCAGGGCCAGTTCGCGGGCGTCGTTCCAGGCTCCCCGACGGACCTCGTCCAAGGCATCGGTGGCCCACTTCACGACATGAAACGGATCGGCTACCCGCGTCGCGCCGGGGCACATCTGGGCGACGATGGTGTCAATGAAGTCGGCACCATCGGCGCTGACATGGGTGATCTGAGCACACCGCTCCGGCCCGAGCAGGTCGAAGAACTCCCGCACGGTGGCGCTGTTGCGTCCCGGTGCGGCCCACACCAGCCGGCGTGTGTCGTGGTCCACGACGACCATCACGTACTTGTGGCCCTTCTTGTACGAAATCTCATCGATCCCGATCCTGGCCAACCCGTCCAGACGGTCACAACTGGCGTCGACGTCGGCCCACACCCGAGAGATGATCGACCCAACGGTGCGCCACGCGATCCGCATCAGCTGGGTCACCGTGGCCTTGGAAGACTGGGTCGCCAACCATGCCACTGTCTGGTCAAAGGCGTAGGTGTGCCCGGCGTCGTGCCGGGCCCACGGGACCCCGGCCACGACCACCCCGTGCTCAGCGCAGGTCACCCGGGCGGCGTCGGCCTCCAGCACCGCCCGTATCGTGCCCAGGTCCAACGCCCGCCACCGCCGCCTACCCTGGCCAGCGTCGTAACCGGGGCTGCGACGACCGCAGATACCGCAACGGCTGCGTGCTCGGCTCGTTGGCCGCACATGAGCCACGAGCAGCTCCGCGTCCTGGTCGAACTCGACCAGCTCGATGACCGTCTTCTCGACGCCCAAAAGGGCTCGCCATAGGCTTACATCCCGCACGCCGTTCTCCGCTCTCTGGTTCTGGACCTTTAGACAGCCCAAAACCTAAGCGGGAACGGCGTGTTCCTCATCAGCAGCCCGAAAACTCACCCACGGATGCGACACAAGAGCCCAAAAAGCACTTAGAACGCGCGCGAATAGGCCTCAGGGGTCGGGTTGAGTTGGGTCGTCTTTGACCTGCTGCAGCGCGAGGGCTGCGAGTTCGGTGGTGAGTTCGCGTAGTCGGCGGGAGTTCTCCATCAGTGGGCGCAAGGCGTCGGCCTGAGTGGTGTCCACGGTTCGCCGGGGTGGGTGTGCTCCAATTCCCTTGCCAGCGCTTCGAGTTGGGCTTCGGCGATGATCGCGGATGGTGCCTGGTAGGCGGCCCGCATCTTCTTGGTCACCGTCTTAGCGAGGTCGTCGGGCAGCTTGTCAGCGACGTTTCTCAGCTTGTGCATCTGGCAGCGTTGAATCACCGGACCCATATGTCCGCGACGCGGATGATGATGAAATGAGCTACTACCATGGCAGCCCACACTCCCTTCTGGTCGGCCCTGGCCCGTGCCGGAGCTGGTAGGCGAAGACTTCACCGACCCCGATGGAAGCGATGCGCGCCGGGTGTGGGCTACAACCACCGGCCCGGGCATAGCATTCGCGTGG
>JBBRZQ010000454.1:0-1516 GCA_038236535.1 Actinomycetales bacterium
CAACGTCGACGAACTGCGTCGGCTCGCTGCCGAGGCCCACCCGGATGCGGCAGGGTTGATCGCGGATAGCCTCGCGGTCGCCTGGCAGTACGCGGCCGACCCGTTCGCGCCGCTGCGCTCGATCCCGGGGACCGCCTGGCGGCCCGGGCAGGTCGACGTCGAGCACCTGCCGGCCAGGGCGGTCAGGAACCGCTGAGGCCGTCGTCGAGCGGCGGATCGTGTCGCCGGGTCACGTCACAACCAGGATGGCTTCCATCCTGCTGGCATGGCTGTTTGGATGCGCCCTCAGGCCGAGACAGCGGCGGTACGCCGCCTGACTCCAGGCGGCTGCGGCATCGGGCGGGAACGCCAGGTCCGAAAGTCGCAGATCCTGAACGACCCCGGCGCGCTGGCAGCGGGCTGTGAGCTCCTCGCCCTGCTCGGCGATGTCGATTCCGACGACCCGAACGGTGGCACCGACCACGGTGGTGGTGGTGGGCAGCGGGACCTGCTCGGCGAATACCTCGTAGAAAGCCGTCATCTGCTCGGAGACGTTGTAGCAGTCCACGGTGATCACCTCGAGGAGACGATCCGCCTCGTCACGGCCCGTCATCGGCAACCCCGGGGACGAACGGAATCAACCCGAGCTCGAAGGCCCGCACCTGAAATTGCGCGGGCGCCTGCCGGATATCGACCACCAGCCCGTCGACCTCCAGTAGCCAGGTCAACGGGCTGGCCTCAACCAGGTCACGGCGCATGAACTCGCTATCGAAGTCGCTCAGATGCAGGGTGTCGCGGATCAGCCTGGCCTTGTTCGCCATCGTGGTCTTCCGCACGCCTAGCCACCCGCTGAGCTGGTCGGCGCTCGCATGCGGCGTCTGCGCAGGATCGAACACGAAGTTCAGCTGGCCGACGGCATAGACGACTCCGGCGGCCCAAATACCCAAGTCGCCGCGAGTCAGCGGGGAGGGTCGCTTCCGGCCCAGTTTGCCGACCACTTTCCGACACAGGCCGGCGTACTCCACATCCAAGTGCTCCAGACAGACGGCGTCGGTCGCGGCCAGTACTTGATCCACGTACGGTCGCACCGCGTTCGGCACGCTCACACTGTCCACCCGACTCCTTCCCCGCCCGACAGGTCACGATGGTCCCCGATAGCCCATCACGCCTGACCGATACAGACACCATAAGGGTCGGACCGGCGCCGACCTGCACCTCCAGCCTCCCAACACGGACCGCCCCAGGTGTGCGTCACTGTGGGCGCTGAGATGCCTGCCCCACGGTGGGCGATAGCGGCGGTCAGACGCACTCTTCGAAGCTAGGGTCGAGGGGTTCCCTGTTGGTCTCAGCACGCGCTACGTGCGGCCGCCACGGGCGGCTGGCCCCAGGGCTTCCTGCCCAGTGCTCGGCGGCCAGCGGGCGTCATCCGACCTTCCGCCTCGAGGCGGAAGGCGATGGTGACGTTGCGCTTCGACGTCGTGCCTCGGGTGCGCCTGGGCGTGAACTTCTGGAGGTACGACGTCGAGTCGTGGGCGCG
>JBBRZQ010000455.1:0-1515 GCA_038236535.1 Actinomycetales bacterium
GAGAACCTAATGGGAATCGATCAGCGAGCCTTCGACCGGTAATGGTCCGGTCGACGGAGGCTGTTCATCGAGCCGCTGGCTGGTGAGCACCGTGAGAACCTGGAATGTGTGTCGATTCCTAATTGTAGATCGTGCCCCAGCCGGTTGGTGAGGTCGCCTTTAGCGCTCATGGGATGTCGTGCCACCGAGCACTGGTCCATTAGGTCGCCGCCGGGTGTCCCTCGGCTCGAACGGGTTTCACCACACCGACCAGGGAGGCGACTTGACCATTTTCGTTGGGGACGACTGGGCCGAAGACCATCACGACATTCACCTGATGGACGCCGACGGGGCTCGACTGGCGTCGCGTCGGCTGCCCGAAGGGCTTGCCGGTATCCGCGGGTTCCACGAGCTGGTGGCCGCGCACGCGGAGGAACCCGCCCAAGTGGTGATCGGCATCGAAACCGACCGCGGCCTCTGGGTCGAGGCGCTGAGCGCGGCCGGCTATCAGGTGTTCGCGGTCAACCCGCTCGCCGTTGCCCGCTACCGCGACCGCCATCAGGTCTCGGGTGCGAAGTCCGATGCCGGTGACGCCAAACTGCTCGCCGATCTGGTGCGCACCGACCGGCACAACCATCGCCTGCTCGCCGGGGACAGCCCCGCGGTCGAGGCGATCAAGGTCCTGGCCCGGGCGCATCAGAACCTAATCTGGGCCCGCACCCGGCACACCAACGCGCTGCGCAGTGCGTTGCGGGAGTACTACCCAGGCGCCTTGGAGGCATTCGACACCCTGGCCGACCGTGACGCCCTGGCCATCCTGGGCCGTGCCCCCACCCCGGCTCAAGCCACGAACCTGAGCCTATCCAAGATTCGATCCGCACTGAAAACCGCTGGGCGCCAACGTAACCTCGACGCCAGGGCACTTGAGATTCAGGCGGCATTGCGTACCGAGCAGCTCGCCGCACCCGCGGCGGTCACTGCCGCGTTCGGGGCGACCACCCGTGCCGCGGTCGCTGTCATCGCCGAGTGCAACCGCCAGATCGCCGACCTCGAGGCCGAGTTGGCGACACATTTTGAGGCACACCCGGACGCCGACATCTACCTCTCCCTGCCAGGACTTGGTGTCATCCTCGGCGCCCGGGTGCTCGGTGAGTTCGGGGACGACCCGAACCGCTACACCACCGCCAAGTCTCGCAAGAACTACGCCGGAACATCGCCATTGACCGTCGCGTCGGGCAAGAAACGCGCCGTGCTGGCCCGCCACGTCCGCAACCGCCGCCTCTACGACGCGATCGACCAGTGGGCGTTCTGCGCGCTGCAGAGCAGTCCCGGCGCCCGCGCCTTCTACGACCAGCACCGCGCCGCAGGCGACCTGCACCACCAAGCGCTGCGCGCTCTGGGCAACCGACTCGTCGGCATCCTCCACGGCTGCGTGCGCCATCACACCAACTACAGCGAACAAATCGCCTGGGCGCATCGTCAAACCAACCCGACCACCCACGCCGCTTGACAAGTTACGACCCTGGGATGTCTACA
>JBBRZQ010000456.1:0-1510 GCA_038236535.1 Actinomycetales bacterium
ACGGCCTGCGCCACCGGCAGCAGCGCGCTCAGGTAGGCCATCGTGTCGGGGGCGGGGCGGATGGAGACCCGCCGCTGCCCGTGGGCGTGGGCGTTGCGGTTCAGCACCGACTTCGGGTCGATCCGGTACGCGATGGCCTTCACCCGCCGGACCAGCTCCCGGTCCCCGAGCATCCCCAGCTCATCCCCGAGGGTGGCGGCGATCTCGGCGTCCACCGCGGTCCGTTGTTCGCCGGTCAGGACCGCGGTCTCCCGCACGACGAGGTTGGCCCGCCACTCCGAGAGGACCCCGGACGCGAGCGCGGCGTAGGTGTGCGGCATCTGCGCTGTCAGAGCGACCGCGAGGCGGACGTGTCCGGCGCCGAGGGTCGGGGACTCCCGCCGCGCCAACGCCACCTGCCCCACCACCCCCGACAGGCCCCGACCCGCCGAACCCCGACCACGACGGCCCGCACCGCTGGCCCCGAACTGACTGCCCTGCGCGGACTGACCCTGACCGCACTGGCCACCATCCCCGGACTGCCCGGACTGACCCTGACCGCAATGGCCACCATCCCCGGACTGGCCCTGCCCTGGCTGGTCGGGCAGGACCAGCGACGCCGCCTTGGCCTGCTCCCGAGCGGCCCGCCACCCCTCGAAGTCGCTGCCGTCCGAGCACGCCTTCGCCCGCGCGGTCCACGCCTTCGCGACCTCCGCCTGCGAGTCCACGAACGCCGCCGTGACCCGCACCTGCGCCGCCGCCGCGGCGGACTTGACCCGCTCCAACACCGTCAGCTGGTCGACCCGCTCCGCATCCCCGACCCGCCCGTCGAGCCGGGACAGCGCTGCGATGAGGGCCGTCAGGTCCCCAGTCGTCAGCGCCGCTGCAGTCTCGAACATGTGTTCGAGACTAGCTGCTCGACGCAGTCGACGCAAGATCTTAGCGCTACCAGTTCGCCTGTCTGACAACAGAAGACATCTGTCTGCCCGAGCCTTGACGGGACTGCCAACCTGGGTTGACAAAGCTGTGTGTGTCAACCTAGGTTGGCAGGATGGCGGAAGCGACGGTGTTGGCCTCGGCGGCCAGTGACTCGGATCCCCGGGTGGGGCTGCGCGCTGTGGTGGGCCTGCGGAAGCTGGTCGACCTGCTGGAACGCGCCCAGGTCAGCCGGGCCCGTGAGCTGGGTTGGTCCTGGGCGCAGATCGCCCAAGAGCTGAGCGTCAGTCGGCAAGCGGCATACAAGAAGCACGGGAGGCGATGACGATGATGCTGAGTCGACTGGCGCCGTCGACCAAGGTCGTGGTGGAGCGGGCCTACGGATACGCGGCTCGGGATGTCGCGGGCGAGATCCGCGAGGAGCACCTCCTGGAGGCTCTGCTCGCCGAGTCCGACGGGCGAGCACTGCTGGGTGACACCGTCGATGCGGACGCGTTGCCACAGATCAGTGAAGAGCTCGCGGCCAGTCGCCGCAAGGGCGGGCTGACGGCAGCCGAGGAGGCCGCGATGGGCAGCCTCGGCATCGACGTCGAGG
>JBBRZQ010000457.1:0-1508 GCA_038236535.1 Actinomycetales bacterium
CGGTGCTGTCAACGTAGGGGAGCCTGGCGTCTCCGCTTCCCAGGATGAGTCCCCTTTTGTAGGCGCTTCCGGCTTCTCCGTGGGTTTGCTGGCGGTGATCAGGGGGTCAGCGGCATGATTTTGGGATGCGTGACACCGAGTTGTACCGGCATCTGTTGGGTCTGGTCGCCCCGTGGGAGGTGAGCCAGGTGGAGTTGTCGGTCGAGGACGGGCGCGTGGATGTGTGGGTGGAACATCCCAAGCGGACCCGGTTCCTGTGCCCGGACTGCGATGTCGAGCTGGCGGTCTATGACCACTCCGAGGAACGGGCATGGCGACACCTGGACTCGTGTGCGTTCTTGACCTTCCTGCATGCCAGTGCGCCGCGGGTGGCCTGCCCCGAGCACGGGGTGCGTCAGGTGCGGGTGCCGTGGGCCGAACCACACTCGCGGTTCACGACCTTGTTCGAGCGGCTGGCGATCGATGTGCTCAGTGCCTGTGACGTGGCCGCGGCGGCCGGGTTGCTGCGGCTCAGCTGGGACGAGGCGTGGCATCTGATAGACCGTGCCGTCGCACGGGGCCTGGCCGCGAAGACACTGGCCGCCCCGGCCCATGTCGGGGTCGATGAGAAGGCCGCGGGGCGGGGCCAGGACTACATCACGTTGGTCTGCGACCTGGACGCCGGCACGGTCGAGTTCATCGCCGACGAACGCCGACAGGCCAGCCTGGACGGCTACTTCGAGCAATTCACCGCCGACCAGCTCGCCCAGATCCAGGCGGTCGCGATGGACATGTGGGAGCCGTTCGCGAACTCGGTGCGCGCGCACCTGGTCGATTCCCAGGACAAGATCGTCTTCGACCGCTACCACCTGATGGGCTACCTGACCAAGGCCGTGGACACCGTACGCAAGCAGGAGAACCGGGCCTTGAACGCGGCCGGCGACAAGAGCCTGGCCGGCTCGAAGTACCTGTGGCTGTACTCACACGAGAACCTGCCCGCACGTCACCAGGACCGCTTCAACGCGCTACGCGCCGCGGACCTGAAGACCGGACGTGCCTGGGCGATCAAGGAAGACCTGCGCCACTTCTGGTCCTACAAGCGCCGCGGCTGGGGCGCCAAGCACTTCAACCGCTGGTACTTCTGGGCCACCCACTCCCAGCTGAAGCCGATCATCGACGCTGCCAAGACACTGAAGCGTCACGAGGCGGGACTGCTGTCCTACTTCGCCCACCCGATTACCAACGCCGGCGCCGAAGGCCTGAACTCCCGTGTCCAAGCCATCCGGGTATCGGCCCGCGGCTACCGCAACCGCGAGCATTTCAAGACCGCCATCTACTTCCACCTCGGTGGACTGCAGCTCTACCCGGCTACGCCATGACCCACGGACTTCCCGGAAGCGCCCATTTCAGTCACCCTCTGCGTCCGTCTGGGACTTCGTGGACATCTGCTCCGGTTCGGCTCAACCCGCAAAGAGCCCCATGTCGGACTGACCCTCGAACCGAACTGAAGCGCCTGTTGCGACAGCAAC
>JBBRZQ010000458.1:0-1506 GCA_038236535.1 Actinomycetales bacterium
CCAGCCATGGCCACGGGTACAGGTGCGCGATCGCTACGGACGCTGAGTGGCGCGCGAAGCCCGGCACCGGGGCGAAGGTCACGGCGAGCGACGTCCCGGCCAGTTCCTCCGGCACGCGGCCGAGGCGGACGTCCACCTCGCGTCGTCCGGCCAGGTCGGCAAGGCACTCGGTGAGGAACACCAGGCGCTTGCCGGACAGGCGCAGCGAGCGCAGCAGCGGTTCGTCGAACACGAAGACCACAGGCAGGTCCGGGTGCGCGGCGAGCGCGGGGTCACCGTCGCCCAGCGACTCGGCCGTGAGCCAAACGGCCGCCGGCTCGCCCTCGTGGAGGGAGGCTTCCGGCCCGGCTCCCGGCTCCCCGGCGCCCACTTCCACAGAGAGTGGGCTCGTTGAGATGCGGGGGCCCGGCTTCGCATCGGGCCAGACCTGGATGGGGCAGTCGTCGCGCAGCGGACACGAGCGGCACAACTGTGGCGCGCGCTTCTCGACCTGCCAACGGCTGAAGCCGTAGGGCTTGCCGGTGCCGGTGCCTACGGTCCACTGCCAGCCCAGGCGGTTGGCAGCGCGCGAGCCATCGAGCAGGTGCCGGAAGAAGTCGTCCTCTCCCTCCCGCCAGCCGCGGCCGTGCCGGACGGTCCAGTGCGAGGCCCACCACATGCGCGTCTGATTCACCAGCCAGCCGTCGTTCACCAGTTCGCCGCGCAGCAACGAGGTGCAGGACATCTGGTCGCTCCACTCCAGTGAAGTCGGCGGTTGCGGCGGGTGGTATCGCAGCGGCTCGGCCAGTCCGGACCCGCTGCGGGCGTAGAGGTGGCGCGCGAACTCCTGCCACAACAGCTCGTCGCGGTAGCGGCTTCGGTCCGACGCCGGGGCGTCGGCCACGGCGTCCCACACGTCCGACAGACTCAGGAGCCCGTGACGGATGTAGGGCGACATCCGGCTGGCGCCCCGCTGGTGCTCGGGCAGCACCGTCGAACGCGAGCGCGCGTACCCGGTGACGTCGAGCGCCGCAAGCGCGGCGTCGGCCGCAGCCTGCCCGCCCCGGTGCCCGCCAGCCCGGACACCATCTGGCCCCTCGAGGCTCACATGGCCCAAGTGGGCGATGACCCACGCCAGGACCGCCTCGATGTCCTCGACGTCTGGCAGCGGTGAGAGCGAGGGCACCTCCCTACCATGCCAGCCGCACCCCGCCGCCATGTCTGAGACCCGAACGGCGGCCCGTGGTGGACACCGCCGCACGCGCCGATGAGCACGGCGTAGGTCCCATCACCTCCCGCGCGGTCCGGCCAAGCCGTGACGCGACGTCGAGCAGACGGTCACCTCGTGTCCACCATCGACTCATCGAAGGATGACCCAGTTGAGCTCACAAGCCGATCGCCTTGCGGTGACGTGCCCACGGGTCAGGAGGCGTGCTGTTCGCCAAGTTTGTCGAGTAGAAGGGACCGAGCCAGTGTCGATGCGGGCAGGTGCCGTTGTTCGGCGGCCCGCTGGATCGCGTCGTATTC
>JBBRZQ010000459.1:0-1502 GCA_038236535.1 Actinomycetales bacterium
CATATCTGCCAGTGAGACTGGGTTCGCCGTTGTTCGCGGTTCTCGGCTCGGGTTGGGTCGGTGTCGTCGATGGCGGTGGGCGCCGTTTGATCTGACCTGTCGAAGTACTTGTTTGCTTGGAGTGCGTGTCGATCGGATGGTGCTGGAATTGGGCACGCCCCGTTCCGGAGGGTGACCGAGCCGGCTGTTAGCGCAGCCTGCTCGACACGGTCTCCTTCCCGGGACGTGCGTGCCGCCCCTCAACCGTTGAAGACAGAAGGGATGGCAATGAACATCGTAGATTCGTCGCGCCCGAACGTGGGTGGAGTCGACACGCACCTCGACAACCACGTCTGCGCTGCGCTCGACGCGAACGGTGGCGTGCTGGGCGTCGAGTCGTTCCCGGCGACCACCGCCGGGTTCGTTGCGCTGCACGCGTGGTTGCGCGCGTTGGGTCCGATCGCCCGCGTGGGTGTGGAGGGCACCGGCGCGTATGGCGCGGGCCTTTCCCGCTATCTGCGATCGTGTGGGCTGGTCGTGATCGAGGTTGATCGCACGAACCGGCAGGTCCGCCGTATGTTCGGCAAGTCGGATCCGGTCGACGCGATCGAAGCGGCCCGGGCCGCGTTGTCGGGCCGGGCGTCGGGCATCGCGAAGTCCGCCGACGGGAACGTGGAAGCGATCCGGGCGCTGCTGATCGCGCAACGTTCCGGTCGACAAGCCCGCGCCCGCTGCTTGAACCAGATCCGCCACCTCGGCTTCACGAGCCCTGATGCGCTGCGGGAACAGTTCCGTGACGTTCCCAAAGCGCACCTCGCCCGCCAAGCCGCCGCGCTCCGTCCCCGACCCGGCGGTGAGCCGGTGTTGCATGCGACGAAACTCGCGATGCGGACCCTCGGCCGCCGCTGCCTCGCGATCGACGACGACATGCACGAACTCGAGGTCGTCCTCGCCGAGCTCGTCACGGTCACCGCACCGGCGCTGCTCGCGTGTCACGGCGTTGGTGTCGATACCGCCGCGATCTTGTTGGTCGCCGCGGGCGACAACCCCGAACGGATCCGCAACGAAGCCGCGTGGGCGCACCTGTGCGGCGTCGCACCACTGCCCGTATCGTCCGGCAAACACCACCGGCACCGACTCAGCCGGGCCGGGAACCGCCAAGCGAACCATGCGCTGTGGCGGATCGTGTTCACCCGCATGGGCAGCGACCGCCGCACCCGCGCCTACGTCGAACGACGCACCGAAGAAGGCCTCACCAAACGCGAGATCATGCGCGTCCTGAAACGCTACGTCGCTCGCGAGACCTACCAACTGCTCCCGCGCAGCTGATCAAGTTCTGGGATGGCGGCCTGACCCAATATCTGCCCGACACCGACACCGGTTGTCCTTCGATCGATACGTCGGCCGCCATCCCAACCAACCGCCGACACCGCGTGGCCTGATAAGAGCTCGCCCTCACCCGAGTGGCCCATCACTGGTCTGCCAGCACCGTCGGAAGCCCCTTGACAAACATAGGAGCATCG